>CANHNQ010000017.1 GCA_947462095.1 Gemmatimonadota bacterium
CCGCCCTGGAAGATGAGCACCGTGGGCAGCGCGCGGACATCGTAGCGGGTCACGGTTTCGATGTTCGCATCGGCGTCGAGCTTCGCCACGCCAACGCGCCCGTCATAGCGCTCGGCGAGTGTCTCGAAGATCGGGACCAGCGCCCGACAGGGGGTGCACCATTCGGCCCAGACATCCACGACGACGAGTCCCGGATGGGCGAGCACCGTCACGGGGAACGTCCCGTCGGTCAGCGAGGTAACAGGCATCCGGAAGAATACCCGGGCCCGCCCACGGGTGGCAGCGTTCGGGGCACTCCGGATGCCGGCGAACCGGATGCCGGCGAACCGGATGCCGGCGAACCGGATGCCGGTGAACCGGATGCCGGCTAGGCGGGGGTGAGCGTTTCGTGCACAGCGTCCAGCAGTTCCCGCGCGCTGTACGGTTTCGGCAGAAAGCGGGCCTCGCCGAGTCGAATGAACTCGTCCGCCGACGCGTCGGCGTCGTAGCCGCTGATGAGGAGGACCGGGACGGTGCTGCCTCGCGCGCGCAGCTCACGCAAGCAGTCGGCGCCACCCATGACCGGCATGACGAGGTCGAGCACCACGGCCCGTGGCGGCGACGCCATCTGGCCGTACTGCTCGAGCGCCGCCTGTCCATTCACCGCTTCGACGACCGCAAACCCGCCCCGCGAAAGAATGCGGCGTGTCGCCACACGTGCGCCATCATCATCGTCCACCAGCAGAAGGACGCCCGACCCGGCACGCGAAAACGCGTCACGGGCCGGCGTGCGGTGATTCAGCGCACGCTCACGTACGACCGGCAACATCACGCGGACCGTAGTGCCGGCACCCGGTTGCGACGCGACGTCGATGGCCCCGTCGTGTCCGTTCAGAATACCCAGCGTGGCCGCGAGCCCAAGTCCTCGCCCCGGCTCCTTCGTCGAGAAGAACGGATCGAACATGTTCGCCAGCTCCTCGTCACTCATGCCTTTGCCGGAGTCGCGGATGCTGATCACCGCGAACGGGCCCGGCTCTCGCGCAGTCCCCAACAGACAGCGCGACAACGCCGCCCCATCCAGGTGCTCGCGCGACACGGCGATATCCACACGTCCCCGCCCCTCCTCGAGGGACTCCACCGCGTTCGTGAGGAAACTGACGAGGACCTGCTGCAGCAGCGCATCGTCGCCGTCGACGATGGGTGAGGCGGGAGGGAGCTGAATCGAGAGTGACACGGCGGACGGTATCTGCGCCCCCAACCGACGGGGCAGATCCGCGATGAGATCGTTCAGGCGGACGTTCCGTCGTTCGATGCGCACGCGCCCCGCATACTCCAGCAGCTGCCGTGCGAGTTGCGACGCCTCGACGGCCGCGCGCTCGATGTCGGCGAGCACCTCCTGTACGCGATGGTCCAGCGGGAGCACGGCCCGTGCGAGCGAGGCATTCGCGAGAATGCTGACCAGCAGATTGTTGAAGTCGTGCGCCACGCCGCCGGCGAGCCGCCCGAGCGACTCCAGCTTGTGGGCCTGCTCCAACTGCGCATGCAGGCGCTCGTGTTCTTCCGCGGCCAGCCGCTCGGCGGTCGTGTCATACACGGCACCGACGGTGCCAAGGACCGTTGTGCCTTCCGGGCACAGCACCGCCCGCGTTTGCACCCGAATCCACTTGGTGTGGCCATCCACGACAATCCGAAATTCGTCGTCGAACCCGTCGGGCTTGCCAACGCTTCGCGCGATGCCGGCAACGACCCGCGCCCGATCGTCGGCGTGCACGCGTTCGAGCTGCTTGCCGGTGATGAAGTCATCGAACGTGATGCCATGCCACGCGAGCAGCCGCTCGTTGGCATAGGTTGGCGTGCCGTCTGCCCTACAGAGAAACACGCCGGCGGGTGACGATTCGGCGAGCGTGCGAAAGCGCGCATCACTCTCCACGACGAGCCGCGCGAGGTCGTTCGACACCTCGTTCTCCTGATGCACTGCCAGCGCATTCGCCACGATTCGCATTACCTCCCCTGAAAAGCCCGATCGGGCACGTTCCTGACATTCTCGCAATGGTAATCCGCCCGTCACAACGTGCCCTGAACTATGCGCATTGTGGTGACCATCCGGCATCGGGGATTCCCCCACGCCCGCTACTCCACCGTGAGGGAATACTCGCCGAACGTATTGCACGGCCCTCCCCCACCATGCGATCAGGTGCCGCGACGCCCGCCGTTCTTCGCCGTGGTGGGCGGCTTTTGCGGCTGCCGCGGGCTCGGCTGCGTGGACTTCTCACCGACGGCGGTGGACGGCGTGCCGGGCACCGGGCGCTTACGGGAAAAGTCGGGGACGGCCGTATTGTGTTTCTTCTTCATGCGCTGCTCCGGTGTCGACATGGCGCCTGAGCAGATACTCAGGCGCCACATCCGTATTCACGTAAGGTAATCGGCGCCGCACCCGTGCCTCGCATGGTCGGTACGATGGTCATCGTGTTGAGACAAGAGCGACTATGCTCGCGTGGGGGCCACCGCGGACAGTCGCTCCACCATCTCGGCGAGATCGCGCGACGCGAACGGCTTGGCGAGGAAGCTTCGGACGGCGGTTGTCGGCCAGTGCTCCGGGATCGGTACGTCGAGCTGGCCGGAGATGAAGAGGACCGGTGTATCGATCCCTTCGGCCAGCAACGCATCGACCAGTTCGAAGCCCGACATCCCCGGCATCCGCACGTCCGTGATCAGCACGCGCACAGCATCGCCGTGGCGGCGCATGAGAGCCAGTGCATCCGGGCCGTTAGCCGCTTCGAGCACCCGGTGTCCTAGGCGCGTGAGGGTCGTGCACAACACCCGACGTAAGGGGGCTTCATCGTCCACGAGGAGCAGCAGACGGCCATCGCCATCAGCCGTCACCTCGGTGGTCTTTGGCGCGTCGGGTGCGGCGGGTGCATCGGGGACGGCGTTGGCCTCGAACTCACCGGTGAACGATGGGGAACGCCACGTCGGCGCCCTCAACGCAACCGGCCAGTACACGATGAAGGATGACCCGAGCCCCTCGATGCTTTGTGCGGCAACCGCCCCGCCAGCCTGTTCGACGACGCCGAGGACCGACGCCAATCCGAGCCCGGTGCCCTCGCCGTCGAGCTTGGTGGTGAAGAACGGATCGAACACGCGCGCAGACACCTCGTCGCTCATGCCGACCCCGTTGTCGGACACGGAAATCGCGACGTACTCACCGGCATCGATGACGCCGTGCCGGTGCGCCTGCGGCTCCTCGAACACACGGCGTCGCGCGCGAACGCGCACGAGCCCACCGTTGGGAAGGGCGTCACGGGCATTCATGATCAAGTGGGACAGCACCTCCTCGAGCTGACCGGGCTCGGCCTTCACCGCGACGCCCTCGGTGTCCGGGCTGATCTCCAACTCCACCGCGACGGACGGCCCGGTGAGCCGCTCGAGCAACGGGAGACTGCGGCGCATCACCGCCGCGACATCGGTGTACGTAGGCTCGGAGTGCCGCCGCTGTGCGAAGGTGAGCAACTGCGTGGTGAGCGCCGCCGCGCGCTCGGTGGCCCGGGTGATTTCGGAGAGCAACGCCCCGCGCCCGATGTCATCACTCGATGGATCTGCGAGCAGATCGGCGGACGTGCGAACGACGCCCAACAGATTATTGAAATCGTGCGCCACCCTGGTGGCCATGCGCTCCGCGGCTTCCATTTTCTCGGTCCGACGCTGGCGCTCCTCGAGCGCCAGCCGCACGGAGACGTCGCGGGCGGAGACCTGATAGCCGTTTGTCGTGCCATCGGCTCGCCGAATCGGCGTGATGACGCTCTCCAGCGTGACGTAATGCCCCTCCTTGTGGGCAAAGCGGCTGATGACGGGTCCGCGTGATCCGTCCGCCAGCGCGGGATGCTCAGCAAGACGACGTGCGTCTTCGGGGTGGAGAAAATCGCAGGCACTAGCGCCGAGCATGTCGTCGGGCGTCCAGCCGAGCACGTGCGCATGCGACGGACTCAGGTACTGAAAGTGATGGTCCAGCGTGCGCAGGCTTACCAGATCACTGCTCTGTTCGGCGAGAATGCGAAAGCGCGCCTCACTCTCCTCGAGGCGATGTGACGTATCGATGAGGGACGTGATATCGGAGAACGTCACTTCGACGCTGCTCACAGCATCGGCATCGTCGCGAAGCGGCACCGCGTTGACCTTGACCCAGACGTGCTCGCCGGTGCCGCGCTCGACTCCCATAACGGCGGTGGCCGGTTTCCCGGTCGCGGCTGCGATCATCGATGGGTACTCATCACCCGCGAGCGGTCGGCCAGCGGCGTCGGTCGACCGCCACTGCGGATCATACGGGGCCACTCCGACCAGCTGTTCTTCGCTGAGTCCGAGAATACGAAGCGCCGACGGATTCCAGAACTGCACTCGGCGCAACGCGTCGTACACGATGACCCCTTCCTCCATCGAATCCACCAGCATCCGATATCGCCGCTCGCTGTAGACCAACTTGCGTTCGGTCTCGCGCCGCAGGCGCAGGTCGCGAATCACCAGCTGGGCGGCGAACGTACCTTCCACGAGCATCCCCGCCGCGCGCACCTCCGTTTCGACCTCGAGGCCGCGGGCATCGACGAACCGTTGCGTTATCGGGTCGATGACCGCATCGGCGGCAGACACGCGGTTCACGAGTGCCAGCGCTTCGGCCCGCTCGTCCGGGTGGATCCAGTCGAAGACGGCGTCGCCGACGAGCGCCGCGGCAACCAGCAGCGCCACGCCGACAACGATCAACAACCAACTCGTGGCGCGATCGACCGCCACCGCCCGTTCACGCCGCTGATTGCGTTCGATCCGCTCGATGGTGTCGAGCAGGGCCGTTACGCGTGCACCGGCACGCGACACAGTCGGAGACGCCAGCATGGCGACCGCCGCGGCTTCGCCGTCGGCGCGAGCGCGAACCGTGCGCTGCTGCACGGAATCGAGCGCCAACAGACTGCCCTCGAGCGCCAGCGCCCGGCCGCGGTCGCTCGCATGTTCGGTGGCCAAGCCCGCCAGCGCCGCGGCCGTGGCCGCGCTCGAATCCGCGGCACCTCGCAGGGCGCGCAGCGCTAACGGATCGTTGGTGAGCACGAAGTTGCGCAGTTCCGAGCGGCCGGCCGCGACGCCCAGTCGGACACCCTGCACCAGATCGATCGTGCGATTCGTCCGCGCGACGCGCTGGAAGGATTCGCGGGCCTCGCGCGCGGCGAGCCAGCCCGTCGCGCCGATGGCGAGCAGGAGAGCGAACACCATCCACGAAGCGAAGCGGGAAACTTTCCGCCACCTCGTGACTGACAAACTTTGCATTAACACAGCGTCACGTAAGGACTGCGCCGACCGGAGACGACGGTCAACTGGGAATTCCGGGCGCAGTCATCACGCCGCGGCAGTGCACGGTACTCCGTGGAAAGACGCGGCATCGCGTCGAACACAACGGACGAGGGGACGGTGTCGCATTCAGGTCCCCTGCGATTGCTTCTATCGGACAGGGGGCGCAGTATCCCCCTCATGATTGAGCCGCAACTGTCGACCGCGCTCGCCGGCCGTTACCGCCTTGAGCGCGAGATTAGCGCCGGCGGCATCGCCGCGGTGTACCTCGCCGAGGACCTCGACCACCAGCGCATGGTGGCCGTAAAGGTGCTGCGCCCCGAACTCGCGGCCCACCTGCGGCACGACCGGGTCTTGCGCGAAATCGCCGCCACGTCGCGGTTGATACAATCTAATATTCTGCCGATATACGACGCCGGGGAAGGGGGCGGATTCCTTTTCTACGTCACGCCCTTCGTGGAAGGGGACAGCTTGCGCGACCGACTGGGGCGTCGCGGACCATTGCCACTCGCCGACGCCCTCCGATTCGCCGAGGAGATCGCCAACGCGCTGACCTTCGCCCACGGTCTCGGGATGATGCACGGCAACCTCACGTCGGCGCACATTCTCATCGCCGACGGCCATGCCATCGTGGTCGATGTGGGCATCGCGCCGGCGGTCGCCGACGCGCGGGAAGAGTCACTCACGATGGCCGGCCTGGCACTTGGCGAACCGGAGTACCGAAGCCCCGAGCAGACCCGCGGTCACGCGATCGGCGCGCGCAGCGACCTCTATGCGCTGGGCTGCGTGGTGTACGAGATGCTCGCCGGCACGCCCCCGTTTACCGGCGCTACCGCGACCGCCGTGATGATGCAGCACGCGATCACGCCCGTCCCGAAACTCGCGACCGTGCGCGCGGACGTGCCCCAACCGGTGATCGACGCGGTCGAACGCGCGCTCGCCAAGGCGCCGGCCGACCGCTTTGCCTCGATCGAGGAGTGGAGGCGCGCGCTCACCCGCGCGAACGGTCGTCATGCCGCCGAGCGCGCGGTACCAACCGCCCCGATTATTGCGCGGCCGCCCCCGACGCCGCCCAACGCCCTGCTGGGGCGCGAGGAAGCGATGGCGCAGGGGGCCGAGCGCGTGCGCGCCGGTGTGCGCGTACTGACCGTGACCGGGGCCGGTGGCACCGGCACCTCACGCTTCGCCCTCGCGCTGTTCACGCAGCTGCAGCGCGATTATCTCGAGGGCGCCGCCTACGTCTCGATCGCGTCGATGACGCCGCCGCGCGGCGTGATGTCCCACGTCGCCACCGCGCTCGGCATCGCCGAAGCACCGGGGCGTTCGGCGGTGGATGCCGTCGCAACAGTGATCGGCAGTGGCCATGTCCTGTTGCTCCTCGATCAGTGCGAGCCACACGCCGATGTGGCCGATGAACTCGCCGAGCTCGTAGCGCGATGCGCGAGCACGTGCGTGATCACGACCGCTCGCGCGCCGATCGGGATCGACGCCGAGACCGCGTTCGTGCTGCCGCCGCTGCCGCTCCCCGATGCATACAGCACGCGCGTGGACGACCTGTTGCAGTCACCCGCGGTGGCGCTGTTCGTGCAACGCGCCACGCAGGCGCAGCCCACGTTCTCGCTCACGAGCGCCAACGCTGCGGCCGTTGCCGCGATCTGCATCCGGCTGGACGGATTGCCACTCGCCCTGGAACTGGCGGCGGCGCGCATCGGCGTGTTCGAGCCCGCGGAGCTGCTTGTACGCCTGAGCAATGCGCTCGATGGGGGCGAACAGTTGCTGCGCGGCACGATCACATGGAGCGACTCGCTGCTCGACGTGGCCGAGCAACGGCTGCTGCGACGCCTGTCGGTGTTCGCCGACGGCTGGACGTGCGAGCAAATGGAAGCGGTCTGCTTCGCGACGCATGAGCGGCTCCGCGCCCGCGATGCCCTAACCTCGCTGGTGGAGAAGGGACTGGTGTGCGTTGTCGATGCGGACGATCGCTATGCCCTGGCGGAGCCGATCCGGGCGTTCGCCAGCGGGGCGCTGATGGACAGCGGTGACGCGGACGACGTACAGCGCGCGCACGCCGAGGCGTTTTTGGCGTTCGCCGAAGCGGTGCACGCGGGAATCACGGGCACCGGCCAGCGCGATGCGCTTGAGCGAGCACGGCGGGACGAGGGCGACATGCAGTCGGCGATCCGGTGGCTGACCGAGCAGGCGCGTCTGGGGCGCGGCGCGGCCGAGCTCGGCGCGGCCGATGCAGCCGAAGAGGGGCTCCGGCTATGCGGCGCGCTGCACTGGTACTGGCACATCGGCGGACAGCATATCACGGCGCGTGCGGCGATCGACGCGCTGCTGCCGATGGCGGACGGCCGCGCGCCAAGCGCAGGCCGTGTGCGGTCGCTCATGACGAGCGGGATGGTTTCGGTGAACACGGGCGAGATGGAGCGCGGCCTCGATGAGTGGGCGCGCGCGCTGGCCGACGCGCGCGCGCTGGCCGACGACACGCTGATCGCGGAGGCGTGCATGTGGGTCGGGTACGGGCACATGAGCGCGGGGCACATGGAGGAGGCCGGCATCGCGCTCGATGAGGCGATCGCGCGCAGCGAGCCCCGGGATCTCGACTTCCTGCTCGCGCTGGCGATGTCGATGAAAGGACTGCAGCTGTTCGTTTGCGGGGCACTCGATGCGGGCTTTGCCCTGGTCACGCAGGCCCGGCGCATTCAGACACGGATCGGCGACAACGAAGGCGGCGGCCTTGCGCTCAGCTTTCTCGCGCAGATGACGGCCGCGAAGGGAGAGGCCGGTCGTGCGATGGAGCTGTATAGTCAGGCGCTGTCGTCATTCGGGCGGATCGGTGACCGATCAGAAATGGCGCGCGTGCACGGTGAGATGGGTTGGATCGCCCTCTCCGCCGCGCGCCTTCCGGTGGCGCGCAACGCGTTCCGCGATGCGTTGCGTGTATATCACGAAACCGGAAGCCCGCGCGGTATCGGCATGGCGCTGATGGGACTGGCCGCGACGGACGCCGCCGACGGGCGGGCCGAACGGGCGATCACGATCGCCGCGGCGGCCGACGCCATGGGCGAACGCACCCGCGTGCCGGTGGAGCACCCCATGGGCCCCGCGATGGATGCCCAACTGGACGCCGCGCGGGCGACCGTTGAAACAGCGCTGCGGCACGCGCTGGCCGCCGCGGGGCGCACCATGTCGCCGGCCGCGGTGCTTACCATGATCGCCTGATGACATCCCGCTCGGCGGTTGCACCGACGAGGCGCCACGAAAATGGCGTGGCGTGAAGGCACGGCAGTTGCACGTATCGACGATGACCGAGCCCGTGCCCATGCAATGTCAGTCAACCGGAGTGAACTATGCCACGCATTACGCATCTCCTGCTCGCCAGCACCATCGTCATCGCCACCGCCTGTGGCAAAACCGCTGAGGGCGTCAAGGAAGACTCGAAGAATGCCGCCGAAGCCACGAGCGAAGCGGCGACCAAGGCCGGCGCGTCGGTGGATGCCGCGGCCCAAACGGCCGATGTGAAGATGGCGTTGATGGCCGATACGACCATCGATGCAAGCGACGTGAATGTCGACACGAGCAATGACACGAAGACGGTCACGCTGAACGGCAGCGTGAAGAGCGAAGCGCAGAAGTCGCGCGCCGAAACCCTCGCGAGGGAAAGGGCGCCGGGTTACACGATCGTGAACAACTTGATCGTGAAGTAATGTCGGGAAACACCACGCGGCCTCTCCCAATGGAGGGGCCGCGTTGGCGGCATCGAGCGTGGCGCCCGCTTCCCCGTGCGTCTTCAGTGTGTCACGATCCCGGCAGCCCGTCGTCATCGTCGGGCTCATCCGGATACCCCGCCGCGGCCGTTTCCGAAAACCGCCGCGAGAGCCGCACCTGCCACGACGGGTCCCGCTGTAACTCGGCGGGAAGTGGCGCGGCGCTGACGCCGGCATCCGCGCAGACATCGGCCACCAGCTCCTTTGCATCGACGATCACGAGCGTATCGGCGTGCAGCCCCGAGAACACGCGCACCCCGTCGGTTTCAATGACGTATGCCAGCACGAACTCACTGGGGCCGAGGTCGTGTGTGAGGTCAGGCTCGTGCACGAAACAGGTGGTGTTGCTGAGTCGATCGGTGATCGTGGCGCCGACACCGGCTTCGACGGTTTCGACTTCCCACAGGCCAAGCGGAGAGCGCAGCGCCGCGGTCACCAACGCGCGCGTGTCGGCGTCGGCGCGCTTGCCGGCGGCGTCCTCGAGCCACGCGGCGGCAATGGTCTTGCCGAGTGATGCGGGTTCGTAGTTGAAGAGCGACCAGGTGGTGAAGAGATCGGCGACCCCCTCGTCGACGTCCTCATCCTCCTTCATGCCCCACGCGTCGAGCGACTTGTCGATCCACTCCGCGCTCAGCTTCTTCTCGGCCCAGTCGAGCAGCTCCTGCCCCACGCGCTTCTGGCGCTGCAGGACCACGTCGCCGCGCAGCCACTCGGCGCGCGCCTCGGCCGGCAGCGCCGCCGCTTCGGGGGGGACGGCGGCGCCGTGACACTTCTTGAATTTCTTGCCGGAGCCGCAGGGGCAGGGTGCGTTTCGATCCATGCGGGGAATGTAGCGCGAGACTGGCGTTGCGCCGTCTTCTTTCGACGGGTCGACCCTACCGCTTGCGCACCCAGCGGAAGCCCGCCCCGACCGTGGTGATCACGACCGACTCACCGCGCTGGCTGCCCAGAAACGTGCCAGTGTAGAAGAGCGTGGGCGTCGGGCCGCGCAGTCGCGGCGCCGCGAAGTCGACACGGATCTGCGTCCCGAATCGCGCTCCCTGCTCTTCCACCCGAAAGAGCGCCGGGCCAACAAGCGCACGCAGCACGGTGGACCGGATATCGAAGGCGCCGCCCGCCAGGAGCGCCGCCCGCTCGTCGAAGCGGCGAATTCGACAGCCACCGGGTTCGGGCCTCACGGAGCAGTAGTTGTTATCGCCCAGCGCGAGCGCACGGGCGCGGACGCCAGCAATCCACGCGCGCTTGGGCAGTCGCTTGAGGGGCGCGGTGAGCAGGAACGACGCCTCGAACGTGGGCGACGATGCCAGCGCCGTGCTGGAGGTGACCGAGCCTCCTTCGACCTCGCCGGTCACCAGCCCGGTGGTGGTGTAGAACCCCATCGGCACGCCCGGTCGACGCTGGGCGGCGACCATGGTGGGGAGTGCCAGAAGCAGGGCCACGCATACGAGAGCCGGGATGGCAGCGGAGACAGCAGCAGCAGTGTTCATCGCCACACGGCGGGAACGGACGCGCATTGGGAATCCTCGTGGGGGTACCCGGACAACATAGACCGTTCGCGAGGCTTCCGCCCACGATAGCACGCCGGCCTCAGCGCCCCCTTATGACCAAACGGGCGGCGGCAACCTCATTGGTCACCGCCGCCCGTTTTCTTCGGTTCCCCGTTACCGCACCGCGTTCACCATGTCGAAGATCGGCAGGTACATCGCGACGATCATGCCGCCCACGACGACGCCAAGGAATACGATCATGACCGGCTCGAGCAGGGAGAGCAGTGCGCTCACGGCAGCGTCCACTTCGTCATCGTAGAAGTCGGCGATCTTGCTGAGCATCTCGTCCAGGCCGCCGGTCTGCTCACCGACGGCGATCATGCTGATCACCATGGGCGGGAACACTTCCGACTTCTGCAGCGGTCCGGCGATGGTGTCACCGCCCGCGATGCTGGCGCGGCTGTTCATGATGGCGTCCTGCACCACGCGGTTGCCCGACGTGCGTGCGGTGATCTCGAGGCCGTCGAGGATGCTGACACCCGAGGAAATCAGCGTACCCAGCGTCCGGGTGAAGCGCGACACCGCGGATTTGCGGAGCACATCACCGAGCACCGGCACCTTGAGCAGCGCCTTATCGATGACCAACTGGCCGGGAGAGGTGGCGTAGAACCGCTTCATGAAGAACGCGAAGCCGCCGCCGGCGATCAGAATGCCCCACCAGTAACTCGTGAGAAAATGCGACAGCCCGATCACGACCTTCGTGGGGAGCGGCAACTCCATCCCCACGCTGTCGAACATGCTGCTGAACACGGGAATGACCTTCCACAGCAGAATCACGACGCACAGCGCGGCCACACACAGAATGACCATCGGATAGATCATCGCGCCCTTCACCTTGCGCACGAGGGCGTCGTTCTTCTCCATGAAGACCGCGAGGCGATTCAGGATGGTATCGAGGATACCGCCCGCTTCGCCGGCCGCGACCATGTTGGTGTACAGATCGCTGAAGGCCTTGGGATGCTTACGCATGGCATCGGCGACCGTATTGCCCGACTCCACATCGAATACGACCTCACGCACCACGGCGGCCAGCGCTTTGTTCTCACTCTGGCGGGCCAGAATATCAAGCGCCTGCACGAGCGGCAGGCCGGCGTTGATCATGGTGGAGAACTGGCGCGTAAAGATCACGATGTCACGCATGCCGATCGACCCGCCGGTCTTCTTCGGCGTCGACCGCGACTCGTCGACCTTGATGATCGTGAGCCGCTGACGGCGCAGCTGCGCCACCGCGTCGTCGCGCGTGGGCGCGTCGATCGTGGCCGATTTGAGCTCGCCGTTGGTGCCGCGCGCGGTATACGTGAACGTAGGCATGGTGTCAGGTAGTCAAAGTGCGGAGAACCACTACAACCGCGTCCGGCGTCACCGCCGACCGATCCCACCGGCCGCGGTGCGGTCGGTACCGTAGGCCGTCCGGGGCGGCGCCGACAGGTTGTCGTCGCTGGGCCCCTTGCCGATCATGCGCAGGAACTCGCTGGGGTCGCCCGAGGCGCGCACGCACTCGTCGGCGCTCACCTGGCGCGACACGTAGAGCTGATACAGCGCGTCGTTCATGGTTTGCATGCCGAACTTCTTGCCCGACTGCATGAGCGAGTAGATCTGATGCACCTTGTCATCGCGAATCAGGGCACGCATGGCCGGCGTCATCACGAGGATCTCCGCGGCCATGGCTCGGCCTCGACCGCTGACCTTGGGACAGAGCACCTGCGTGATGATCCCTTCCAGCGTGAAGGCGAGCTGCGCCCGCACCTGGCTTTGCTGGTGGGCCGGAAAGACGTCGATGATGCGGTTGATGGCTTCAGCCGCGCTATTGGTGTGGAGCGTGGCAAAGACCAGGTGACCTGTTTCGGCGATGGTCAGGGCGGCCTGCACCGTTTCCAGGTCGCGCATTTCGCCGATCAGGATGACATCGGGATCTTCACGGAGTGCGTACTTGAGCGCCGACGCAAAGCTCTTGGTGTCGGCGCCGACCTCGCGCTGATTCACAATGCAGTTGCGATGCCGATGAATGAATTCGATCGGATCTTCAACGGTGATAATGTGGCCGCGACGCTCGGTGTTGATCTTGTCGATCATCGCCGCAAGCGTAGTGCTCTTGCCGGAGCCCGTGGGGCCGGTCACGAGCACGAGGCCGCGCGGACGGTCGGCGAAGCCGGCGATCACGGGCGGCAGCTGCAGGTCGTTGAACGTCTTGATCTGAAATGGAATCTGCCGGATCACCATGCTCACGCAGCCGCGCTGCTTGAACACGTTGCCGCGGAACCGGGAGAGATTGGCAATGCCGAACGAGAAGTCGAGCTCGTCCTCCATCTCAAAACGCTTCTTCTGGTTTTCCGTCAGCACCGAATACGCCAGCTGCAACGTGTCCCGGGGCGTGAGGACATGTTCGACATTCGAGTTCACGATATCACCATCGACCCGCACCTTCGGCCGGTCACCGGCCGAAATATGCAAGTCGGACGCATCCCGCTCGATCATTTCATCGAGCAGGGTACGCAGGGATACGGGTGTCTGAGCAGGAGCAGTCATCGCGCGGGCGGTCGTGAACGGGGCGCCAAACGGCGTCTCGGAGGTAGACGAGTGGTACGGTGGAGAGGAAACCCCGCCGTCACACGAACTCAACTGGATGTTTCACGGATGACCTGATCGAGCGTGGTCACGCCCTTGAGCACCTTCAGCCAGCCGTCCATACGGAGCGACAGCATCCCTTCGTCGATCGCGGCGTTCCGCAGGATCTGCACGTCCGCGTTCTGCATCACCAGCTTCTTGAGTGTCTGCGTCAGGAACATCACTTCATAGAGGCCCTGACGGCCCTTGAGTCCCGTACCGCCGCAGGCGTCGCAGCCTTGCCCCTTGAAGAAGGGCAATTCACCGATCGTGGTATCGAGTGACAGATGCGTGAGGAATGGCACCGCGTCCGGCACCGCGCGGGCGCGGGCGTTGTCGAGCGCTTCGTCGGTGAACTTCAGCTCGCGCAACGTGGTACTGGCCTTCACCTTGGCACCGGCGAGTTCGGCCGCGTCCGGCTGATACTGCACTCGGCACTTGTTGCAGATCCGTCGTACGAGCCGCTGTGCGAGAATCAGGTTGAGCGCTGACGCGACGTTGAAGGGTTCGAGCCCCATGTCCAGCAGACGGGTGATCGTTTCCGGCGCCGAATTCGTGTGCAGCGTGCTCATGACCATGTGGCCCGTGAGCGCCGCCTTGATCGCGATACCGCCCGTTTCCAGATCGCGAATTTCGCCGACCATGATGACGTTCGGGTCCTGACGCAGGAACGCCTTCAGGGCGGCCGCGAACGTCATGCCGATGTCGGTGCGCACCTGCACCTGGTTGATCCCGTACAGATTGTACTCGACGGGATCTTCGGCGGTCATGATGTTCGTGTCGCCGTTGTTGATCTTGGACAGGGCCGAGTAGAGCGTGGTCGTCTTGCCGGACCCCGTGGGGCCGGTCACGAGGACCATCCCGTACGGGTTCGAAATCGCCTCCATCAGCTCGCGTTCGGCGCGCGGCTCGATGCCGAACGTCTCGAGATCCAGCGTGAGGTTGCCCTTGTCCAGAATTCGGAGCACGACCTTCTCGCCGAAGAGCGTGGGCAGCACGCTGACGCGGAAGTCGATCACCTTCTTGCCCACCTTCAGCTTGATCCGGCCGTCCTGCGGTACGCGGCGTTCGGCGATGTTCAGCGACGCCATGATCTTGAAGCGCGAGATCAGGGCGGAGCGCATCTTGAGGGGCGGCTTCATGACCTCGCCCAGCGCGCCGTCGATGCGGTAGCGCACCCGCAGGTCGTGCTCGAAGCACTCGAAGTGGATGTCCGAGGCGCCCTTGTTCACGGCATCGACGAGAATGGCGTTAATGAGCTTGACGACGGGCGCTTCATCGACCTGCGCCGCCAGCACACTCGCATCCTGCGCGTCCTCCATGGACTCCAGCACCTCGACATCGTCATCGCCGGCGGCAGCAATATCCTGCAGCAGCGACTGCATGTTCCCTTCGTTCGCTTCGTAGTGCTTTTCGATCGCCGCGCGCATCGAGAATTCGCCCGCCAGCACCGGGACGATATCGTAGCGCGTGATGAACTTGAGATCGTCGATGACCGACAGGGTGGTCGGATCGGCGATCGCAACGGTCAGCTGCCGTCCGTCGCGCTTGAGGGGCAGCACGATATGCTTCGTCGCGAGCTCAGCCGGAATCAGCTTGAGCAGGCGGACGTCCACCTCGAACCGCGACAGGTCGACGGCGGGCATGCGGAATTGCCGGGCGAGCATGCGCACGACTTCCGTTTCCGGGACCATACCCAGCTTGACGACGGTCAGTCCGATGCGCTGGCCCGGCGTCGCGGACTGTTCCTGCAACGCCTTGGCCAGCTGTTCACGCGTGAGCAGCCCCTCTTGAACGAGGAGATCGCCGAGCCGCTCGGCAGCCCGATTGGAGAATGGTGCAACAGGAGCAGCCATGGGGACAGATCTTGGCGAAGACACGTGTCGTGCGCGGGGGGCAGGCGAGGCGAACGCCTCACTTTGGAATGGACTGTACCGTCCGGAAAACGTCACCAGAGGGGCGAGCAGTCGTGCCGTGGCTGGCCCGATGCCACGCACGTGACGGAGGCTCTCCATCGAGTCAAACGGGCCGTGCTCCTCGCGCCACGCCACAATGCGGGCGGCCAGGGCCGGCCCGACCCTGGGAAGCCGCTCCAACTCCGCGGCCGACGCGTGATTCACATCGATCAGCGGGACAGGCGCCGGCACGCGTGCGCTGTCGGGTGCTGGCCGCTTCGGCCGGCGGCTTGAGCGGGCGCCCCTCGCCGCGGAGGGGGAGGCGCTGCGGCTCCGTGCGCGCCGGCCCGTTGCGCGGGCCGAGTCGACGGCCGCGATCTGGGCGTCAAGGGCGCGGGCAGCGAGGTCAAGGCGCGGGGGGGACCCCTGCTCGGCCCGCGCCACGTCACGCGCCAGCGACCGGGTACCCACGGCCCGCACCCCGCCACCGATGAGGGCGACGGCAGCGAGAAACAGGAGGGCCTGTCGTTCCGCGGGCGTGGGCATGGTGCCACGATAGTGACAGGGCGCGCCGCGCCGGTAACCGGCGCAACGCGGGCGTCATCTATTAAACGCGTCGGCCCACAGGTGGTCTACTTCAGGTCGCCCGCGAAGAACCGGAGCTGCAGCACCGCGCTGAAGATCAAGTTCGATGACTGCCGGTTGAAGTTTCGGTCGAAGTTCACCACCCGTGATCCGGTCAGACTGAAGGTGAGCAGCTCCGAGAGATCGGTGTCCGCGTTGAAGTTGAACGCCCGACGGCCATTGTCCGTCAGCACGGACGGAGGAATCTCGATCACCTGGCCGGCGGCGTTGGTGGACGATGAGCCCTGCACGATCGACTGTGACTCCTCCGACTGATACGACAGCGAGGTGCGCACCGTGGCATTCCGCGCCGTGAACCGCTTGGGCACCTTGAACCGCCGGGCCACATCGAACGACATGCGCCGCGTATCGCCGTTGGTGAGTGAGCCGGGCCGGCTGTCCTCGCGGTGCGTACGATCGAGCGACGCGTTCGTGGTCAGTCCCCCAAGGAACGCCCAGGTGATCGCGCCCGACAAGGGCTGACTGCGCGCCGTGGTCCGGCTCCGGTCGGCAAGGCCGCCGGTTTCGTTCGGGATGGTCGTTTCCTGCTCGCTCACGAGATAGCGTCCGTTCACATTCACCATCGAGATCACTTTCCGCAGCCGCACCGGACGCCAGCTCCAGCGCACTGAGTAGTCGGGCTTCACGAGCTGCGTGCTGGTGATCACGGCTTGAAATCCATCAAAGGTGCGCCGCGTCCACGTTTCCGTGGTGCCGTTCTCGAGGCGGGACTGAATGGTGAGCGAGAACGGCAAGTTCAGCGCGCCGGTGGCGGTTGCTCGACGGAGTCGCCCGGCGGTCGTCGCCAAGCGCGTGTCGAGACCACGGAACGACTGAATGCCCCCCAGTCCCAGCTGATAGCCCCATCCGGGAATGAAGGCCGTGTTGTCGTAGTTGGACGTGAGACTTTGCTGCCACGACACATCGATCGGTGCGAATATCCGTCCCAGCCGGTTCACCAGCGTCTTCTCTGTGGTGCGCGAGCTGATGAGGCGACCGACGTCGAATGTGGTCCCGGTGCTGAGGGTCTGTGCGGCACCCAGCCGTTTGGGCAGCCGATACGCCCCGGTAGAATCCTGCTCGCGCAACAGCGCACGCGCATTGGGATCCTTGTTCAGGTTGAATGTGGAGGTGAAGTCGAGACGCGGACGCAACCACACCGCGAGCGTGGGCTGAAACAGCACGGCCGACGTGAGCGAACGCTCGCGCTCCAGCCCCAGCGTGCTCCCCAACACCCGCAATCGCTCGGCGGTTGCTGCCTGCCCGCGATCGGTGCTGTCCGGCTGCAACGCGGTGGTCTGGTAGTCGCGCCGATCGAGCAGCTGACGCGCGTTCATGGTCGCCGTGAGCCCAGCCGACGGGCGGAATTCCAGCGTGCCGCTGTTCTGCCAGAAGTGCGTGAGTCCGTTCGCGACCTGCCCCGTATCCGTGGGCGACTCCGCCGCCTTCGTGAATGAGGTGCTCGAGTTGGCATTGCGTGCCATCGCGCTCGACAGACGGAACGCGGTCGGCGACCAGCGGAAGCGCTGTCCACGGAAATTGCGGATGGCCTCGCTTTCACGAAGGCGACGCGGCAGGATGCCGAGGAGCGCGTCGAGAGGGCGCGGCAACTTCGACTCGCGACGGTCATCGGCCAGATTGAGTGAGGCGCCCAGCGCGTACGCGCTGTTGGTGGCCTCTTGAAATGCACTCTGCGACGCGGCGTTTGACCAGGTGCCATTGAGCGCGAGACCGTTCACCAGCGGCGCATACCACCCGCTGCCCAGCGGTGTCGCCCGTCGCAGCGCCAGCGCATAGTTCACGCGCCGATCGCTCGGATTGCGCAGGCCGTCAATGCCGCTGGCCCGTACGTCAGTGCGGTTGATGAACAGCTGATTCACGCCGGAGCCTGCGTAATCCACGCTGAACGGCATCACGATCCCGAGACGCGACGGCAGCATGCGCTCGAGATGCAGCGTGGTCCCCACACTCATGCCGCTGGTCGTCAGGAACGATGGTGTTTCGTTGAGCTGCCGGAAGTTCGGGTCACGACGACTCACGTTCATGCGGAAGTCGGCCAGATCACCGGCATTCACCGCGAGTCCGAGCTCGCCGGCAAAGCCGATGTCGTCCACGACATCGGTGAGACGGATGTCGTTGATCCACAGTTCGAGCGTGTCGTTGCTCATGATCCCCGTTCCGCCGCGCGGCACACTGTCCACGCGCACGAGCCCGACGGCCATCTCCTGCACGCCGGCGAGGTTGGGTGGCGTGACCGTGGGATCGGCGCTGTACACGATGTAGCCATCCTGACAGACGGCGTAGCGGCGCACGGCCACGCCACGCGGGAGGCCGGACCGACGGATCAGCTCGAGGTCGGCGCCGCCACAGGACACCGAATCGGCAGAGCCCTTCAGGAAGTTGTTCTCCAACTGCGCGCGAAGGATCTGAAACTTCTGCAGATCGACCCGGACCTCAGGCTCCCATGCGCTCGCCCCCACGCCGGCGTTCACCGGCGTGCGATACATATAGAAGTTGTTTTCGTCCCGGCCGATCTTCACGTACCCGTTCAATTCGCCATTCTGCCCCCACCCGTTGCCGCGCCCACGCATCCACAAGCGCAACGTCTTGTAGCCCATGAAGGTCTTGGTCCCCTCCTGGAAGCGGAAGAACGCTTCGGCGCGATCGAACGGACGGAACTGACGGCCCGGAATACCCGCCTGCAGTCGCAACGCGCGCTCGTTCACCTGCAACCGGTTGTTCTCGTACCCGGACTGCCGGTTCTCCGGCGCTTCCACGACGCCGGGCGGCGGGGTGTACGGCACCAGCGACGTGGAATCGAGCGTGCCGATCACACTGGCGATCACGTAGCCGCCGACGACGCCCGCCGAGTCGCCGGCCATGCCTGACAGCGGCTCGGCGCTGCGCTTGAGCCAGGGCGCGCCGACGAGCTTCAATCGTGTCAGCGCCACGCGCACGAACGCATCGTCGGCCGACTCGGCGCTCGACACCATCGTGAGCCGCAACGCGCGGATCCGTCGGTCGTTCGGCGTGTTCTGCTCTTCGGCCGGCGCACGCCAGTTGATGCGCACCTGCACCCAGCACAACGAATCGCTGACCACGCCGTTCAGGGTCGAGTCCTGCTGCTGATAGCACTTGCCCACGCGCGTCCAATTGCGTTTGTCGGCGAGATCCACCACGAACCGCTTGTACTGTTCCTGATCGATGGCCGAGTTGGGGATGTTCAGCTGTCCGTCGAGATCGATGTCTTCTTCATCAAGCCGGTTGTTCCGCGCGGCGCAGTTGGCGCGGCTGTCGCCGAGCACCTGCACGATCTGCACGGCCTGCGTGCAGATCGCGACTTTGTTCTGCGTGCTGATCACCGGCGTCGGGCCGGTGCGGTTCACGACGACGATCGTGTCTGCCACGTCGCCCGGCAGTCCTCGGTCGTTCTCCGCAGCATTGAAAGCGCGGGAGAAGCGATCCCGCTCGGAATCGAAGCGATCGAAACCCACGAGCCGCTTGCCGCGATAGGTGGAATCGGCGGGGAGGCCGGCCCGTACCGGCGCATTCACCGTCAGCGTCTCGGGTGCGAAGGCCACACTGTTCTCGCTGATTTCGCCGAAGTCGAAGACCAGCGTGGGATTGCGCTTCACTTTCGCCTGCTCGGACTGCACGAGTGCGAAGAACTCGATGTTCTCCGTGCGCGACAGATCGGCGCCGCTGGGATTGATCACCGTGCGCAGCGAGCGCCAGCGCCGTCCGGATGGCGTGTTGCCCACCAGTGTATTGTCGCCGACGGTCCAGGCAAACCGGCGCTTCGCCGTACCCGGCTCGAAGTCGAAGATGCCACCGGTCTTGAGCGGATACAGCGTCATCCACAGCAACTGCTCGGCCGCTTGTACACCGCTGCCCACAATGCGTACCGACGGATCGATCTGCTGGATGTTGAACTGGATGAAGTTGCCGCCGACGTCCACCCCGTTGTTCTGAAATGCCATCGTGGCCGCGCGGTTCACCGAGAACGTGCTGCTGCCGAAGCGCGCCGCGAGTGTGTTGCCGAGCGAGGGACGCGAGCTGTAGTACCAGGAGCCTTCGGACAGCGAGATGCCGGGGATAGCCCCTTCACCCTCGAACGATTCGAGGTACGCCTGCCCCGCCGCATTCGGCTGGGGCTTGCTCATGGCGAACTCGCCCTGCACGCTCACGCGCGACGGGGTCGTGCCCTGCTTGAACGGCAGCTTGCCGAGCGCGCGTGTGAGCAATGGCGCGTCCCACGCGAGATTCCCGGTCATGCCGGCCACCAGCGAGCCCACGGGTTCGAAGCCCAGCGGCGGCCGGTTGTAGCCGGAGCGCTGACTCTGCGAGATCGCCGTGAAGGCCAGCTGTCCGTTCTCGAGGGGAAACTGCGAGGCGAAGCCGAGAATGGTGGTGGGCGCCACCGCGAACAGCGGGTTCTCTTCGTACCGCACCGACACCTGCCGCGGCGTGGCGAAGAGCGTGTCCGGACGGTTGAAGGTGATCATGCCGAGATCGTAGTCGATCTCGTAGTCGGTCGATTTCGTGAGCAGGCGGCCGTCGAGCGATACGCGCTCGGAGTTGGGGCGCACCTGAATCGTGCTCAGCTTGATGGACTGCGTGCTGCCACCGCCTTCGGAGAGGTAGCTGGCCACCATGCGATAGATCGCCTGCGGCCGCTGCGACGAGTACAGGTATTCATTGGGATACCGGTACAGCGTGTCGTTGGCGGGATTGGCGAGCGGCTGTGCCAGTCCGCCGCGCGCGAACGGCTGCAGCGACGGATAGAACACGAAGTAATCGCGAATGAGCTTCTGCTGTCCACTCCCACCGGCGAACGACGCCAGCTGGTTCGGATCATTGGGACGCGGCCACACGCGATTCTCCACGTCGAAGGCCGCCGAGTTGGTGGCCTGCGAGAGTCCGAACAGCTGCAGATACGTTTCGCCGCGGGACGTATCGATGGGCTTTTCCTGATCGCCCGAGGTGCCGGTGACGAGCTTGAGTTTGATCGACTGACGCTGCAGGTCCTCACCACCAAGGCGATACACCGATTTCAGTTCGCGCAGGAAGTACGCGGTGTTCGTGGGCTGGAGTTCCGGTTCCCAGAGCAGGTTGGCGTATTGCGGATCGGCGGAGAACTCGATGTCGGGTGTGCCGCCGGTGTTCACGTTCCGTCCCGGCGTGCCGTTCACATTCACTTCGTACGCGACCGCGAGTCGCTCGTTGTTGGGATTGAGGGGGCGCACCAGCGCGATCCAGAGCTGCGACGGGTCGACGTAGTAGTCGACATTTTCGCGCAGCACCTCATAGATCTGCCGCGACGGGTTGCGCGCGCCGCGCACGGAGAACTGCGGGCCGCGCGGATTCTGATTGGCCGCGCCGATGAGCTGGCGGTACACGTACAGGCGCGCCGGACGGACCGAATCGGGGAGCGACGCGGCCAGCCGCTGCATCTGCTGGCGGTTCAGCAGATCGATGTTGGGATATCCCCCAAGCAGGCGCGGATCGACGGTGAAGAAGAAACGCCGCGTTTCCACCTGAATGTCCTCGATGACACGATCGACTTGCTGCTGCGAGCGTTCGCCGATGGTGAAGACATTGTCCTTGGAGACATTGCCCTTCTGCTGCGCCATGATGGACGTGAAGCGCATAGGGCCGATCTGCCCCGTGGCCTGGATGCCGTAGTTGCCCGACGGGATACCCGAGGTGAGAAAGCGCGAGGCCGGCGGCTGGAAGGTGACGTTGCCGACTTCCAGCGTCTGCAACGCTTCGTCCGACTTGCCCTGGTAGCGGACCGAGATGTTATTCGAGGCATCGAACTCGCGCTGCGAGTCGTAGTCGACATTCACGTACACGCGGTCGGCGACCACGCCGCCGGTGCGCACGTTGAATTGAAAGTCGAAGGCGGGCTGGAAGATGCCGAAGCAGTTGTTGCCGAGGATGGTGAGCTGCGCGGTGGTGCAGCGTTCATTGCGACTGCGCTGCACCTTCGATTCGAGGCGCGACTGGAGGGCGATCCCGAGGTCGCCGATGTCGCCGAGGAGGTCGGTGGCGAGCTGGGTGGCGGCATCGGCCCCCGCCCGGCGTTGCGGGGCGAGCGGCACGAGGGCGCCGGGGGTCGGGCCACTGTCGGAGCGGGCGGCCGTCGCGAGGGGGGGAAACAGGCCGCCGACGACGGTTTGCCGCCACCGGGCGGCGATCCGGGCGTCGTGACGTTGCCGGGCCATGGACACGGCGCGCTCCGCGACGCGGGCCGGATCCGGCCGCAGCGCCGTGGCGACCCCGAGCGGGCCGAGGATGGAGGGGACCTTGAGACGCAGGGTATCGGCAGCCAGACGGGCCCCTGAGGGCCAGACAGGCCCCCCGGGGACGATCTGCTGAGCCGCGAGCGGCGACGCACGCAGGGAGACGGCCGAAAGCAACGCGATCGGCACCGCCATGGACCAGGCCATGGGCCGTGCCGCGAGCGCCCATGTCTGGAGCAGCCTGCGCACCGAACTCCGGTCGTGGGGTAGCAGCGGCCAGCCGTGTCGCCGCCGTACGGTCAAAAACTGCGAGCGCATATTGTCGACTTGAGGCCTATGCGCCCTTGATAATGCAGGTGGTCACCTAGGAATTTACGTCGTGAAGCTTGTTACCCGCTATGTCGTGCGCGAGCACGTCGGACCTCTCCTGTTTGCGCTCTCCGCGCTGACGTCGCTGCTCATGCTGCAGTACGTCGCGCGCCAGCTCGCGAACCTTGCCGGCAAGGGACTCCCCTGGTCGGCCATCGGCAAGTTCTTCGTCCTGTCGCTGCCGTTCACGGTCGCGATGACCATGCCGATGGCCGTGCTGGTGTCGACCTTGTTCACCTTCGGCCGGATGGCCGCCGAACACGAGATCACCGCCTTCAAGGCGAGTGGCGTACGTGTCCGTTCCCTGATGCTGCCGGTCCTGGCGTGCGCTTTCCTGTTGTCGATCGCGATGGTGGCGTTCAACGATCAGGTCCTGCCGCGCGCCAACCACGAGCTGCGCATTCTGCAGAACGATATCGCGAAGACGAGGCCGACGCTCGCCTTACGGGATCAGGCGATGAATGCGATCACGGACCAGTTCTTCCTGCGGATTGCCCGCAGCGATGCGAACACGAACAAGATGTACGACGTCGTGATCTACGATCTCACCAAGGGACCGGAGCGCAAGACGATCTACGCCGACAGCGGCGTCTTCTCGCTGACGAAAAACGGGCAGGACCTGCTGCTGCAGCTATTCGACGGCTACTCGCAGGAGTTCGTGCGTGGTGATCCGAAGCGGCTTCAGCGCAGTTACTTCATTGATCAGACCGTGAAGGTGCGTGGCATTACGCGTGGGTTCGAGAGCACGACTTCGGACGACTTCCGGAGCGACCGTGAGATGACGGTGTGCGAAATGCACCGGCGCTACGCGGTTGATGCCTTCGAGTTCCGGCGGGTCCGGCAGGAATACATCATGTACGCCAGCCGGCTCGTGGCCCCGGGCACGAAGACCATTCGGGCGCCGCGCGACCGGCCAGCCAAGGAAGGACTGGCCAAGTTCTATTGCGCGACGTTGCCGTCGCTGTTCCTCCCGAAAAAAGCCAAGGCCCAGACGGTCTCGGCGCAGCCCCCGGTGGTCGTGCCGCCGCAAACGCCAGTGGTGCTCCCACCCCAAGCGCCGGTGGTCGTGCCGCCCCAAGCGCCGGTGGTGCTCCCTGCGGCCGTCCCAGTCGTGCCGCCAGCCGGGGACACGCTGCGCGACAGCCTCGGCGTGGCCATCCCGAACCCCCAGCCCACGGTGACAATTCCGGCCCCGGTGCCGCCGGCGCCCGACAGCATGACCACGTTTCGCGGCGCGATGAACGCAGCCGAGGCGCAGCTGGTGGCCTCGCGTGAAGGGCTCGACAGCCTCACGGTGGAAATCCATAAGAAATTTGCCCTGTCGTTCGCCTGCCTCGTCTTTGTGCTCTTCGGCCCGCCGATCGCGTTGCGCTTTCCGCGCGGCGGGGTCGGGGTGACCATCGGCGTCAGCATCGGCGTGTTCGGGTTGTACTATGTGTGTCTCATGGGCGGTGAAGCGCTGGCGGATAAGGGGCTGGTACCGCCGTCGATCGCGATGTGGATCGCGAATGCCATTTTCACGGTGGCCGGGGTGGTGCTGTTGTGGCAGGTGGAATCGACGACCGATACGTCGCGCGGCGGCGGGATTCGTGACTGGTGGGCGGATCGCGGGGCGCGACGCGCGCTCAACGCGCAGATGAAGCAAGAGCAGGCCGCGAAGGCGGCGGTGGGCGCGTGAGTCGTCGCTTCATTACCCCCCTCGATCGCTACGTCGCGGCTGAATTCACGCGGATCTTCACGGTCACCACGCTGGGCTTCCCGGTGCTGGTGTTCGTGATCGACCTGGTGGACAACCTGCGCAAGTACACCGAGCGGAAGCTGACGCTGAAGGCCGTTGCCCTGAGCTACGTGTACTGGATTCCCGATACGTTGTTCATGGTGCTGCCGGCCGCCGTGCTCTTCGCCACCGTGTTCTCGATCGGAACCTTCACACGCTATTCCGAGATCACCGCCGCGAAGGCCTCGGGGATCAGCTTCTACCGCTTCATTGCGCCGATCCTCGTCATGGCGACCGTGGCGATGGGGATCGACGTCGTGTTCGCGGAGATCGCCCCCCCGGCTAATGCCCAGCGTCTCAAACTGCTCGCCGGCAAGGGGCAGGATCGCGACAACAACCGCTACAACTTTGCGTTCGGCAGCGAAACGGGGCGCGTGTACCGCATCTATACGCTCGACGTGAAGCAACGATTCGTCGAGAACATGGAGATCGAGGAACGCGGCTCTGCGAAGCGGCCGGGGCTGCTCGTGGCCGCCAAGACCGCCTCGTGGTCCGGCAATCGCGGTTGGGTACTGAAGTCGGGCGTGGTCCATGTGGTCCCCAATGACTCCACCGACCGTGCCGTCGCCTTCGACTCCCTCGTGGACCGGCGCTTCACCGAAAAACCGCAGGACCTGCAAGCGACCGAGCGTCAGCCCAGCGAGATGAACTTCGCCGACCTCACGCGGTTCATCACCGCGCTCGAACGATCGGGGGCGGACGTGAATCTGCTCCGGGTGGAGCGCATGTTGAAGTTGGCGATTCCGGTCACCTGTCTCATCATTGCACTCTTCGGGGCGCCGCTGGCGACCAGTTCGCAGCGCGGTGGTGCCGCCTACGGTATCGCGGTCAGCCTGGCCACGACCATTCTCTTTCTCGTTCTCATTCAGTTGACCAAGGCGATCGGCGGGAAGGGGCTGATGCCCCCCGATATGGCGGCGTGGGTTCCGAATGTGGCGTGCGGGCTGTTCGCCCTCGTGCTGCTGGCGCGGGTGCGCACCTGATGCTCGGCATGGACGTCGTCGTCCGGCTGGCCGAGCGCCGCACCGGGGGCATTCTGCGCGCCCTCGGCAAGCGCGCGTACTTCGCGCGCGATATCGTGCGTGGCGTGCGCGACCCGGAAACGTGGATCCCCGAGACGATTCGGCAGATGCGCACCATTGGCGTCGAGTCGGTGCCCCTGACCATCATCGTCGCCGCGTTCCTCGGCGGCGTGACGGCCTTTCAAACGCGGTATCAGCTCTTTCCCGGGGTGCAGCTGTCGGTGGTCGGTCTCATCACGCGACAGAGCATCGTGCTGGAGCTCGGGCCGCTGCTCACGGCGCTGGTGCTCACCGGCCGCGTGGGTGCACGTATGACCGCGGAGATCGGCACCATGCGTGTGACCGAGCAGATCGATGCGCTCGAGACGCTGTCGTTCGACCCGGTGGCCTATCTCGCGCTCCCCCGGTTTCTCGCCGGGATCGTGATGCTGCCCACGTTGGTCATTCTGGCGAACACCACGGCCATCGTGAGCGCGTGGGGCATCCTGGTGACCGCCACCGATGTGCGCACCAGTGACTTTCTGGATGGACTGCGTCTGGCGTTTACGGCCTTCCAGGTGGTGTACTCCCTGATCAAAGCGTTCCTGTTCGGCGCGGCCATTTCCTTCGTGTGTTCCTACGAGGGCTACGTGACCGAAGCGGGTGCCGAAGGCGTGGGGCGCTCAACGGCCCTCGCCGTCGTGATCGCGTCGGTCTGCATTCTGGTGCTCGATGCCCTCGTGGCTGCCGTCCTTGCTCCATTCATTCAGGCCTGACGGCCTGCTTTCTCTATATTCATGACGACAAAACGACGCGACGAACTGCTTGTCGGTCTGCTGCTGCTGGTGGCGGCGGTGCTAGGTATCGGCGGCACGATCTGGATCGCCCGTGGCGGCCTCGCCAGCGGCTATCCGATGTTCGCCCGCTTCAAGTGGGGCGCCGGCCTCAAGCAGGGGCAGCCGGTGCTGCTGGCCGGGGTGCAGGTGGGGTACGTCGACCGGGTCGAGCTGATTCCCGACGGGACGATCGCGGTGGGACTGAAGCTGCAATCGCAGTTCAAGGTCCCGTCCGGCACCACGGCCACCGTGCAGGCCAACGGCATCTTCGGCGACCAACTGATCGCCCTCACGCCGATCATCGGTCGGCAGGGCTACATGTCGGCCGGCGACACGATTCCCACGGGCGTCGGCTCACCGGGCGTACCGGAGTTGCTCAGCAAGGGGGACTCCATCGCGCTCAACGTGCGCGCACTCACCGACGAAGCGCGCACGCAGTTCGTGGAAGGCGGCGGCATGAAGGACGTGCGGCAGACGGTGGCCGATCTCACCAAGCTCGTGACGCAGCTGAGCGCGGTCACGGCCGAACAGTCGAAACAGCTGACCCTCACGCAGCAATCGGTGCGCCGCACACTGGCCAGCGTGGATTCCACGAAGGTGGATTCGATGGTGAAGAATCTGCAGGCCACGTCGGCCCAGCTCGAACAGCTCACGCGCGACTTCAAGCAGACCAACGTGCAGGTGCAAGGTGTGCTCACCAAGGTGAGCAGCGGTACCGGCACCGCCGGCAAGCTGCTGAACGATCCATCGGTGTACGCGCGTCTGGATACGTTGCTGCTGCGGGTGGATTCGTTGGTGATGGATTTGAAGAAGAATCCGAAAAAATACATCAATCTGAGGATCTTCTAGGAACTGCGAACTGCGAACGGCCAACGGCTTAGGAGGCAGGGAGGAGGGTCTCAGGGAGGAGGGGGCAGGTCGCTTTGGCGACTTGCCTCTTTTGTTTTGGCGGCGGCTTTTTCGTCGGCGGCTTTGCGCACGAAATGTTGGCGGAGGCCGTAGGTCATGCGGCGGACCTGACGGGTCTCGTCGATGGCGTCGCCGATGCCGGGGAGTGTGAGGCCGAGCTTGTCGGCGAGTACCAAGTGGCTTTCCACCTCGAACGCCGAGGAGATCGCGTAGCTAAGGAATCGCGCACAGTCGGCGGCCGTGGGCTGGCCGACACCCTCGGCGATGTTGGTCGGGATGGAACCGACCGCCCGTCGGAGCTGCGACGCGAGTCCTGGCGCCTCGGCCCGGCGGATGTTCCGGGTGATCCGATGCACACGCACCGCCAGCTCCATCGCGCGGTGCCACGCCTGAATGTTGGCAGGATCTTGCATACCGCGAGGATACCGGCGGTCCACGACGTCCGTGTCATCCGACCTACGCCGCCGATCTCACCGCGACGCCTCCCTGCTCCCTCCTCCCCGATACCCTCCTCCCTGCCTCCTAAGCCGTTGGCAGTTTTCAGTCACACAACGGAAAAGCGGCGCCGTTTCCGGCGCCGCTCTCCTTACACCACCACCACCAGCGCCCAGCTTAGAACGACAACCGCAGACTCGCCTGAATCTGATAAAACTGGCTGAAGTTCAGCGGCGTGAAGTTCGTCAGGAAGTTGTTGGTGAACGTCACGTTCGGCACCTGCGTGGCCGCGTCCGCGCTCGTGTACGACTGCACGGTGAGCAACGAGGCATTGCCGTTGCCCGTGGCGGACTTGATCCGTCCCCACTTGCTGTTGAGCAGGTTGGCCGCGTTGAAGATGTCGAAACGGAGCGTGGCGCGCTCGCCGCGGATCGACGGGAGCTGCTGTTCGATCGTCATGTCGAAGCGGTCGAACATCGGGTTGCGGCAGGACGTCGGCTGCATGATCGTGCCGCGCTGCTTCTCGAGGCAGCTGTTGTCCTTGATGAACTGATCGAACGACGCGGCCTGCTGCGCCGGCGTCAGCGTCGCGCTACCAACGGTCGTCGACACGAAGCCCATCTTCGGATCGGTGGGGCCCGTGGGGATGTAGATCGGGTCGTTGGCGTTGGAGCCGTCGCCGTTCATGTCGCCGCGGCCACCGCTGCCGGTGTACACGAACGCGTAGGGCGTGCCCGACTGCTTGCTGTAGTAGAACGTGATGTTGGTCTGGTTCGACTTCCACGGCGCCGTGTAGGTACCGTTGATGAGCAAGCGGTGCGGCTGGTCGAACAGCGAGGCATTCGCCGTCTGCTCGGTCTGCAGCCCCGAGTACACGCGGCCGAACTGCCAGTTGGAGAGTGCCACCGACGACGTGAGGTCCGTGACCGAGAAGCTGCGGCTATACGTATACGCCACCGAGCCTTCGAACACACCGCCAAAACGCTTCCGGAGCTGGCCCGTGCCGCTGTAGGAGTAGTCCTTGCTCTGGTTGGACAGGTCGATGACGTTCGTGCCGTACACCGGGAACAGCGGGGAGACGTTCGGGATGCCCGTCGCCGCGAAATTCGCGAAGACCGTGCGCCCCTGCGCGTCGATGCGCCCCGTCTGCGGGATGTTGATGTTGTTGTAGAAGAAGCTGTTGATGCTCTTCGAATACAACCCGTCGAACGTGGCGATCACGCCGCCAGGGAGCTTGCGGTCGTAGCCGAGCGTGGCGCGGAGCAGCTGCGGGAACTTGAGGTCCTTCGCGGCCAGGTTCACGGTCCCGAGGAACGTGCCGTCATCGAGGCTGCGTCCCGGCGTCCCGTTCGTCTTGGCGGCGCAGCCGCGCGGCGAGACGGGGCTGGCGTTGAACAGCGGCGCGGTGCCGTTGGTCGTGGCAACCGACGTACCGCAGGTGAACTGCGCGAGACCGGCGCCGGTGTTCTGGAACTGGTTCGACATCCACACGTAGGCCGGGATGCCCTGGAACAGGCCGATACCACCGCGCACCTGATTCTTCTGGTCGCCCGTGGCGTCCCAGTTGAAGCCGAGGCGAGGCGAGAACTGCAGGTTGCCCGACGGCAGGTCGGCGGTGCTGCGGCCGAAGTCGCGCTGCACGGAGGCGGCGAACGACGGCTTGTCGAAAAAGAGCGGGACGTCGACGCGCAGACCGAGCGTGGTGGTGAAGCGCGGCGTCACCGTCCACTGGTCCTGGATGTAGCCGGCCAGCTGCGCGGCCGTGAAGTTGGCGACCACGTCACCACCGAGTCCGCCCGATCCGGAGAACGCGTTCGGCGCCCGGTTCGACACGAAATCAGCGAGGTTCGTGAAGGTGTAGTTGCCGTACGAGTTCTGCAGGAACGCGTTGTAGGCCTTGTAGATCTCGTTGCGCGTTCCGACCGACACGATGTGATTGCCGAGCGGCATCGTGAAGTTGTTCTGGATTTCGTACAGGTCTTCACGCAGCTCATTGCCCTGCGAGCTGTTTTCGGTGCCGGCGCGGAATGCGATGCCGGTGCCCGTACCGCCGATGTTCTGCACCAGCACCTGCGGCGCGATCACATCCGGATTGCGCTTGAAACGCGTCTTCGTGAGGCCGACCGTGAACTCGTTGGAGAAGCCGTTCGCGAAGTTCGTGAACACCTGCCCGACGAGCTGGTTGGACTTCTCGGTGCGGCGGAAGCCGTTCGACGTGAAGTTGAACGTGCCCAGCGAGCGCGAGAAATCGTAGGCTTCCTGATCGTTGTAGATGTTGCGCAGCACGACACGGGTGTTGCCCGACAGCTGGTAGTCGAGACGCACGAACGTGTTGAGGAGCGGGTTTTCGTTCGACGTCAGGCCACTGGTGCCGGCGTTGATGCCCTTGCTCGACAGGTAGTTCACGAACGAATCGACTTGCGCCTGACTGATGCGCGCCGTCGCCGACGTGGAGTTGACGATGCCCGTGGGCGTGGTCGGGTCGAAGAACGGACCGGAGGACGGCGAGACGTTCTGGCTGGTTTCAACGGTCGCGAAGAAGCGCAGCTTGTCCTTGATGATCGGGCCGCCCACCGAGGCGCCCAACTGACGGCGCACGAACGGCGCGGTCCGGAGGAACGCGGTGTCGCGGCCCATCTGCTGGTCGCGGTAGTACACGAACGCGGAGCCCTTGAACTCGTTCGTGCCGGACTGGGTCACGGCGTTGACCAGCGCGCCGGTGAAGTTGCCCTGCCGCACGTCGTACGGCGACACGAGCACCTGGAATTCCTTGATGGCGTCAAGCGGCAGCGCGCGGCCACCAACCTGTGCACCGACCGTCGGCGAGGCGCCCAGGCCGAAGCGGTTGGCGAGCGACACACCGTCGATCTGGATGTTGTTGAAGCGGTTATTCTGGCCGGCGGCCGAGATGCGGCCGTCCTGCGCCACGTTCACCTGCGGCGAGTTGCGGATCAGGTCCGACACGTCGCGGTTGAGCGTCGGCAGACGACGCACGAGCGTGTCGGTGAGTACGGTCTGTACACCCTGACGCGTGGCCGCGAAGTCGGAGGTGGTCGTGACCGCTTCCGTGCGGACGGTGGCGAGCTGCGTCGCCTGCTCCTTCAGCTGGAAGTCGAGGCGCGTGGCCTGCGTGAGGCTGACCACGATATCGTTGCGCGTCTGCGGCGCAAAGCCGATGCGACGCGCGGTGACCGTGTAGGTGCCGACTTCCAGGTTCGGGATGTAGAAGCGCCCGTTGTCGCGCGTGATCTGGCTGGCCTTCACACCATTGCTGCGATTGACCACTTCGACCGACACGTTCGTGACCGGGGCATTCTTCTCGTCCTTCACCATGCCGGTGATCGCGCCCGTCGTGGTTCCCTGCGCCGCGAGCGGCGTGGTGGAACCGACGGCCAACGTCACGACCGCGAGGGCGAGACTGAGCCAACGTTGAATATGCATAGATGCAGTTTGTCCGTTTGTGGAGGAGACCTCTCTCGGCGCCGGACAGACCAGACCGGCAACCGAGATGGCGAAAGCTAGGGTCGCCGGATCGGGTGGACAACCAAGGGGTGGAAGCGGTCGGTCACGCCCGAACGGCCACCTCCCTCGTAAGCAGGGGGGAGGGTGTCAGGGGAGAGGAGGCAGGTGAACGGCGCGCCGTTCCTGCTTCCTGCCCCCTGATCCCCTCCCCCCTGTTTCCTAAGGTGTTGGCAGTCAGGGTCTTGCGGCCTTCCTCCCCACCGTCAGGTAGTACACCGGCACCCCAAACAGAATCACCCCGAACACCCCGAGTGTCGGGACGCGCTGCGCGTCGTCCATCAGCGCATTCGCCAGCAGGAACAGGGTGCCCAGACAGAACAGCGCCGGGACAACCGGATACCACGGCGTGCGCACGGGTGGGTTCCAGTCGGCCCGACGGCGCAGTTTGAAGATCGCGCCGATGCTCATGATGTAAAACACCAGCGAGGCCGTCACAAAAATGTCCGCCAGCTGCTCAAAGGTGCGGACGAGCACGAAGGCGATGGCAATCGTGGCCGTGAGCAGAATCGCGACGTACGGCGTTTTGAAGGTCGGATGCACCGCCGCGACCTTCTTGAAAAACAGGCCGTCGTCGGCCATCGCGAAGAAGATGCGCGGTCCGGTCAGCAGCGAGCCGTTCACCGAGCCGAAGGTGGAGAGCAGCACCGTGATCGCGACCAGCGTGACGCCGATCGGTCCGATGAGCCGCTCGGCGACATCGGCGGCCACCAAGCGGGCGCCGCGGATCTCGTCGACCGAGAGCACCGACAGGTAGGCGACGTTCGCCAGCAGATAGATGAAGATGATGCTCAGCGTCCCGAGAACGATGGCCTTGGGGAGCGTCTTTTCGGGGTCCTTGACCTCGCCGGCCACCTTGCTGAGGTCGCCCCAGCCGTCGAAGGCCCAGAGCACCGACACGAGCGCCAGACCGAAGGCCGAGACCGAGAAGCTCCCCGGCGGGGCGGCGGGGGTGAAGTGACCGCCCGTTTGCGGCAGTCCCAGGATGAGCGCCAACAGGATGATCAGCATCAGGCCGCCGTACTTGGCGACCGTCGTGACGTTCTGGACGAGGGCGCCCCACCTGAGCCCCACGACATTGATCACGGCCATCAGCGCCACGGTGGCCGCGGCGATCCAATGGGCGTACGTATCGTACGGCGCGACGGTGGGCGTGAAACCCAAGCCGCGTAACAGGTACTCGGCGAAGGTGGTCGAGATCCCGCCGAGCGCTGCGGCACGGATGAGCGTGAGCTCGGACCACCCGTACAGAAACGCCGGCAGGCGCCCCCAGGCTTCGCGGATGTACACGAAGTAGCCGCCCGTCCGCGGCATCGCCCCGGCCAACTCGGCCAGCGTCAGGGCGCCGCAGAGGGCAAAGATGCCGCCGGTGGCCCAGACCGCCATGAGGGGGAGCGGACCGGGAAGCTTGTCGGCAATGCCGGCCGGAGACCGGAAAATGCCCGAGCCGATCGTGGTGCCGACGAGGACGGCGATCGCACTCCAGAGCCCCAGGCGACGCGGCAAGGCGGTGCCGGCACCGGAATCGGTGCTGGTCGAGGAAACCGAACGAGAGGTCATGACGCTATGGTAGTACGCCGCGCGCAGTACCGCACGGGGTGGCGCCGTCTACTTTTCAAGGGCTATGACTTCCGTCCTCACTGTGTCCCTGCCGCCCGCTGCCGCGACCGCGCTGTTCTGGAGCGCCGTCGTGGCCTGCGGGATCGCGCAGCTGTTCATTCTGCGCGCCGTCTTCCGCACCTTGCCGGTCCTTCCGTCCTCGTCGGAAGTGCCGACGCCGCACCGTCTCACGGAAATCGTGTGGGTGGTCCTGCCGGTGGGTGGATTGATCGCCGTCTTCATTGGCGCGTATGGCGCCCTGCCACGTTGACCGGAGTTGCGCTGGACCCCGATAAGGCCCCCACGCCGCTCTCACGCGATCTGATCGCGCTGACCAAGCCGCGGATCATCTCACTGCTGCTCGTCACGACGATCGCGCCGATGTATGCGGCCGGTTCGCCGACGTTACTGACGGTTCTCCTGGTCAGCATCGGCGGCTATCTCATGGCCGGCGGCGCGAACGCGGTGAACATGTATCTCGACCGCGATATCGACGACGTGATGGCCCGCACGCGCCTGCGTCCGATTCCGAGCGGGCGCATGTCACCGATTCAGGTGCTTGCCTTCGGGGTGGCCTGCGCGACGTTTGCCACGTGGATGCTGGCGCACTTCGCGAACGTGCTGACGGCGGGGCTCGCACTGGCCGGGTTCTACTTCTACGTGTTCATCTACACGCGCTGGCTCAAGCGTTCCTCGCCGCAGAATATCGTGATCGGCGGCGCGGCCGGTGCGTTTCCGCCGCTGGTGGGGTGGGCAGCGGTCACGGGAACGCTCGACGTGTCGGCGCTCTGCCTGTTCCTGATCGTGTTCTACTGGACGCCGCCGCATTTCTGGGCGCTGGCGCTGCTCAAGCAGGTGGACTACGGCCGCGCGAAGGTGCCGATGGCCCCGTTGGTGTGGGGTGAACGCGAGACGATGCACCAGATGGTGTGGTACACGGTCATCCTCATTGCGCTGACGCTGTTACCGGTGCTGTTCGGCGCCTTCGGCACACTCTATCTGCTGTCGGCCATCGTGTTGAATGCGCTGCTCATGGGCGGCGTGCTCCAGATGCTCTTCGCCGCGCGCGCGTCGAAGCCGTGGACCGGACCGGCGTGGTGGGTCTACAAGTACTCGCTGCTGTATCTCGCCCTGCTCTTTCTCGCGATGGCGGTCGATCGGGCGATCACGCGGTGAGTGAACCCACCGCGCCAGCGGGCGCGACGACGCGGCCGGGGTCACGCCGAGCCGTCTCGCCGCGATCGCTGGCGCGGTTGGCGCCGCTGGTGCGGCCGTACACCTCCCGACTCGTCGTCGCGTTTGTCTTTCTGGTGATCGCCGCGGCGGCGGGGCTCGTGTTCCCCGCCGTGTTGCGTTACCTGCTCGACGCCGCCTTTGAACTGAAAGATCGTGGTGCGCTGGACCGGATCGCCCTGGGGCTGCTCGGCGTCTTCGCGGTGCAGGCGATCGCGAATTTCGTGCAGGTGTTTCTGCTCAGCTCGTCCACCGAGCGGATCGTCGCCGCGTTGCGCGAGCAGACCTTCGCGCATCTCATCCGGCTCTCGCCGGCGTTCTTTACCGAGCGTCGCACCGGTGAACTCACCAGCCGCCTGAGCAGCGACCTCGCCCTGCTCCAATCGCTGCTCAGTACCTGGATCTCCGAACTCTCGCGTCAGACGCTGTTCCTGATCGGCGGTATTGCGATGATGTTCGTGACGAACCCGCGGCTCACGCTCACCACGTTGGCGGTGGTCCCGATCGTCGTCGGCGCCGCGCTCACGTTCGGGCGCGCACTGCGCAAGGCCAGTACGAGCGTGCAGGACCGGATCGGCGAAGCCATGGGGATGGCCGACGAATCCTTCGGCTCCATTCGCACGGTGCAGAGCTTCACGCGCGAGCGCATCGAGACCGAGCGCTTCGGTGCGCTGTTGCATGATCTCGTGGGCGTGGCGGTACGTCGGGCCCGCACGCGGGCGCTGTTCTTCAGCGTGGTCGGCTTTGTGGCCTTCGGTGCGGTGGCGGCGGTCCTGTGGCAGGGCGGCGCGCAGGTGCTCGACGGGAAGCTCACCGCCGGTACCTTGGTGGCGTTCCTGTTCTACGCGCTGTTCGTGGCCGCCGCGGTCGGCTCACTGGCCTCGCTGTTCGGCAATTTTCAGGAGGCCATCGGCGCCGCGACGCGGGTGTTCGAGCTGCTTGACTCCGAGCCCACGGTGCGCGACCCGGAGCAGCCGCATCGCTTCAGCGGGCCGGTGCGCGGTGCGGTCGCACTGGAATCGGTCGCGTTCCGCTATCAGCCGGCGCAGCCCGACGTTGTGCACGACATTTCGCTCGACATCGCACCGGGCGACATCGTGGCGCTGGTCGGACGCTCGGGCGCCGGCAAGACCACGATCGCGAGTCTGCTGCCACGTTTCTGGGATGTCACGGCCGGCCGCATTACGCTCGACGGCATCGACATTCGCGACCTCTCGCTCGACACGTTGCGCGGCGCGATCGGCATTGTGCCGCAGGAACCGGTGTTGTTCAGCGGCACCATCCGCGAGAACATCGCGTACGCCCGCCCCGATGCCACAGACGCCGACGTACTGCGTGCCGCTCAGGCGGCGCACGCGTGGGAGTTCATCGAACGACTCCCCGAACAGTGGAGCACACGCGTCGGCGAGCGCGGCGTGAAGCTCTCCGGCGGTCAGCGGCAGCGCATCGCGATCGCGCGGGTGTTTCTGAAGGATCCCGCCGTCGTGATCCTCGACGAGGCCACGTCGAGTCTCGACACCGAGAGCGAGCGGTACGTCGAGCAGGCGCTCGAGCAGCTGCTGCAGGGGCGCACCACGCTGCTGATCGCGCATCGCCTCAGCACCGTGCGTCGCGCCGACCGTGTGGTGGTGCTCGATCAGGGGCGCATCGTGGAGACCGGCAGTCACGACGAACTGCTGGGGCGCGAGAATGGATTGTTTGCGCGGCTGCACCAGCTGAGCTGAGCCGGTTTAACGGTCGAGGGGCAATGAGGGGGCTCGCTGGAACTGATCACGCCGAGTAGGCAGAGGCGCAGAGAACGCGGAGAACGCAGCGCAAGCAATTTCTTTTTCTCTGTTGCGCGTGGTCTCTGTGCGGCCTGTTCAGCCCACGCCATACCCCTTTGCGGCCCCTGCGCTCTCTGCGCCTCTGCGTGAGCAGTTCAACTGTGTCGGCGGAACCGAGCACGCCGAGTTCGTAGAGGCGCAGAAGACGCCGAGCAATCAATTTCCTTCGTTCTCCCGTGCTCCGTTGCGATTTGCCCTGTGTGATCGGCTCACATTCCAGCGGATCATTTCAGAACTGCAGCTCCACCCGTGTTTCGATGTGTGCGTCGATCCGCACGCGCTGCTGTTTGGTGCCGAAGCGCTCGTGCCAGACCACCAGCGTGTATCTCCCCGGCGGCACGTTGTCGAAGCGGAACTGCCCGTCGGCCGCGGTGACCGCCACGAACGGATGCGGCGTGACGGCGAGATAGGCGCGGACCCACGGATGCAGATCGTCGCGGATCTGCACGAGCCCCGGCCCCTTGGCTGCCTCGCTGGTCGGGACCACCTGCCCCCGGTCGTTGAAGAGCGCTGTACCGCGCGAGGCCGATACGCCGCCCACCTCGAGGAACTGCAGGCGCGTCATCATGGCATCACGCGAGGTGATCATCACCGTACCGCCGGCCGCCACGCGCTGCACGCGCGGATCAAGGCGGCAGCCATCGAGCAGCACGCGAACGCGCCGAGGCGCGTCGTCGCGCGGCCCCGTGGCCACACCGACGAGCCAGACCACGCTGTTGCCCACACCGCCGTCGCGGCTTGGCACCAGCGACTGCGTGAATGGACGGCACACCGCGAGATCGTGCGTGGGCACGATACTCGTGTCGCGTGGGGCGCCACCGCTGATCTTGCCGACGATGAACCCGCTGCCGGCCTGTGCGGATACGGTATACTGTCGCCCGTCCGCACCGCCCGCCGCGCGCGCCAGTGACAAGACGCCGCTGTCCCGTGGTGTCGCGCGCGCGTGATCGGTCCCGGACGTGACCGGCACATCCGCAATGCGGCCGGTCGCCGCGTTCGCGGTGTTCGTCCGCTTCGGCGCGCGCGACTCGCCGCAGGCAACGAGCGCCGCCAACAGCAGCCCTGCCCGACGGCCGGTCACGCGAGCGGTCAAACCACGATCAGGTCGCGCTGCACCGCGCCGGGCGTCACCAGCAGAGCATCCTCGGCGACGTACGCGTTCACTTCGGAACGCACGCCCAGCTCCCCGGGCAGGTAAATCCCCGGTTCAATCGAGAACCCGACACCGGGGATGAGCAGCCGATCGTCGCGCGATTCGAGATTGTCGATCTGCGGTCCGGAGCCGTGCAGCTCGCGCGCGTCGATGCTGTGTCCCGTGCGATGCCAGAAGTGCTGCCCGAAGCCCCGCGCCTCGATGACCGCCCGTGCGGCGTCGTCGGCTTCACCGCCGCGTACCGGATGCCCCGCCGTGATCCGGCTCTGGAGCAGCGACAGCGCCGCATCGCGGGCGTCGCGCACCGCTTCCCAGATCGTGACCACGCGCGCACTCGGCGCCCCCATCGAGGCCATCCACGTCTGGTCGGCGTAGACCCCGCCGTGCTTCTCGCGCGCCCACAAGTCGATGAGCAGCGTGTCGCCGCGCTGAATCAGCCGAGGCGACGCCGCCGAGGGCATGTAATGCGGATTGGCCGCATTCTCGCTGGCCGCGACGTCGGGGCCGTGCGCCGTATCGAGTCCCGCCCGTTCGAACGCCTCGAGAATGCGCGCCTGCACCTCATGTTCGGCCACCGGCGTGCCGGCCGCCACCATCGCACCGGCATACGCGATTGCGTCGTGGGCGATGTGCATGATCCGCTCGGCCGCGCGCTCGTGCGACCGCAGCTGATCCGGCGTCCACGTGGCATAGATTTGCGACACGAGATCGCCCGAGCACACCACCGTGGCGCCGCTGGCGCGTACGAGTTCGAGCACACCGGCCGGCACGCGATCGAGATAGGGGATCGCGTCGCCCGGCGAATACTCCATTGCGACGCGCTTGCCGTGCACCAGCGAGGCCACTTCCGCTTCGAGGGCGCGCCAGCCGGTGTAGGTCCGGAGCGGCCAGCCCGTGGGCCACTGCGCCCACGGCCCCGGCTCGATGGCATGGGCAATGCCAATGGGGAGCCCTTCGCGCGGGATCAGGGCGAAGACGCGACGCGAGACCAGGCCGCGGAAGCCCAGCAACCCGGAGGCGATGGCATTGGTTCCGCGAAAGTCGTACAGCAACCATCCGTCGAGGTCGGCGTCGGCGAGCAACTGCTGCAGACGCGGCAGCATTTCGGGGGTGAGCATGGCAGTCGGGATGTCGGGAGCAACGCCCCGCCGACGGTTCGGCGGAGCCTGTCAGCAAATCAGCGGCGGCGCCACTCGGCGCGCCACTGACAGTGTCGATCACCGCGCGTGCGGCACATCACGTGCTCAATGGCGCCATCGGCATCGGCCAGCAACAGCAGGGCCTCCCGGAAGGCCGCCTCGTAGAGGCCGCACCCGACCGCGCGTGGCGCGGCGTCGGCGGACACCGGTGACTCCACATCGAGCAGCAACGTGCTCCCCTGTCGCACCAGGACGCCGTCCATGTACCGACGCGCGAGCTTGCGGAGCAGACGCAACGCGATCGGGCGCCCGATCAGCGACGGCAGCGAGCGCGCCGCGTGGCGCTGCAGCGCACTCACGGTGCCGACGTACGACTGGGCCCACCGGCGCCCGGCCTCGCGGAAGGCGAGATCCGCGTCGGGACGACGCCCGATCAGCCGGGCCAGTGCCAGCACTTCGTCGGAGCCCACGCGCTGACGATGGCGCACGGCTTCGCTGTAGCGGCGAATCTGCTGGTAGACCGTCTCACTCAGCCCGAGTCGCTTGTTGCGCAGTTCGTGCACCAACTCGGCGTCGAGCTCCGCCTCCGGTGTATCGATGGCCTTGACGGCTTCGAGCAGCGCCAGCGGGAGCCGCGCGTCGAGCGGATGACCGGACAGCGCCAGCGATGAGTCAGCGGGGACAGTGGCACGGGCGGACCGGCCGTCAATCAGAGAGGACACGCGGTGGATGCTAACGTGTTCCCAGTCACGATTACAAGCGGAGCGGAGCGCAACGCGCGGCAAATTCGTGTGCGGCGCGCCCGCGTGTGCCGACGACGGTGGAGTCCGTCACCTTGCGTAATTGCCGTCACACACGCAGCGTGCCCCAAATGCCTCAGCATCTCCCTCCCGACGGCCCGACGGCGTCGCCCGCCGCCTGTACGTTCGTCCGGACGCATCTCGACGCGTTTATCGACGGCGAACTCACGCAGCACGACGCGCACGGGGTCCCGCTCTCGCAGCGGGTGGCTGCGCATCTGCCGGCATGTCCCTCGTGTGACCGAGTCGCCCGGCAGCTGGGCGCGTTGCGGGCGGCCGTGCGGGGGGTCGGCGCGCGTGAGCGCGCGACGGTGCGGGCGAGTGAGGCGCTGCGTCGGCGCGCGGCGCAAATCCTGTCGTCGCGCTGACCGGGCGCGTGCCGCTGTCCACGCCGGTGTGGTGGCACGAAACGGGTCCGTCCACATCCGTCGCCCTCATGCTGGCGCTCGCCATCGCCACCGCCGCGTGGCGCCGCCGGAGCTTACGCGGCGACGGCGCGGTCGCCGCCGCGATCGTGGGGACCATCGCGCTACGCGCCGGCTGGGCGTGGGGAAGCGTGCTCATCGTGTGGTTTGTCTGGGCCACGATCGGCTCGCGCTTGGGACGCGAGCGCAAGCAGGCGCGCACGGCCGGCATGCTGGACAAAGGGGCACAGCGCGACGCACGCCAGGTCGTCGCCAACGGCGGCATCTACGCCCTTGCCGCAGCCAGTAGCCTGCTGTGGGGTGATCCGGCGTCTGAGGCGGCACTGTGGGGCGCGGCGGCCCTCACCGCAGCCGGTGCCGACACCATGGCCACCGAGATCGGGACGTGGATCGGCGGTACGCCGCGTTCCGTCCGCACCGGGCGTCCGGTGCCCACCGGCACCTCCGGTGCGGTGAGCCTCGCGGGGTGCGTGGCCATGCTGGGCAGCGCACTCGTTCTCACCGCCGTGGCCGTGGCGTTCGGGCTCGTCCCCACCCAGCAGTGGTGGATCGTGGCCGTCTCGGCCGTTTCCGGTGCCGTGGCCGACACCATCGCCGGTGAGCTGGTGCAGCAGCGACGCTGGTGTCCGTCGTGTGACACGGCCACAGAGCAGCATCGTCATGCCTGTGGCACCGTCACGCAGCATCGCGGTGGCGTGCGCTGGGTCGGCAACGATGCGGTCAACCTGATCTGCACGGGGTCGGCGGCCCTGCTCGCCTGGCTCCTCGCGCGCCCCCTCGGCTAGGGCGCCCCCTCGCTCAGGGCGCCCACGCGCCGGCGCTGGCCTCTCCCTTGCGCAGCACGGCAGTGTTCCGTTCCCGGGCGTTACTTTCCCCGAGACGCTCCGCCGTGTGATTGCCCTCTTTCGAGCCTCATGTCCGACTTCTCGCGCGCCTGGCAGGTGATTGTCGTGGGCGGAGGCCCTGCCGGCAGTTCGGCGGCGTGGCATCTGGCCACCGCCGGGCTCGAGGTATGTCTGCTGGATCGCGCCCGCTTTCCGCGTGCGAAGCCGTGCGCGGAGTACGTGAGTCCGGAAGCGAGTCGTATTCTCGACGCCATGGGCGCGCTGGCGCCGCTCGAGCAGGGGGAGGCCGCCTCACTGACCGGCATGGTGGTGCACGCGCCGTCCGGCGACCGGATTCACGGCGAGTTCGTGGCCCGACACGGCTTTCGCGGCTTTCGCGATCGCGGCCTCGGGGTGCGCCGCGAGATCCTCGACACGCTGCTCATCGCGCGGGCGCGCGCGGCTGGCGTGTGCGTGCTGGAAGACGCGAAAGTGGAGGGGGTGACGCTCGACGCGAGCGGCACGGTGAGTGGCGTGGAGGTACGCACCGACCACGGCATGCGCACGATGCGGGCATCGCTCGTGATCGGCGCCGACGGCCTGCGCTCGATCGTGTCGCGTCGTCTAGCGCTGTCGCATCACTCCCGCTGGCCACGCCGTGTCGCGCTGGTGGCCCACTATCGTGGCGTAGAAGGCATCGGTACGCTCGGCGAGATGCACGTGACCAGCAACGGCTACGTGGGGCTGGCCGCCGTGTCCGGCGGACTGACGAACGTGGCGTTGGTGGTCCCGCGCCGCGCGGCGCAGGGGATGGCGGGCGATCCCGCAGCATTTCTGGAGGCGTGGCTGGCGGCCCAGCCGGCGTTGCACCCGCGCTTTCGCGATGCCGTTCGCGAGACCCCGGTGCGCGCCACGGGCCCTTTCGCCTCCCATGCCACGCGCGCCTGGGCACCGGGCGCGATGCTGACCGGAGACGCGGCCGACTTCTACGACCCGTTCACGGGCGAGGGGATCTATGCCGCGCTGCGCGGCGGCGAGCTGCTGGCCCCGTTTGCGGTCGACGCGGTCCGCACGCGCGAGCAGGCCAACGCGCGCGGCATGCGTCGCGCGCTGCGGGGCTACGAGCAGGCCCGCACGCGCACCTTCACCGGGAAGTGGCGGGTGGAAAAACTCATTGGAGCCGCCGTGGCCTTTCCGTGGTTAATCAACCACGCGGCGCGGGTCCTGACGCGCGACCGTGATCTCGCTGACCTGTTGATCGGGGTCACGGGCGACTTCGTCCCGCCATCGGCGGTGCTGCGTCCGCGAACCCTGCTCCGATTCCTCTCCTGATGATCGATCGCGATTCATTCCGCGCCATTCTCGGCCGCTTTGCCTCTGGCATCACCGTCATCACCACGC
>CANHNQ010000018.1 GCA_947462095.1 Gemmatimonadota bacterium
GGTGACTTGGCGTTCGCGCGTCTGGATGCTGTTGTTGCGGTTGCGCGAGATGCGCACGTCGGCCCATGAGGCCCCGTAGCGCTTGGCGGCGTCGAGCGCCTCCATCATGAGCTCGCGGGTGGCCGCGTCGGTGTAGAGCGCGGGGAGCGGCTTGAACCCGGGCAGGGCACGCAGCGCACTCGGGCCGATCGCCAGCGCGCCGAGTGCGGCGCCGCCGGTGACGAGAAAATCGCGACGAGTAGTCATGGCGGGAATGTATCGCCGCCGACGGATTCGGTCACGCGGTGGGTGCGCGCCTTTCGGCGTCCCTGGTCGGGGAGGGGCTGGGTGCTCATTCCGCGTCTGGCGGTGTCGTTCAAAGCTCCACAACAGCCAGAACACGGAGATCGCGGATTGCACCGAAACAGCCACGGATAAGCAAACGGCGCTTTTTGCTTATCTGTGTTTTTTCGGTGCAATCCGTGTACTCCGTGTTCCGGCTGTTGTTGTTGCTGTTGCGGCTCGCGGTTCGATTTCCCTACGCCAACACCTTCATCATCGGGATCAACGGCAGCGTGGTCCCGTCGGGCATGGGGTAGTCCACGCCGGCGTCCGGTACGAAACCCAGCGCCCGGTATAGCGGCTCGCCCGGCAGCGTCGACATCAGGGACAGCCTCGAGAATCCGGCGCGGTGGGCGGCGGCGCTGCAGATACCGAGGAGGCGTTTGGCGTGGCCGCGGCGGGCGTGATCGGGGTGCACGTAGAAGGCGCGGATGCGTGCCGGTGACGTGGCGGGATCGAGACGTCCTTCACCGCGGTCGTGGAACTGATCGCCGCCGAACAAGGTCTGGTGGTCGCTCCATCCGCCAGCGGCCACGATGACGCCGTGCTGCTCGAGCACGAAGTAGCTGCGATCGTGAATGAGGCTGGAGTCCACGCCGAACACGTAGGCCAGTGACGAGGCGATTTGTGCGTCGGTGTAATACTCCGCCGCCAGGCGGCGCACCGAGGCATCAATCAGTGCGGTCAGCGCGGGCACGTCGGTGTAGCGCGCCACGCGGCACTGCGGAGCGGCGGCCATCGCGTCCACCGCGCGCCATCCCTCGGGCCAGGCGCCGTATCCGGCATCGGCGTTGATGTGACCGGCGTTTCCCAGATCCCACAGGCGGCTGCCCCACGCCGCGGCATACTGCTCGGCCTGCGCGAACGTGACGTATGCGTCGGTGTGGCTGGCCACCACGGTGCTCGGGAAAGGCATCGTGTGCAGCGGGATCGGGGCGAACCCCGTGGGGCCGCTCGGATACACGGCCGACAACGGGTCGCTGGGCGCGACTAACAGGGCCCCGCGCACGCGTATGACGAGTTCGAGCGGTGCCTCGCGTGCCCAATGGGCGACCGTGGCGCAGGCACTGCTGTGCGCGACCAGCACGACGTCGTGGGTGCTCTCATCGAGCACGTGCGTGAGCCGCGACACCCAGTCGGCGCATCGCGGTGCGACCCAATCCTGCTGCCCCACGCGTTCCACGAGCCGCGTGGTGGACTGCGCTTGCCACAGCGACTGCCAGTGCGCCGGTCCGGAGTCGTACAGACCGGGCAGCACCAGCACCATCGCCGTAGCGTCAGATGGCACCGATCGCCCGTGCGAGGATGGCCGGATCGATGTTGCCGCCCGTGACCACGACCATCGTGGTGCGCCCCTGCGTCTCGATCTTGCCCGCCAGCAACGCCGCCAGCGCCGCCGCGCCACCCGGCTCCACCACCAGCTTGAGCTCGCGCACGGCGAACGCGATCGCCGCCAGCACCTCGTCGTCGGTTACGGTGAGCCCGGCGCCGACACGCGGCTGATTGATCGAGAAGGTGAATTCCCCGGGGATCTCGGTTACGATGGCATCGCAGAGTGAGCGCTTTCCGGGTTCGTTCGCCACGCGATGCCCCAGCCGCAGCGACCGCGCGGTGTCATCGAACTCCGCCGGCTCGCAGGGGTGAACGACCGTGGTGGGTGACACACCTTCGGCCGCCAGCGCGCACCCGGCCGTGAGGCCACCACCGCCGCAGCACACCAGTAGCGTGTCGGGCGTGAAGCCCATCGCCGCCGCCTGGGTCAGTGCCTCGAGTGCCAGGGTGCCCTGTCCGGCCACAATGTGCCGGTCCTCGAAAGGCGGCACGATCGTGAGGCCGTGCGCCTTCGCAATCGCGCTGCCAATGGCCACGCGGTCTTCGGTGTAGCGGTCGTACAGCACGACCTCGCCGCCGAAGGCGCGCGTACGTTCGATCTTCAGCGCCGGCGCGTCCTTCGGCATGATGATCACCGACCGCATGCCCAGCAGCGAGGCACTGTAGGCCACAGCCTGCGCGTGATTGCCTGAGGAATACGCGACCACGCCGCGCGAACGTTCGTCGTCGGTCAGCTGCAGCAGCCGATTGAGCGCGCCCCGCAATTTGAACGAGCCGGTGTGCTGCAGGACTTCGGCCTTCAGGAGCACGCGACCACCGGCGCGCGCATCAAGGGCCGGCGAGGTCAGCAGCGGTGTGACCTGGGCGTGCGGCGCGATGCGGGCGGCAGCGGCACGGATCTCGTGGATGGTCGGGACGGCGGGGAGCGTGGTGGGCATCCTGAATAATCCACCGCCACGCGCATCGCCGAAAGACGCCGGCCGACTATCGCGGCGCCCGTCGCCTCGCGCGCTCGCTGCCGCACGTGATCGCGCGCTCGAAACGCGTGCGGGGGCGCAGCACGTAGCCATCGGCCAACCCGGAGTCGACGGCCGTGCGGGCGGCCCGATATTGCGCCGGGCAGGGGGCCCAGAGCGCATCATCCATTGCCGTCGCCACGGGCGTGGGAATGCCGGTAAACACCCAGAGCACGGCGATGAACAGGATGGCGAGTGAGAAGACCGCAACCACGCGGCCGATCCGCCGGATGCGTGGCGGCGCCGGGTCGCCCGGGCGCGGCTCGAAGTGCATGGGAAGGTCTGATGGATCGGGCATGCTGAAATATGGTGCCTCGGTCTGTCCCGTTGCTGCCGACTGGCGGTCGTGCGCGGTGATGCTGCCCGCCGCGTCTTGGTCCGTCGGGGGCACGCCCGACGATCTGTCGGAAGAAGTCCCGATGGTGTCCGTTCGCCGCCGCCGCAGGTTGTTGTCGCGATCGTCGCATGGTACGATCGCGCTGTTCACCCCTGTTCGCGCGAGGCAGCGCAGGAGTCTGTATGTCCACCGTCACGAAACGGCCGTCCACCGATGTCGGCACAGGCCAGCTTGGTGGGTTGATCCGTCGGATGTTCAACGAACCGCTCTTGGATGACTCGTTCTACCGCCCGCTGCTCACGCCGAGCATGGCATGGGCGCCCGCCATGGAAGTGGCGGAAACCAATGATGCCGTGATGCTCACCGCCGAGCTGCCGGGGATCGACGAAAAGGCGATTCGGGTGAGCGTGGAAAACAATGTGTTGACGATCTCGGGTGAGAAAGAGCAGGAGCGGACTGACGGACCGCCGACCACGGCGTACTACGTCACGGAGCGCTTCTACGGCGCCTTCCAGCGGTCGTTTACGTTGCCGCGCACGGTCGACATGGACCATGTCAAAGCCGGGTTCGACAAAGGGGTCCTCACCGTGACGCTGCCCAAGCTGCCACAGGCCAAGGGTAAGGTGATCGAGATTGCCACGAAGTAGGTGGCGGTGCGGTACGGTGGGCGCTGTGGGGCTAGCCCCGCAGCGCGCAGGGGCTCAGCGCGTGTGGGTGGGGAGTAGCGTGGCCGGTCCGCCGGTGTGCACCGCCGCGGCTTCGGTGTGCAGCAGAAAGCAGGTGGCCCCGCTGCCGCTCATTAGGCCAATGGCCGGCGAGCCACTGCGGCGCAGCGTCGCGGCGGTCTCGCGGAATTCGGGCAGGACGGTGGCAACGCCGGCGTGCATGGCGCTGACCACCGGTTCGAAGTCGTTCGTGGCCAGCTCGGCGATCGACGCCCACGACGCGAACGCCCCCGGCGGATACGCCCCTGCTTGGACCGTATCGCCGCGCGCCTCACGCGCCCGCGCGAAGGCGCCGTAGGCCGCGGCGGTATTCACGCCCTCGGCAAAGGTCGCCAGCCACACCGCCGCGACCGGCAGCGCCGGCAGCGGCAGCAGTCGGTCGCCACGCCCCCACGCCCAAGCCAGCGATGCGCCGCTGACGAGAAACGGCACATCGGCACCGAGCGCACCGGCCAGCGCGAGTAACCGCTCCGGCCCCAGCGGCGATGGGCTCAGCGCCTCGAAGGCACGCAACACGGCCGCCGCGTCGGCGCTGCCACCACCCAGTCCGCCGCCCACCGGGATGTGCTTGTCGATCTCGATCTCCCACCCCGTATTCCATCCGCTCGCGCCGGTGTAGGCCATCGCCGCACGCCAGGCGAGGTTCTGTTCGACGGGCCCGAGTCCCGCGGCTGGCATGGTGGGCCCGGCGCAGCGGAGCGAGGGGGACATGGTACCCACACGCACGTGCACGAGGTCGTGCAGCTCGAGCAACTGAAACAGCGTCTCGATGCCGTGGTACCCGCTCGCTTCACGGGCGAGAATCCTGAGCACGAGGTTGAGCTTTGCGTATGCGCGCTCGCTGCGGGACTCGCAGGTCATGGGTGACTCACTCCGACGGGTGATCAACGGGCACCACCGGCGCGGGCGCCACCGGCACCAGCTCGGTGCTCCGGCCGCTCAGCGTGCCGACGCTCAGGCCGAGGCGCGCAAAGTACACCGCGCCGATGACCGTGATCGGAATGAAGCTGAGCAGGTGGTACGCGATCGCCCAGCTCACGGCGAGCTTGTCGGTGATGCCGTACACCGCCAGGCCGAGCACGGCCGAGAGCTCAAAGACGCCGAAGAATCCCGGGGAACTGGGGACTGCGACGGCCAGTGCTACGACGCCCTGCAGAAAGAACGCCGCACTGATCGGCACGTCCATGCCAACGGCGAGAAAGCCGATGTACATGGCGAGCGCGTTCACGGCCCAGTGCGCGATGGCCCACCAGAGCACCGCGAGAAAGCGGCGGCCGTCACGGAGCACCGCGAGTCCGCCCATGGCATTCTCGACGAAGCCCACGACGACATCCTCGAAGCGCGGGAGCACACGGTGCGCCAGCCACCGCACGATCGACAGCACCCGCGGGGCCTGCATGACCATGGCGTAGCAGACCACGAGCAACGCGAGCATCGCGCCGACGCCGACCTGCGCGAGCTCGGGCACCGTACGGCCGCCCAACGTCACGCCGGTGGGGAATCGCGGATCGAGCATGGCGGCGAACATCATCGCGAAGATGACGATCGCATCGAAGATCCGGTCGACGGCGAGCGAGCCAAGGGCCGTGGTGATGGGGACGCGCGGCACTTCGCGGGTGAGCGAATACGCGCGGGCGAACTCGCCGGCGCGCAAGGGGAAGACGTTGTTCATCATCATCCCGATCGCGGTGCTCCGCCAGAGCGGACCGAAGGGGAGGCGCCCGGCCACCGGCTCAAGAATCGTGCGCCAGCGGCGTGCCCGCAGCGGGAAGATGCAGGTGCCAACCATCGGACTGAGGGCGAACACCAGCACATTCGACGTGCGCAAGACCGCCCACACTTCGCCCAGGTTCACGCCCCTGAGCGACCACCAGAGCAGGACCGCACTGAGCGCGAATCCGAGACCGCTTTTCCAGTCGAGCTTCACGCGGCGTCCCTCGCCACGGCGATCACGTCGTCACCGCGAGGTCGAGCAGGTCCGACAATTCCTCGAACAGCGCGTGCGCCGCGGGGTCGGCGAGCGTACCGCGCTGCCAGTGCACCGTGAGGTCGTCGCGCACCTGACGCGCCCGTGTGAGCGCCGAGTGACCGCGATACAGCAGCGATTCGATCGGAATCATGGCGGGCGCAACGGCCTGTTCGGATGCGGGTGCGCCGGACCACGTGAGGCTCGCCTGTTTCACCTGCTGCGCCAATTGCTGATCGGTGATCTCGCGGTCCATCAGTAAGCGCGCAATGCTCTGCACACCCTGTCGTTCCTGCGCCGACGCCAACGGCGCGCGCGCGACGCGGGTCGCGAGACTGGCAATACTGGCCGCGCCGTAGCTGTCGGCGACATCGGCCAACCCGAGCAGGGCACGACGGACGCCGTCGGCGAGCGCCAGCTGTGCGGGACCGGCGCTGCTGGTGGCCAACGCTGCCGATTCGCGCGCGACGCCATCGGCCGCGGCGGCGATGTCGGCGCGAAAGCGCTGCGCCAGCGTGATGGGCGGCTCAGGGTTGCGCTGCAGAATCGCCGGCGACCCGTCGTCGGGGAAGAACCGCGCGATCGGGACCACCTGCGTGGCCGGCGACGCGGCCGGCGTGTCGGTGGCGAGGTACCCGGCCGCAACGGCCGCCAGCTCCACCGACTGCGTGCGGCTGCGACGCTGTTCGGCGTCGGTCCAGACGCCGGCCCGCTCCACGAGGGCGCGTAATTCCGCGAGCGCGCCGCCGACGGCGACGTGCAGCCGCTGATCCCACCGCAGTTCGTTGTCGCGCAATCCGGTCGCGATCCGCTCGATCGTGGAGGCGAGATCCGGCAGCCCCTCGAGGCGCGTCATCGTGGCGCTGCCCCGCAGCGCGCGCGCGTTCGTGAGAAACGTGGCGGCGTCCGGCGTCTGCGCGTCCGCGTCGGCCATCATCTGGTCGAGGCGACCGAGATACTCCATCGCTTCCTTCTGGAAGAATTCGATGAGGGCGTGCGGTGCACTCATGCGCGGCGGCTCGGACGAAGAAAGGGAATCCGGTTCATGCACTAAAAGCGGTCCGCCTCACGTGCATCGTCCATGGCCTGACGAATTTCGCGCACGGCCTCGGCGAGTCCCACAAAGATGGCGCGCCCGACGATGGCGTGCCCGATATTCAGCTCCTCGATCTCCGGAATCGCCGCTACGGGCCCGACGTTCTGCACCGATAACCCGTGCCCGGCGTGGACCGCCAGCCCCAGCGAGGAGGCCAGCGCGGCCGCGTCGGCCAGCGCCCGTAGGGTGCGCGCATCGGCCGGCGCGTGGGCGTACTGCCCCGTGTGCAGTTCGACCGCATCGGCCCCCAACTCGTGGGCCGCGCGCACCGCCGCCGCCTCCGGGTCGATGAAGAGACTGGTGCGTACCCCCGCGCGTTTCAGCCGCGCGACCGACTCCCGCAACTGCGGGGCCGCGCGGAACACGTCGAGGCCACCCTCGGTGGTCACTTCCTCGCGGCGCTCGGGGACGAGCGTCACCGCCAACGGGCGCAGCGTCTCGGCCAGCGCCAGCATCTCGTCGGTCGCCGCGCACTCGAGATTGAGGGCGGTCGTGACCGTGGTCGCGAGCCGATGGATATCCGCGTCCTGTATGTGACGCCGGTCCTCGCGGAGGTGGGCCGTGATCCCGTCGGCCCCGGCCTTCTCGCACAGCACGGCGGCGGCAACTGGGTCGGGCTCGGCGCTGCGACGTGCCTGCCGAACGGTGGCGACGTGATCGATGTTCACATACAGGCGCTGGTAGCGGAGCGACGTCACTGGGGTATCCGGTAGAAGAACGTGTGGGGTACCTTTCTCCCCGACGAACGGACGGGACCGTGTTTGGTGCCTGTGAACGACAGGCGCGCGCGATGCCGATCCGTCAAGATGGTCAACACCGTGGGTAGGAGGCCTGCGTGCAGCGAAAGATGATGCGGAACCGCGTGGGGATGTACTCTTTGCTGCTCGCGTCGGCGACCGGGCTCAGCGCGTGTACCCGTACGATCCAGAGCACCGAAACCTCGATTCCCGGCGCGGTGGCTCCGACCGTGCGGGGCGATGCGCCGGACGCGGTCGGTGCGGCGACGGGCAAGGCCGCGGTGGAAGGGTTCCTGCGGGCGGTCAAGGCGCAGGATCTTCAGACCATGAGCGGGATCTGGGGGACCACCAAGGGGGCGGCGCGCGAGCAGATGAAGCGCGACGATCTCGAAAAGCGTCTCATCATCATGCAATGCACGCTGACCCACGACACATGGGCCTTCAGTGAAGACCGTCCGCGGCTGCAAACCGGGGGGCGTCAGGAGTTCCAGGTCGAGCTTTCCCAGGCGCAGCGCCGTGCCAAAACCTCCATCCTGACCGTGGTCGGACCGGGCAACCGGTGGTTCGTGGAGGATATCAACCTCCTCCCCCTGAAGGAGTTCTGCCGCTGACCGTCGGGCCGATGCGTTCGGCGTCGGCCGGTGGCGTACTGGACTGGTGACGCTGGACACCCAGACTAGTATTCGGACAGTTCTACGAGCACCCCGCCGGTCGCGCTCGGATGGAGAAACGCGATGCGCTTCCCCTCCGCTCCCAGGCGTGGTGTCTCATCGATAAGCCGGAGGCCGGCGTCGCGGCAGCGCTGTAAGGTGCCGTCGAGGTCGTCCACCGCGAAGCACACGTGGTGAATACCAGGGCCCCGCTTGGCGACGTACTTGCCAATGGGGGAGTCGTCGGACTTCGCCTCGAGGAGCTCCACCAACGATTCGCCGGCCGCCAGCCCAGCTATGGTGGCGCCGTCGGCATCGTCCAAGGGAACCTCGGGCATGCCGAGGACATCGCGGTACAAGGGAAGCAGCTCGTCGAGGGCACGTACCGCGATCCCGATGTGGGCGATGCGCGTGCCGCGGCGTACGGAGTCGGTCATGGTCGGTCGAGTTGGTGCGGGCGTGAACGCATTCCGAATTCTAATCCTGCAGACGGGCGCGAGAGCAACCGGCTAGATGCCGGCAGCCGCGCCAACGGAGCACATGATGGCGAACGCAGTGGAAGTGAACGACGGCACATTCGCGGCCGAGATCGAGCAGCACGAAGGACTCGCGGTCGTGGATTTCTGGGCCACGTGGTGCGCACCGTGTCGTATGATTGCGCCGATCGTCGAATCGCTGGCCACCGAGTATGCGGGGAAGGCCAAGGTCGCCAAGGTGGATGTCGACAACAACCAGAAGACGGCGGCGCGCTTCAACGTGCGCTCGATTCCGACGATCCTGTTTTTCAAGGACGGCAAGCTCGTCGATCAGGTGGTCGGCGCGGTCCCGCGTCCGCAGCTCGAAGCGAAGTTCAAGGAGCACGCCTGACGAACGTGGGCGACGCGCCCGGTTCGGCCGAATCGGAGGTCATCGCCTCCGATCTCGCCGACCGGGCGGCGACGCTCTGGCCGTCGGCCGCTATTGCCGGGGCGTTGCATATCGTCAGCACGCCGATCGGGAATCTGGGCGACATCTCCCTGCGCGCGCTTGCCGTGCTCAAGGAAGCGGCGGTGATCTGCTGTGAGGACACCCGGCACGCGCGCACCCTGCTCAGCCGCTATGGCATCGGTACGCCGACCATTGCGGTCCACGAGCACAACGAAGCCAGCGTGATCCCGCGGCTCGTGGCCCGACTGCAGGCTGGCGAGGCCATCGCCCTCATCAGCGATGCCGGCACCCCGCTCGTCTCTGACCCCGGGGCGCGCCTGGCCGAGGCCGCCGCGACTGCCGGTGTGCGTGTGGTCCCGATCCCGGGCGCCTCGGCGGTGCTGGCCGCGCTCGTCGCGTCGGGGATGGTGCCGCACCCGTTCACGATGCTCGGGTTCCCGGCGCGGAAAGGGAAGGAGCGCGAAGAGCAACTGGCGCTTGCCGCCCGTTTGCCGCACGCCGTCGTACTCTACGAGTCGCCGAACCGACTGGTCGACACCCTGCGGGATCTGGCCGCGATCGCTGGGACCACCCGCCCGGTCGCCGTGGCCCGCGAGCTGACCAAGCACTTCGAAGAGATCTCACGCGGAACGCTCGAAGCGGTGGCCGCGTATTACGAGGGCACGCCACCCCGTGGGGAAATCGTGATCGTTCTGGGCGGCGCGTCGGTCGTCGCCCCGAGTGAAGACGGACTCCAAGCGGTGGCGGTCGCCCTGCGCGAGGAAGGCTTGCGCCCTCGCGACATCGTCCAGCGACTCATGGACGAGCATGGTGCCAGCCGTAATCTCGCTTACCGACTCGCTCACGATACCTGATGCGGCTTCCGGTCCGTCGTTCCCTCCGATTCGCGCTGCTCACCGCCGTCGCGGGCGCGTGTCTCGCGTTCGCGCCGATGCCCGCGCTGCGTGGCCCCGGTCGCCTGGCAATCGCCCGCGTGCAGTACGAAGGGGGCGGCGACTGGTACGCCAATCCGTCCAGCTTACCGAATCTCATCGGCGCGATCGCCGAGCGTACCGCGCTGCCCATCGAGCGCGCGGAAGCGAAGGTCACCTTCACCGATTCGGCGCTCTTCGACTTTCCGTTCCTGTACATCACGGGGCACGGCGAACTCAAGCTCAGTGAAATCGAAGTGAAGCGGCTGCGCGAGTATCTCACGCGCGGCGGCTTCCTGCATGTGGACGACAACTACGGACTGGACGACAGCTTCCGGCGCGAGATCAAGCGCGTGTTTCCCGATCGTCCGTTGGTCGACGTGCCGTACGGCCACCCCATTTACCATCTCGTGTACGACTTCGAGAACGGGCCGCCCAAGGTCCATGAGCACGACGGCAAGCCGGCGAAGGGCATGGGCATCTTCATCGGCAACCGCCTCGCCGTGTACTACACCTATTCCGCCGACCTCGGCAACGGATGGGAAGACGTGGGCACCTATCCCGATCCGCCGCTGCTCCATGAACAGGCGATCCGCATGGGCGTGAACCTGTTCACCTATGCGGTCACGAGCCGGGTGACCCCGTGACCGCGCCGGCGCTCCGGACCACCGCGCGGCCGTCGGACAGCCTCGAAGCGCGGCTCGCGCGCGAGCAGTCCGCCTTACAGGCCCGCTCGACGGCCGCCGTGGTACTGGCCGTGATCGGTGTGATCGCCCTCGCGCTGGTCACCAGCGCGTGGCTCATGGCCGACGGGCGATGGATGACGTTGCCGCGCGCGGTGCCGATCGCGATGTGGATCGGCGCGCTTGTCGCGGCTGCCGGGCTGGTGTGGCAGCTGCGCAAGCGCGATGCCGATGTGCTCTCGCTCACCTCACTGGCGGCGGCGATCGAGCGCGAGCAGGCGTTGCGCGCAGGATCGCTGCGCGGCGCGCTGGAAGTGGCTGACGCCGGCGTGCTCGGCGCGCGGGCCTCGCAGGATGTTGCCCGCCGCCTGGCCCCCGGCGCGCTGGCGCCGCAGGTCGCGCAGCGCCTTGGGCGTGCGGTCACGTTTGCGGGCGTGGCGGCCGCGCTCACCGTCGGCGCGCTGTCGTGGTCCGCGCGCACGGCCGCCGACGGCTTCGCCGCCACGGTGCATCCGGTGCGCGCATGGCGTGGCACGTTGTTGCCGGCGCTCGGCTTCGACAAGCTCCCCATGCTCGTCCCGCGTGGGATGCCCGTGATGCTGCGCGTGCGCGCCGAGGGGCGCAGCAGCGTCACCATCTCGCGTCGCGCCGAAGGGGAAGCGTGGCGCGATACGACGCTCTCGGTGCGCGATGGACTGGCCGCCCTGGCGCTCGGCGCCGTCTCCTCGCCGATCAGTGTGCGGGTGAATGACGGACGGGCCCCGGAACTCAACGGCGTGATCACCGTGGCCGATCGCGGCTGGATCGGCGATGTCGCGCTGTTCGCCGATTATCCGGCCTATCTGGGGCGCACCGACGAGTCGATGGAGCCGGTGCCGCCACTGCGCGTTCCGCGAGGCACGCGCGTGCGGGTGACCGTGATGCTGCGGGGCGGGGCGCGCGATGCCATGCTCACCGATGGTCGCGACACCGTGCGTTTCCCCGCGTCGGTTGGCGGGGCGGCGGTGGCGACGATCCTCACGCTCGACCACGATGGCAGCTGGAGCTGGATCGCGTCGGCGACGCCGAGCGCCGATGCCGCGACGCTGCCGCCGGAACTCCCCGATGCCCTGGCGTTCACCGTGGTGCCGGACAAGGCGCCGGCCATCGCGATCGTGTCGCCGGCCTCCGACACCGCCATCGGCGCCACCGGTATCGTACCCGTGTACATCGACGCCAGCGACGATCATGGCGTGAGCACGGTGTCGCTGCAGGTCTGGCGGGAAAGTGCCGGCGCCAGCCGGTCGGCGACGCGCGAGCGCATCGATGTCGCCTCGCCGGCCTCACCGTTGTTCGAGGGCGGCGCCTCGATTGCGTTGGACGGACGCAAGCTCGAGCCGGGTGATCGGTTGCATGTGACTGCCATCGCCACGGACGATTCGCCGTGGCGTCAGACCACGGTGAGTGCCGAAGTGCTGCTGCGGGTGCCGAGCCTCACCGAGCAGCGCGCGATGGCGCGTGCGCTCGCCGACTCGCTGGCCGCGCAGGCACAACGTCTGGCGCAGCAGGAAAAGCGGCTGCAGCAGAATACCGACAACGCCGCGCGCAATCGCGATCTCAAGGGCGGCGGCACGTCGGAAGACGCGAAAGCCAACGGGAACGCGAAGAGCGAAGGCGGCAAGAGCCAGTCGATGAGCTTTTCGGCGGCCGAAAAGGCAAAGCAGCTGGCGCGTGATCAGCAGCAGCTGGGCGCGAAGGTGGATTCGCTGCGACAGAACGCCAAGGATCTCGAGTCGCGCTTGAAGAACGCGAACGCGCTCGATACCGCGCTGGCGTCGCGCATGAAGGACATCCAGAAGATGCTGCGGGATGCGATGACGCCCGAGATGCAGAAGCAACTCGAGGAGCTCAACAAGAATTCCGACCGCCTCAGCGGTACCGAGGCGCAGAAGTCGATGCAGCAGCTGGGCGAGCAGCAGAAGCAGATGCGCGAACAGCTGGAGAAGAGCGCCGAGATGTTGAAGCGCGCGGCGCTGGAGGGTGCGATGCAGACGCTCCGCGACGATGCGAAGGACCTCGCCAGGGAGCAGAAGCAGGTGGCCGATCGGATGGACGGCCGCCAGAGCGAGAGTCGGCAGAGTGACGGCCCGGCCTCCAGTGCGAAGGAGCTGGCCGACCGGGCCCGTGAACTCGAACGGGAAGTGCAGGCGCTGGCCAAGCGGTTGGAAGACGCCGGTGCCAAGCCCGGTGCCTCGAAGACGCGCGCCGCGCAGCCGCTGGTGAATCAGGCGGCCGACGCGATGCAGAAGGCGGCGCAGACGCCGCCGAACGGCCAGAAGCCGGCGGGTGAACAGGGCGGCGAAAAGCCGGGCGAGAAGGATCCCAACGCGGGCAAGGAGCCCGGTCAAGAGGGCGCTGCCGGCCAGAAGCAGCCAGGTGGTGAGCCGAAGCCGGGTGCCGAGAAGTCGGCTGCGCAGCCGAACGGTCAGCAAGGACAGCAGGGCACACCGAAGCCCGGCCAGCAGGGGCAGAGCCAGCAGGGTGGCAAGCCGCAGCCCGGTCAGCAAGGCCAGCAGCAGGGTGGCCAGCAACAGGGTGGCCAGCAACAGGGTGGACAGCAGCAGGGCGGCCAGCCGCAGGGGGGCCAGCAGGGTTCCTCCGGCGATCAGGCCCGCCAGGCGGCCGACGCGATGGACAAGGCGGCGCAGCAGCTGTCGGCCGCGCGTGATGCCCAGGTGGACGCGTGGAAGACCGATCTGTCCAACGAGCTCGATCAGTCGATCAACGAAACGATGCAGCTGGCGCGTCAACAGGCGGAGCTCGAGCAGAAGGCCCGTAGCCAAGGCGCGCAGGGGATGCAGGGCGAACAGAGTGCGTTGCAGCAGGGCGTCCAGCAGGCGGCCGAACGGCTCGAGAAGGCCGGGCGCAGTTCGTCGTTGCTGTCGCAGCGTTCGCAGAAGGCGATGGGTGAAGCGCAGCGTCGCGTCGAGCAGGCCACGCAGCAGATGCAACAGTCGGGGCAGCCCGGCGGCAGCGAGCAGGCGCAGAATGCGATGAAGGACGCGAGTGAGGCGCTGAATCAGGCGCTGTCGTCGCTGGTGCGCGATCGCGAAAAGATGAACGGCGCGCAGTCGGCGTCGGGATTCACCGAGATGATGGAGCAGCTCAAGCAGCTCGCGCAGCAGCAGGGACAGCTCAACGGCCAGATGCAGGGACTCAACATGCTCCCCGGCGGCGCCAAGGGTGACGCGGCGCGGCAGCAGTCGCGCGTGCTGGCCAAGCAGCAGCGTGATGTGGCGCGCTCGTTGAACGATGTGTCGGATGCCGATCAGACCGGACGCATGGATGCGTTGGCCAAGGAAGCGCAAACGTTGTCGCAGCAGATCGAGCGCAATGGCATCGATCCCGCCGTGGCGGCGCGCCAGCAGCAGCTGTACCGCCGCTTGCTCGATGCCGGTCGGTTCCTCGAGCAGGACGAGCGCGACGATCAGGGGCCGCGTGAAGCGAAGGCCGCCAATGGCAACGGCGCCACGGGCCGCATCGACGGCGCGCAGTCGGGGAAGGCCGCCAGCAAGTTCGCGCCGCCCACCTGGAATGAACTGCGTGGCCTCGGCCCCGACGAGCGCCGCATCGTGATCGAGTACTTCCGCAAGCTCAATGGCACGACGCCGCCGTAAGGGGCTCGTGGACGCCGCGTGGGTCGCGGTGTGCGTCGTGGCGTACATCGCCGCGCCGTTCGCGACGGCGCGCGCGCAAGGCGCGACCGTCCAAGGTGCGACACGCGCGCCGGTCACGCGGATGGACTCCGCCGATGCGCTCGGCGCCGCGCTCGATGCCGAAGACAAGGGCGATTTGAAGAAGGCGGCCCTCGCCTATCGTGAGGTGCTGCAGCGCGCGCTCATCCCCGGCAACGCCGACGGCGACAAGGTGGCGATCTCGTTGCTCGGTCTCGAGCGCGTGTGGGCTGAGCTGGGGATGCGTGATTCCATCATCCCGGTGGCGCAGCGGGTCGTGCAGCTCCGGCCCACCGATCCGTTGGCGCGGAGCATCCAGTTGCGCGCGCTGGTCAGTATCGGGCGCGACGAGGACGCGCGCCTCGCGTTCACGTCGTGGCGCCGCGCCGCCGGCAACGACGGGGCGCCCTTCCGCGAGTACGCGCGGTTGCTGCTGCAGCAGGGGCGCGCGCAGGCGGCCGACTCCGTGCTTGGCGATGCCGGGCGCCTGTTGGGTGCCGGCGGCGCGCTGTCCGGCGAAGTGGCACAGTTGCATGTGGCGCTTGGCCGCTGGCATGCCGCGGCCGTGGCGTTCCGCGAGGCCCTGCGCGACGAACCGTATCTCGAAACGGCGGCGATGTTCGCCCTGAACCGCGCGCCGGCGCCCACGCGTGATTCCATTCGCACGGTGCTGCTGGCCGATCCGGCGCTGTTGGCCCCACGCCGTCTGCTGTCGGCGCTCGAACTCGCGTGGGGCGAACCGCGGCGGGCCTGGTTCGCGCTGTCGTCGGTCAAGGCAGACGATTCCACCTCGGCGGCGTGGCGTGCGTTCGGTGAACGCGCCGAGCTCGCGCAATCGTGGCTGGTTGCTCGCGACGCGTGGACGGCGGTGTTCGAGAAGCGTGGGGATCTCGACGCGCAGCAGCATGCCGCGCAGGCGGCGCTGAGTGCCGGCGACGCGAGCGGCGCGCTGCAGCTGGCCTCGCGCAAAGGGCCCGGTACGGATGCCGTACGCGCCCGCGCCCTGCTCCCCATTGAAATCGCCGCCCTTGGTGAGCTGGGCCGCGCGGCCGACGCGCAGCAGCGCATCGAGGCCTCGGGGAAGCTGCTCGACGAAACGGCGCGCACGGCCATGGTGCGCCCGCTAGTCAGTGCCTACCTGCGGTCGGGCGATCTCGCGCGCGCGAAAGCGGCGGTGCAGGGCACCGATCTCGAGGACGACGACGAAACCGCCGGCTGGCTGGCGCTGTATGACGGCGACCTCGCCACCGCGCGCAAGCGACTCGTGCGCGCCGCGACACAGCGCGGTGAGTTGGTGGACGCGCTGGGCATTCTGGCGCGCACCCGGATCGATCAATCGCCCGCGCTGGGCGCCGCCTTTCTCGCCCTCGCCCGTCGCGATTCGGCCGGCGCGGCGGCCCGTTTTATCGCGCTCGCGGACTCCGTGGGACCGGCGGCACCGGCGCTGCTGTCCATGGCAGCGCGGCTGTCATCGAAAGCCGGCGCGATGACGCTCTGGGATCGCATTATCGCCACGTGGGCGAAGAGTCCCGAGGCAGCAGAAGCGTTGCTGGCCTCCGCCCGTGCCGCGCTGGCCGCCGGCGACAAGGCGGGTGCCATCACGCGCTTCGAAACACTCCTTGTGGATTATCCCACCAGCGCGCTGGCCCCACAGGCGCGCCGAGAACTCGAACGGATGAAGGGGCAGGTGCCACCTGCGTTGGCACCGGCCTTCGGTTCATCCGTCACTCGTTGAGCTCCCGCGGGTACATTTCGCCTATGCGCTTGTTCGTTCGCACCCATCTCTGGAGCCGCGTGATGGCGGCCCTGCTCGTGACCCTGGTGTCGCTCACCATGGCGCGCTCGCTGTCGGCCCAGTCGATGCTGCTGCCGATGGACGACAGTCAGCGCAATCACCTGAAGGCGTACGGCGTCACGTACCTCGCGCTCAAGAACGGGCAGAAGGCTGAGTGGCTGCTGAACTATCGCGGTGGTTCCTTCCTACTCCCCGATGCGCCCGATCTGCGGCGTCGTGCCGCGCTCGATGGGGTGAGCGTCGAGCTGCTCACGGACGCGTCCGTTGCAGCCCTGCGCGCCGAGATCGCCGGCGGGAACATGGACGCCGTGGTACTGGAGCGCGCGCCCAAGATCGCGATCTATCGCCCGGTGGATCAGCCACCCTGGGACGACGCGGTCACGCTTGCCCTCACCTACGCCGGCATCGAATTCACGTCGGTGTGGGATGATGCCGTGATGCAGGGCGATCTGTCGAAGTACGACTGGGTGCACCTGCACCACGAAGACTTCACGGGCCAGTTCAACAAGCTGTATCTCGCCTATCGCGACGCGCCCTGGTTCGTCGCGCAGCGGGAGCGCGATGTCGCCATGGCCAAGCGCTTCGGCAAGGCCGACGTGCCGGCGCTCAAGAAGGCGGTGGCCGACAACATCCGCGGCTTCGTCGATCGCGGTGGATTCCTGTTCGCCATGTGCGGCGCCACCGAGTCGCTCGATCTCGCGATCGCGGCGTTCACCGTCGACATTGCCGGGCCGTTCTCCGATGGTACGCCGCCGGCGCCCGACGCCGATGCGCGCCTGGACTGGACGCGGGCGCTCGCCTTCACCGGCGCCCACGTGGAACCGTCGCCGTACATCAACGCGCTCAGCGACATCGATGGGCATCAGGTGAATGTGCCGGCGCGTCGTCAGCCGCTCGGCACGTTCACGCTGTTTGACTTCTCGGCCAAGCTCGATCCCGTGGCCACGATGCTCGTGCAGAATCACCGCTCGGTCGTTCCTGATTTCTACGGCGTGACCACGAGCTTCAATCGTGCCATCGTGAAGCCCGGGGTGACCCTGCTCGCCAGTGAAGACGGCGCGCCATGGAGCAAGTACCTGCACGGTGACTCCGGCAAGGGGTCGTGGACGTTCCTTGGCGGTCATGACCCCGAGGATCCCCAGCACGCCATCGGCAGTGCGCCCACCGATCTCTCGCTGCACCCCAACTCGCCCGGCTACCGTCTGATCCTCAACAACGTCCTGTTCCCCGCTGCGAAGAAGAAGCCGCGGAAGACGTGACCGGCAAGCGTGTGATGAAGGGCGGAACGAAGACCATCGGTGAGACACGGTTGTCGCCGAAGGCCGCGTCCGCCGTGCGGGTGGCGATCAAGCTCGCCGGCGGCAACGAAGTCTGTTTCGTGTGCACCGTCGATGACGAGCACGTGATCACGACCGCGCGCGTGGTGTTCCGTGGCGACGTGCGCAGCGTGCTGGCGCTCCCCGGGGTGGCCGAGCGCGGCGAATTGATGCTCCACAACCATCCCTCTGGGCTGCTCGAGCCGAGCGACGCCGATCTCGAAGTGGCGGCGCGCATTCACGGCAATGGTGTGGGCTTCGCGATCGTGGATAACGAGGCCACGCGGGTATACGTCGTGGCCGAAGTGCCGCGAGCCAAGCAGAAGCTGCCGGTGTCGCTCGACGATGTGGACGTCACGCTCGGGCCCTACGGTCTGATCGCGCAGACCATGCAGCGGGTGAGCGGGTCGCGCGACTACGAAGACCGGCCCAGTCAGCGGGCCATGGCCGCCGCCGTGGCCGAGACGTTCAATCGTGGCGGTGTGGCGCTCCTGGAAGCCGGCACCGGCGTGGGCAAGTCGCTGGGCTATCTCGTGCCCGCGTTGCGCTGGGCCGCCGCGAACGGCGAGCGCACGATCGTGTCGACCAACACGATCACGCTGCAGGAGCAGTTGGTGGCGAAGGATCTTCCGTTTCTGCAGCGCGCGCTGACCGATCAGAAGGTGCGCTTCGCGCTGTTGAAGGGATGGCGAAACTATCTCTGTCTCATGCGCCTCGAGCAGGCGCGCGGGGCGGGGGCCGCCCTGTTCGACGACGGCGGCTCCGGTGACGTGGAACAGATCGCCGAATGGGCGGAGAAGACGCCGGACGGCTCGCTGGCCGACCTGTCCACGCCGCCGCGTCCCGACGTGTGGGATGAAGTGGCGGCCGAGCCCGATCTGTGCGGGCGCATGAAGTGTCAGTTCTACGACAAGTGCTTTCTGTTCAAGGCGCGGAAAGAAGCGGCCGCGGCCGATGTGGTGGTGGTGAATCACCACCTGCTGCTCTCCGATGTCGCCGTGCGGCGACAGGCGCAGAACTGGGAAGACTCGGCGGTGCTGCCCGCGTACAAGCGACTGGTGATCGACGAAGGCCACCATCTCGAAGATGCGGCCGCCTCGCACTTGGGCAGCTCGATCACGCGTCGCGCACTGGCGCGGCTGTTCAACCGGCTGGAGCGTCGCGGGAAAGGGTTGCTGCCGGCGCTGGCGGCGAAGCTGGGTGGCTTCAGCGATCTGCACAGCGTGGCCAGTCTCGATCTCGTGCGCGAACGCATGGTGTCGAGCGCGGCCACGGCGCGCGATCGCACGCAGCTGCTGTTCGAGCTGCTGTCGGCGGTGCTCGAGGGCACCGGTGCGCCGATTTTGCGTCTCACCGACGACTTCCAGCAGCACCCGCTCTGGTTGAACGGCATTGAAGACACACTGGCCGAACTCCTCATCGAGATCGCCGCGCTCTCCGACGGTTTGCGATTGGTCACCGAGCGGTTGGAGAGCGATCAGAAACGCAGTGAAGAGATGGCGCCGCTGCTGAACGAAGTACGCGCCGTCACGCGGCGTTTGGCCGGCGCTGGTGATTCGTTGTCGCGCGGACTGCAGGCGCCCAAAGACAAAGATCCCGTGGTGCGGTGGATGGAGTTTCAAGGCAAGCCGACGGCCACCGAACGCAACGTGGCGGTGCATTGCGTGCCGCTCGATCTGGCGCCGGTACTGCGTGACGACCTGTTCGGGCGCGTGGAGACCGCGGTGATCACGAGCGCGACGCTGGCCACCGACGGTGGCTTCGGCTTTCTCGAACAGCGGCTGGGGCTCGACGAAGGCGCGTTCACCAAGCGGACGGCCATCTTCGAGTCGCCGTTCAACTATCCCCATCAGGCGCTCCTGGTGGTGCCCACGGATTTACCGGCACCCAACGAAGATCCGCGTGAACACTTCGCGGCGGTCGTGCAGCAGATGCGCGACCTCATCGTGGCCAGTGACGGCGGCCTGTTCGGCCTGTTCACCAGTCATCGCGACGTGCGTGAGATGGCGCAGCAGCTGCGCGAGTTGGGTATGGACGGGCGCACCCCGCTGCTGGTGCACGGCGAGGAGCCACGCGACGTGCTGTTGCAGCGCTTCCGTGACTCCGGTCGGGCCGTGCTGTTGGGCACCGCGACGTTCTGGGAGGGCGTGGATGTGCCGGGCAGCGCCCTCCGTGGCTTGCTGATTGCCAAGCTCCCCTTCCGCGTGCCCACCGAGCCCATGGTGGCCGCCCAGTGCGAAGCCATCGAGGCCCGCGGTGGCAATGCGTTTGCGGAGTTCATGCTGCCGCACGCCTCGCTGCGCCTGAAACAGGGCTTCGGTCGGCTGATCCGAACCGCCACCGATTCCGGTGTCGTGGTCATCAGTGACCCACGCGTCGTCACGAAACGCTACGGGCGCGATCTGCTGAACGCGCTGCCTCCGGCGAAACGGCTCACCGGCCCGTGGGGTACCGTGCGCGATGAGGTGTCTCGGTTCTATGCGAGCGACCGGACGAAGGGATAGGTTCTTGTAGGCTCCACTCACGCCCCACGAACTCGGGACTCACAGATTCTTATGTCTACTCCGTCAAAGATCGTCTGCGTTGGCCGTAACTACGTCGCCCACGCCCGCGAAATGGGCAACGACGTGCCCACCGAGCCGATGTTCTTCCTCAAGCCGCCCTCGTCGATCATTCGGGAGGGCGACGCGATCGTGCTGCATCCGATTTCGACGCACATCGAGTTCGAAGGCGAAATCGCCTTGGTGATCGGCAAGCGTCTCACCAAGGCCACCGAAGAAGAAGCGATTGCCGGCATCGCCGGTGTGGTGGCGCTGAATGACGTCACGGCGCGCGATCTGCAGCGCAGCGACAGTCAGTGGTCCCGGGCCAAGGGCATGGACACCTTCTGCCCGATCGGTCCGGAAAGTGCCGCGCCGGCCGATCTGTCGGGGATCACGCTGATCACCCGCGTCAACGGCGTGGAATGCCAGCGGGCCACCGCGGCCGACATGGTGTTCCCGATCCCGATGCTGCTCTCGTTCATCTCCCAGTTCATGACCCTCGAACCGGGCGATATCGTGGCCACCGGCACCCCGGCTGGCACGAAAGCCCTGCACCCGGGCGATGTGGTCGAAGTGGAGCTGGTGGGGCTCAGCAGCGTGTCGAATCCCGTGATTGCGGGCACCTGAGCCGAATTTCTGGGTATCTTTCCGGACATGTCCACGATTCCCCCCTCCCGCGGTCGCCAGGGCGCTGGTGATACGCCGCCGGTTCAGCCGGCGGGGGAATCGGTCGCACCGCATGCCAGCCGCACACGGGGCGCGCTCAGCGCTCGTGCGCGGTCGGGCGGGGCGGTGCGTGAGAAGCAGCGCGCGTCACGCGCCGTCCTCATCGCGCTGGGCATTCACGTGGTGGTGGGCACGGTGCTGGTGCAGGTGCTCACGTTCGGCCATGGCATTCCGTCGTGGCTCCGCTTTGGCGGTAACGAGCCGCCGCTCGAGGAACGACTCACGTACGTCGCACCGCGCGAGCAGCCGAAGCCGGTGGCGCAAGTGAAGCCGCCCACCACGACGCGTGCGACCACCACGCGGCCGTCGGTCACGGCGCCGCTCACGGCAGGCCCTGATGTGGTGTCGGCGCCGTCGGCGCCGCGCGACACCGGCAGCGGTGCGGCGGTCGGGCAGGGCAGTGGCAACGGTATCGGCACCGGTGACCCCAATGTCCGCGGTATACGGCCCGGTTACTTCGACGGGCGCGTGTGGCGTGATCCCGTGGTCGTGGGCAACGCCGGTGGCGGTGGTGGGGGGGATCGCGCCGACAACCTCGACAGCATCATGGGCTTCATGCTCACGCAGGCGGCCGACTCGCTCGACTCGCTCAACCGCGCGCAGGGGCGCACCGGGCGCAAACCCGGCGATTGGACCAAGACCGGCAAGAACGGCGAAAAGTGGGGCTGGGACAGCCAAGGCATTCGCTTGGGCAAGGTCATGATCCCCAATGCCCTGCTGGCGCTGCTCCCGCTCAACGCCGGCACGGCCGGTCGCATGAGCGGTAACCTGACGCAGATGGACGCCGACCGCAGGCTGGCCGCGTCACGCACCGACATCCTGCGCATGTCCGAACGCGGCATGGGCGAAGCGGACTTTCGCAAAATCGTGAATGAACTGCGCGATCGTCGCGAGAAGGAACGGCGCGACCGACTCAAGGCACCGAGTGCCACGGTGGCCGCCCCGTTGAAGAGCGGCGGCGACCGGTAGAATCGCGGGGCGCCGCGCGGGTTACCGGCGGGCCACCGGCTAGCGCTGCTGCTGCTGCTGCGCGCGATGCGCCGCCAGCACCTCGCCCCTCACGCACTCGGTGAGTTCTTCCTTCAGCGCGGCGAAGGCTCCGGTGGTCTTCACGGAGTAGTGCCGTGGGTGCGGGAGGTCCACCAAACGGTCCAGCTTGATACGGCCTGGGCGCGCGCTCATCACCACGGTGCGGCTGCCCATGAACACGGCCTCGTCGATGTCGTGGGTGACGAAGAGCACGGTCTTACGCTCGGCCTCCCAGATCTCCAGCAGCAATTCCTGCATCAGCTCTCGCGTCTGGTGGTCCAGCGCGCCGAAGGGCTCGTCCATCAGCAGGATGCGCGGCCCGTTGGCCAGTGCGCGGGCGATCGCCGTGCGCTGCTGCATGCCACCGGAGAGCTGCTTGGGGTAGTGCTGTTCGAAGCCCGTCAAGCCGACCTTGGCGATGAAGCCGTGCGCGATCTCGAGCTGCTGCGGCCCCGGCACGCCGCGTTCGCGCAGGCCGAAGCATACGTTGTCCAGCACGTTCAGCCAGGGGAACAGCGTGTAACTCTGGAACACCATGCCGCGGTCGGCGCCCGGGCCCGTAATGCGCTGGCCGTCCAGCTGTACCTCACCGGCCGTGGGCTGGTCCAGCCCGGCCACAATCCGCAGCAGCGTGCTCTTGCCGCAGCCGCTGGGTCCGAGAATCGTGACGAAGTCGTTCTCGGCCACGTCCAGATCGGTGGACTGCAGGGCCAGGGTACCACCCCCGGCACCGTCGAAGCGGCGCTCCACGCCGCGGATGGTGAGGATCGGCTTCACTGAACCGGCCACACGGGTTGCCGCACGCGGCCGGCGACGCGGAGTGAGGTCGTCATCGGGAGCTCATCGGCCCAGGGCCGCCCAGCGAAACAGCCGCCGGTTCACGGCCTTGAACAGCAGGTCGCTGGCTAAGCCGATGACGCCGATCACGATGATGCCGAAGATGATTTGGTCGGTGGCCAGCAACGCCTGGCTGTCGGTGATCATGTGGCCGATCCCACTGGATGCGCCGATCAGCTCGGCCACGATCACGTAGGTCCAGGCCCAGCCCAGCACCATACGCAGCGTCTCGGCGATCTCGGGCGCCGCACCCGGGATCAGCACGCGCCGGATCAGCCCCCGATCGCCCACGCCCAGGGTGTAGGCCGCCTCCACCAGATCGCGCCGCGTGTTGCCCACGATCACGGCAATCATCAACACCAGTTGGAAGAAGCTGCCGATGAAGATGACGGCGAGCTTCTGCGCCTCGCCGATGCCCGCCCAGAGGATGAGCAGCGGAATGAAGGCGCTCGCCGGCAGGTAGCGGGCAAAGCTGACGAAGGGCTCGAAGAAGGCCTCGACGGGTTTGTAGGCGCCCATGGCCACGCCCAGAGGCAAGGCCAGGGCGGCGGCGATGAGGAAGCCGCCCACCACGCGCCACACGGTCATGCCAATGTCGTCGGCAAAGCCCATCTGCGTCAGCAACACCCAGCCCGACTTCACCATGGTCAGCGGATCGGCCAGGAAGGTCTCGCTCACGAAGCCGCCCAGCGTGGCCACCGCCCACGCGGCCACGAAGACGACGAAGAAGGACACGCCCAGCACCACGCGGGTGCCGGGCGCCACAGGAGTCAGCGGCTTCACGCGGCGGGTCGCGTTACTTCAGGAAGCGCGTGTCGGCCAGCTTGGCGATGTCCGGCACGCGCTTGATGATGCCGGCCTCCAGCAGGATCTCGGCGGCCTTCTTGCTGAACGCGGCGTGTTCGCCGGCAAAGAACTTGACGTTGGCCTCACGGTCCTGCCAACGCAGGAACTTCTGACTTTCCTCGAACCGCTCGGCGGTTTGCTTCACATCGGCGCCCATGATTTCGAAGCTCTTCTTCGGCTGAGCCTTGATCATGGCCACGGCGTCGAAGTAGGCGTCGGTCAACGCCTTGGCGGCCTTCGGGTTCTCAGCCAGGAACTTCGGCGTGCAGCCGAAGGTGTCCATGATGATCGGGTAGTCCAGCGTGGTGGCGATGATCTTGCCGGCCTCGGGCTTGGCGCGCACGGCGCTGAGGTAGGGCTCGTAGGTCATGGCCGCGGCGATGCCGGCGGTGCCCGCGATCATGGCGTTGGCGGCGACCTGCGGCTCGAGGTTGACCACCTTCACGTCCTTCATGCTCAGGCCGTTCTCGCGCAGCATCCAGGCCAGGGTGAAGTAGGGCGCGGTGCCGGGCGCGCTGGCGGCCACGGTCTTGCCCTTGAGCTCCTTAATGGAGTTGATGCCAGGCTTGACCACCATGCCGTCGGCGCCGAAGCTCTTGTCCAGCTGGAAGATCTGCGTGGTGGCCACGCCGTTGGCATTCCAGACCACCCAGGTCTCCACCGTGGTGGCTGCGCACTGGACGTCACCGGAGGCGATGGCCAGATGGCGGTCCTTTTGCGGGATCTTCTGAAGGCTCACGTCGAGCCCGCGCTTCTTGTAGAAGCCCGCTTCCTTGGCCAGGGTGAGCGGGGCAAAGCCGGTCCAGCCGGCAATGCCAATGGCGACCTTGGTTTCCTGAGCGGAGGCAGCGGTGCCGACGGTGGCCAGCACGACGGCGGCCGAAGCGGCCAGGGCAATCATGGACTTCTTCACAGGGGACTCGTGATGAAAGCGGTCAGGCCGACAACGGCCAAGAGACAGCGGCAAGAGGGCCGAGTGGCGGAGGACTGTCCGCTGACCACGGGTTCAACCAGGGCACGCCTACGCGTCCTGCTTCAGGAACGCCACCGCCGCTGCCACACGCGCCAGTGAGTGCTCGCGCCCCACGTACAACAGCACCTCGAAAATCCCCGGGCTGACCGTCTTGCCCGTGAGCGCCACACGCAGCGGCTGAAAAATCTTGCCGCCGGAAATGCCTTTCTCCTCGGCCAGTTTGCGGAGTGCGTCTTCCATCGCCGTCGGCTCCCACGACTCGAGCGTCGCCAGTCGATCGTGCGTGGCCTGCAGGATTTCACCGGTGACGGCGGCATCACGCCACTGCTTGCCGATGGCCTCGGCGTCGTACGCCACCGTTTCGCCGAAGAACGTGGTCGCCAGCTGCACGATCTCGTCGGTGAGTCGCGCCCGCACGCGCAGGAGCTCCAGCACCCCGTGAAACCACTCCCGTCGCGACTCGAGCTCAGCCACCGTGGCGAGTCCCGCCGTCTCGAACAGCGGCGCCACGATGTGCGCCAGCTCGGCGATCGGGATCAGCGCCAGATGCTGCCCGTTCATCCACTCCAACTTCTTGGTGTCGAAGATCGCGGCTTTGGCGTGCAGTCCGTGCATGCTGAACCGCTCGATCAGCTCGGGCAGTTGCATCACTTCGGTGTCGTCACCCGGCGACCAGCCCAGCAGCGCCAGGAAGTTGAGCATCGACTGGGGCAGGAAGCCTAGATGCTGGTAGTCGCCGACCGCCGTGGCGCCATGACGCTTGGACAGCTTCTTGCCGTCGGCGCCGTGGATCATGGGCACATGCCCGAACTGCGGCACCTCGGCCCCCAGCGCGCGATAGAGCAGGATCTGCTTCGGCGTGTTCGAGATGTGGTCATCGCCGCGCATCACGAGCGTGATCCCCATGGCGATGTCGTCACTCACCACGGCCATGTTGTACACCGGTGTGCCGTCGGACCGGAGGATGATGAAATCCTCGATGTCCCGGTTCGGGAACGCGATGCGCTCATGTACCACATCGTGCCACTCCGTGACGCCGTCGGGCACCTTGAAGCGGATCGCGTACGGCTCATGGCGCGCCAGCTTCTCGGCCGTCTCGGCGTCGCTGAGCGTGGCCGTGTCACGATCGAAACGATACGCGTCGCCGCGCGCTTCGGCTTCGTGGCGCAGCCGCTCCGTTTCCGCCGGCGGCGTGAAGTCGCGATAGGCGGCGCCACTGTCGAGCAGGCGGTGGGCGTCGGCATAGTGCCGCTCCACGTTGGCGCCCTGGTACACGACCTCTTCGTCCCACGTGAGCCCGAGCCACTCGAGGCCCTCGAAAATGGCGCGGGTGCTTTCGTCGGTGCTACGGGCGCGATCGGTGTCCTCGATGCGCAGCAGGAAGTCGCCGTCGAACTTCTTGGCGTACAGCCAGTTGAACAGGGCGGTACGCGCGCCGCCGACGTGGAGAAATCCGGTCGGTGACGGAGCGAAGCGCACACGGGGGCGCTTCACGATGGACTCAGACGACGACATAAGCGCGGCAGACCGAAGAGTCGTGGACGCAACAGGATTGGACAAAAAACAGCGCGGGCCCGCCGACGATGCAGCGGACCCGCGCAGCGGAGAGGGCGGGATTCGAACCCGCGATAGAGGTTGACCCCCTATGCCGGTTTAGCAAACCGGTGCCTTCAGCCTCTCGGCCACCCCTCCCAAGCTTGCGGACGGTGCCCAAGGGCAGCGATGCAGGCCAGTTGTACGACAGACCTGCAATCTCACCCGGTACGCGCTCGGGGTCAACCGGTTGCGGAACGGCGGACGATCGCGGCTGGGCGGATCGCGGTTACCAGTCCAGCCGCGTAATCGTGCCGTTGCCGCCCACGATCCACGCGCGGGCACCGACCGCACTCACCCCGGTGGTGAGTGCATTCGTGAGCGTGCGCCACGTGCGCGCGCCATCACGGGTGATGAACGCGCCGCCGTAACTGGTGACCACAGCGGTCTCGCCGCCGGCGCCCGGCACCCAGGCCACGCCCACCAGCGCTCCGGGGAGGGGTGGACGCGTGCGGAGCTCCCACGTGCGTCCGGCGTCGGTCGTCATCCCGACCACGGCGGTCGAGCTGTCCGTCCGTAACCTGTTGATGTCGGCGGCGACGGCCAGACCGATCCGGCCATCCTTGAACGCGAGTCCCGTGAGGCCGGCGACGGTACCGCGCGTAAACGGCGTGTTCTCCACCTCCCACGTGCGTCCGGCATCACGGCTGCGAAGCAGTCGCGCGCCCGGTGCGCCCGTGGCGATGAACACCATCCGCGGATCGCCGTGCACCACGCACAGGCCGCTGGCCGCGAATGCGCCTTCGCCCGGCAACGGGACCGGCACCACGGCGGGGGCGAGCAGCCGCCAGGAGGCGCCGTCGGTATCGGTGAACAGGATGTTCGACCGTCCCCCCGACGCATCACTGAAGGCCACACCGGTTCGTCCGCGCCCCGTGCCGAACGACAGGCAATCGTAGAAGGCGGCGGTATCGGGGTTCATGAACTGCAGCGTCCACGAGGCACCGCCGTTCGTGGTGCGATAAATCCGCGATTTCGCACCATTGCCGGAGGACATGATCCATGCCGTGTCGGCGTCGATGGCATGAACATCGCGGAACTCGAGCGAGTCGCCGCTCGCCGTGGGGCGCGCGGCCCACGTGTCACCGCCGTCGATCGAGCGCAGCACGACGCCCCCATGGCCCGAGGCCCACACCACCCGCTCGGAGACCGCGTGCACGGCCTGCAGGAGCTTCGAGGTGCCGCTGGTCTGCTCGGTGACCCGGACATCAGGCGCCGGCGCCTGTGCAGGCAGCGCCCGCGAGAGCGCGACCGCGCCAAGGAGCCACGACCGCGCCCCCGTGAGGGCGAGCGATCGACGGGCGTAACGACGGAGGCGATGGGGAGCGTTTTCCATACGGAAAAAGCTACCTGCGCGATCGGAAGACGAAATCCCTAGCGAAAGTGGGCAGTCGCTGATTGTCTTAGGCTCAGGTTCCGATCGGCGGAGTTCTGTCGATGCCGCGCTGTGCCCCTCCAGCCTTCTGACGATGCTTCAGCTTCGCTCCCTTCGTCGCGGAATTGTCGCGACCCGCCTGCTTCTCGGTGCCACGCTGCTCGTGGGCGGTATGGCCGCCTGCACTGACGAAGCGGACACGGTCGCCGCGCCGGTGATCAACACGAATACGGTGGTCGTCACCCCGCGCGTGTCGAGTCTCCGGGTGGGGCAGACGCAGCAGCTCGCGGCGTCGCTGGTCGACAAGAACGGCGCGCCCCTCCCGGCCAGCGCGATCACGTGGACATCGGCTGAGCCGACGATCGCCACCGTGTCCGCCACTGGCCTCGTGACGATGCTCACGACGGGGAGCACGGCCATTCAGGCCACCATCAACGGGGTGACGGGCATTGCGTCATTGCAGGGTGTGCCGGCCGTGGCCACGGTCACGGTGACGCCACTCGCGCGTAATCTGCGTGTGGCCGAATCGCTCCCACTCGCCTATACGCTGCGTGATGCGTCGGGCAACGTGCTGTTGGCGCGCGCCGTCACGTTCTCGTCGTCGGCGCCCACGGTGGCCACCGTCTCGGCCGATGGCGTGGTCACGGGTGTTGCGGCCGGAACCACGACGATCACGGTGACCAGCGAAACGCGCACCGCGACGTACCCCCTCACGGTGGAAATTGTCCTCCCGGTGAACACGGTCACGCTCTCGCCGCTCAACCCGACCGTGGCCGTTGGCGGTACGCAGCAGCTGACGGCGACATTGCGCGATGCCAACAGTGCGGTCGTGACCGGCCGTGCGGTCAGCTGGTCGACGTTGTCGGCCGCGTCGGTGGGCACGGTGTCGGCGACGGGGCTGGTGAGTGTGCTCACCGCCGGGTCCGTGGTCGTGAGCGCCACCAGCGAGGGCAAGGTCGGCACGGCGGTCATCAACCCGCTGCTCCCCGGCACGCCGCTCACCATTGCCGGTGCCAACGGCACCACGCTCACCTGGTACTTCGAGGTCCCGGCCGGCGCCACGAGTGTGACCGTGGCGACCACCGGTGCCGGCACACAGGATCCTGACATCTTCGTGTTCCGCCCGGGGGCCACCACGGCAGCGTGCGCATCCGAACTTGCCGGCCCGAACGAAACGTGCACCATCACCACCACGGTGACGCCGGGGCTCTGGCGCGTGTCGGTGCTCGCCTACACCGCGTACTCGGCGGTGTCGCTGCGCGCGACCATCACGCCGTAAGCGTTCCCACGAAACCGAAGACGCCCGCGATCGGCCGACCACCGATCGCGGGCGTCTTTCTTTTCGGATACGGCGTAGGTGAGATTCGAACTCACGGAACCCTTTCAGGTTCGGCGGTTTTCAAGACCGCTGCCTTAAACCACTCGGCCACCACGCCTTCAGGTCGCACGGCATGAATGCCTCCGACCTGACGGAAGAAAATGGCGAGGGCCCCACGCGGGCAACCCCTGATCTGCACCCGATGCCGCTGTCGCCTCCAATGCGCCTGCAACCCGTTTTGCGCCACGCAGGTCGCCGGTGAGCCTCCGGGCCGTCCAGCGGGAATACGGCGCGCTGGCGGGGCGCTACGACCGGCGATGGGCCCGCTACGTGGCCGCGTCCACCGCACTGGCCGTGCCCCTCGTCGCCCCGCAGCCGGGCGAACGCGTGCTCGACGTCGGGTGCGGCACGGGGGTCCTGCTCGAACAGCTCCGCAGGCGCACCCCCGCGGCGCAGTGCCTCGGGGTCGATGCCACGATGGGAATGCTCGCCCGTGCCCGTGCACGCCTGGGGAGCGACGTACTGCTGATCGAGAGCAGCGGCGACGCACTACCGCTGGCCGACCGGAGTGTGCACGCGGTGGTGTCTACCAGCGCGCTGCACTACATGGCCGATGCGCCCGGCGCATTCCGGGAGATGCACCGCGTCCTCGCACCCGGCGGCACCCTCGTGGTCGTGGACTGGTGCGCCGACTTCCTGACCATGCGGGCGCTCGACCTGCTGCTGCGGGTGGCCGACCGCGCCCATGCGCAGACGTATACCACCGCCGCCGTGCAGCGCCTTGCGGCGGGTGCCAACTTCGAGCGCATCGACACCATGCGTTGCAAGATCGACCGGTTCTGGGGACTTTTCGTGCTCACCGCCCGCGTTCGAGCCTAGCCGCGATCACCGACTCTCCCTCTCTCCACCGTCCGCGAGTGTCTTGCCATGCCCGAACTCCGCAAGCCGTACCTCCTGTACCTCGGTGACTCCACGCATCCCACCGACGCCAAGACCGCCTGCGGACTGCGCGATTGGTGCCCCGATGACGTGATCGGTGAATGGAGCCTACCGCAGGCCACGGTCAGTGTGGGGCTGTCTCGCCTCTCGCCTGCGGACGCCGCCACGCGAGGTGCCGGAAGTCTGGTCATCGGTATCGCGTCGGTCGGCGGACGCGTGCCCGACGCCTGGCTCCCCGATCTCGAGGCGGCCATCGCCAGCGGGCTCGATATCGTGAGCGGCATGCATACGCGCCTGTCGTCGTTTCCCGCTCTGGTGGCCGCGGCCCAGCGGCACGGCGTGCGCCTCATGGACGTGCGGCACAGCGATGCCACGTTCCCGGCCGGCACGGGCGACAAGCGCACCGGCATGCGCGTGGCCACGGTGGGCACCGACTGCGCCCTCGGTAAGAAGTACACGGCGCTGTCACTCACCGATGCGCTGCGGGCGCGCGGCGCCAAGGCCACGTTCCGTGCCACGGGGCAGACCGGCATCATGATCGCCGGTAGCGGTATCGCGATCGACGCGGTGGTGGCCGACTTCATTGCCGGCGCGGCCGAGGTCTTGTCCCCCGACAACGAGCCCGATCACTGGGACGTGATCGAAGGGCAGGGCTCGTTGTTTCATCCGGCGTATGCGGGCGTCACGCTGGGGCTGCTGCACGGCTCGCAGCCCGACTGCCTCGTGCTCTGTCACGACCCGTCGCGGCTCACCATCGAGTACCGGCCGAACCATCCGATCCCCCCGCTGGCCGACGCGGTGGCGCAGTATCTCACGGCGGCGCGCATCACGAACAAGCACGCGCGACTGGCGGGGGTGAGCATCAATTCGTCTTCGCTGTCTGATGAGGCGTGGTCTGAGTACGCGGTGCGGGTTTCGACAGAACTAGGAGTACCCGTGTGCGATCCAATGCGCGGCGGACTCGATGCGATTGCGGCGTCGGTGTTGTCGGGATGAATCGCTGAACCGAAAACGCAGAGTCGCAGAGAGCGCAGAGGCGCAGAGAATAAAAATGTCTTCTCTGCGCCTCTGCGTTCTCCGCGACTCTGCGTGACCCGTTCTCGGCACGACGCCGAACGCACCCCTTACTTCGGCCAGCCCGGAATCTGAATCGCCGGCATGATGCGCAGCGCGTTCTGGTAGTACACCTTCTTCAGCACGACGTCCGGCAGGTCGATGCCGTACAGCTTCCAGAAGGCGTGATAGTCGCGGTAGTAGTCGAAGTAGTCGTCACGCGTTTCGAATACGCGCCAGTAGTACGGATACTCTTCCGGCTGGAACGAATCCTTGCCGAAGAGCAGGCGGTCCTGATACTTCACGAAGAAATCGTGCGCGCTGCGCGGCTGGCGGCCGATGTCGTACAGCACCGCCCCCACTTCCGCGAGCACGTTCGGCATCTTGTCGAACATGCGCCCGAGGCGCCCGAGATCATTGGCGTGCCAGCCCAGGTGCGCGGCCACGAACGTCGTTTTCGGATGACGCAGAAACAGACTGTCGCGCTCGGCCATGAGCTGGTTGAAGCTCGGATACTTGTCCTGCGGATACAGCCGCTCGGGGAAGAGCGTGAGCTCGAGCCACCGCTCGTTGGTGTTGTCGACTTCGCGGAAAAACTCCTGGGGGTCGGCGGTGTGAATGAACACCGGCAACTTCAGACGCGCGGCCGCCTCCCAGATGGGATCGAGGTCGGGGTCGTTCAACCGCAGGCGCGTGCCATCGGCCTTCTTCGTGCTCAAGCCGAAGCCCTTGCTGATTTCACCGATGCCCACCGCGCCGCCCTTCACGTCGGCTTCGAGCTGTGCCACCGCCTTCGCCGCCCACCCCGGCCCCACGCCGTTGAGGTTCACGCCGGCGAGCAGCCGCACGCGATTCTTCATCGCGGGTGAGCCGTTCACCAAGTCCATCGTGCGCTGCAACCGGTCGCCACTCACGTTGTCGGCGGCGATCATGAGGCGCACGTTGACCGAGTCCATCGACGCGCCCAGTCGCGCCAGTCCGTCGGCGTTGCCGAGGAGTCCCGACGGATGGCCGTGGAAGTCGACGACCGGATACTTCGCCTTCCACGTCATGCCGGCGGCGGGCACGATCAGTGTGGACTTGGGCCGATAGTCCACGATGCTCGGCGGTGGTGACGCCGGCGCGAGACAATTGTTCGGGCGGATCTCCGTCATGCCGGCGGGGCACGCTTCGCCGGGTTTGATCTGCATGCCGCCGCGGAAGCCGGCAGGGGGACGCGGCGGCTGCGTGGCCGGTGGCTGCTGCGCCGAGAGCACCGCCGGCACAGCGGCCGAAGCCAAGGAGAGGCCAACGGACAGCCCAAACGCAAAACGGGTGCGACGCACGGGCAGACTCCTGAGGGGGGAAACGAGACGGGGATCAACACGTCGTTGATCCCCGGCCTTCGACAGCGCAATCCGGCTTACTGCGAATCGGGCTTGGTCTGCGGCACCAACAGCTGCTGCTGCGGACCGACGTCGGCACCCGGCATCACCGGCAACGCCGGCTGCCGGTCGAAGCCGAACACCTGCGCGCGGCGCATGGCCGTCGCGATGCCCTTCGACTGCTGGTAGACCGAGTCCGAGAGAGCGGTCCGGCCCGTCTGCGCCAGTGCTTCGGCCAGCGTGACGCCACTGATCACATACAGATCCGGGATGCCCACCGATGCGTCGTCCACCCATCCCTTGCGGGCGGCCAGCGACTTCGTGGCGGTGAACACCTTCGTCCAGAGATCGTACGAGCGCTTGACGTCGACCATGCCTTCACCCTGAACGAGCACCGTGTCGCGCCCGGGGATGATCTGCTGGCCTACGAGCTTCTTGGCCATCCCCTGCGTGAGGACATAGCGCTCGAGGCCGAGTTCGTACGGATATCCGCCCGCGGTGCGGCTGAAGTAGATCGGCCGGTCGGGGTAGGTATCGCGGATCATGAAGTACACCAGCTGATCGGCACGCATGAGCTGCGGCGACCGCGGCGCGGCAATGATGTCGCCCTTCTGGAACGCGGTGTTCGGCGGCGTCTGAAGGGCGAGCGGCAGCGCGTCGGCTTCGTCGAACGTCATCTTGACCGGCGGACCCACCGGCTTCTTCCACTGCTGGTTGCGGTAGATCTCCGGACCCTTGGCCGCATCGTACTCGTACACGGGACGACGGATGAGCTGGCGCGTATACCAGTCGGTGTTCAGCAGCGACGTGTTCGCCACGATGACGTCCTTGCGGATGCCCTCGACTTCCTGCGCGTACCACAACGGGAAGGTGTCGTTGTCGCCGACGGTGATCAGAATGCCGTACGGTTCGACCGAGTTGAGCAGGTCACGCGCGAAGTCCGTGGTGTCGGTCTGGTTGGAACGCGACGCCTGCTCCCAGTTGCCGATCAGCGGGATGAAGGCCACCGCCAGCAACGGCGACGCCAGCAGGAAGCTGCGCGTGCGTGGCTCCACCACGGTGTCGCGACCCAGCTTCACTTCGTCGGCGCCGAACAGGCTGGCCACTGTTTCCCACAGGTACACGAGGCCGAGCGCCGCCCACACGCTGAGCGCCGAGAAGCTCCACAGGTAGAAGTAATCTCGATCGCGCACTTCACGGGGCACGGCGTCGCCGAGCTCCAGCGACTGGCTGTGGCCGTACTTGAAATTCAGATAGAAGATCAGCCCGAAGGTCATCGTGCCGATGAGCGGGCCGAAGAACCAGAAGCTGCGTCGATCCTTCTTGAAGTGCATCCAGCCACCGAGGATACACAAAATGAAGTAGAACACCGCGAGCCCGTTCTGCAGCCCCGGGTTCTCCTGATACGCATCGCGGAGCCACTGCCACTTGAAGTACAGCCAGTACATGCCGACCTGCGCGGACAGCGGCGCCTGGCGCTCGCCGAGCTCCGGCTTACCGTACTGGCCGCGATTGAAGTTGTACATGAAACGGTCGTACGTGAGCGCCGAGAAGGTGCAGTCGGCTTTCAACTCGGTCACGCAACCGGTGGGTTCGCCTTCGTTGATCGCGGGGAAGTGCGCGGCGCGAATCGGCTGCGTGGCGAACGGCGTCATGCCGAACACCAGCGCGGCGCCACAGGCCACCAACAACTTCCAGCGCAGAATCGAGGACGGGCGACGGATCAGGACCGCCATCCCGACGGCCGGCGCCGCGAGCATGCCGGCCATGTGATTGGCGTAGCCGAGTCCAAGCAGATAGGCCACGAGCACGAGCAGGCGGTCGGCTACCGGGCCTTCCGGATCGTCGCACCAGCGCACCGTGAGCCAGCAGATGACCGCGAGGCCTACCAGCGACACCGTGTACACCTTCTCGTTCACGACCGACTGATTCCACACGGTGAACGCCGTGGCCCCGATGAGGGCGGCCAGCGCACCGCCGGCGATACGCTGCCAGCGGCGCGGCATCCACTGCACGAGCACGCGTTCGGTGATCAGGAACCAGAGGCCGGCCGATACGGCGCTCGACAGCGCCGCCAGCACATTGATGCGCATGGCGACGCTGGGCGCGATCGGCAGGATCGCAAAGACGCGTCCGATCAAGACGAAGAACGGATTGCCCGGCGGGTGCGGAATGCCGAGGACGTACGCGGCCGCGATGTACTCGCTGGTGTCCCACATGGACGTCGTCGGGGCCAGCGTGACGAGGTACAGGAGAAACACGACGAGGCCGGCGATGGCGGCGGCCACGTACGACGGGCGGTAGTCAAGCTCGGCCGCGCCGGCACTCATGGCGGCGGCTGGCCGGGAAGCGGCAGTCGCGGTAGCGGTGGCTGCGACGGTCATGGACTGGACGGAAGGTGGGGCGGCTCCGGACCGGGGGCGGCCGGAGCTGACACAATCAGGTAAGTTCGCAGACAGCGACGGGGGGCACAACTGCCTCCCCTCCGGTCCGCGCCACTCATTCCACCCCCCTGACGCATGAACAAGCGCGAATTCCTCCGGACGGCGGGCGGCGCTCTCGGTTGCGCCTCCCTGGGCGCCCTCTTCACGCCGGCCCAACTGCGGGCGTTCTCCCGTCTGCCGGCTGATGCGCTGGCCAGTCGGGCCGACTTCTGGGACGTGTTGCGGGCCAAGTATCTGGTCCCCGCCGACTATATCCACCTCGAGCACGGCTACTACTCCATGCAGTCGCAGCCGGTGCTGGAGCGGTTCATCGGCCATGTGCGGGCGGTCAACGCCCAGAGCTCGCGCTATATGCGCACGGTGCAGGGCGCCAACAAGTCGCGCGTGCAGGCCCGGCTAGCGGCGCTGGCGGGGTGCTCGCCCGAGGAGCTGATCATTACCCGGAACACCACCGAGTCGCTCGATACCGTGATCTCGGGCATCGACTGGAAGGCGGGGGACGAGGCGGTCATGGCGGTGCACGACTACGGCGCCATGCTCGATCAATTCGCCCTCATGCGCCGCCGCTGGGGCATTGTGACCCGCACGGTGACCGTGCCCCTCGACCCGCGGAGCGATGACGAGGTCGTGCAGGTGTATGCCGACGCCATCACACCGCGCACCCGCCTGCTGATGGTGTGCCACATGATCAACATCACCGGCCAGATCCTGCCGGTGAAGAAGATCTGCGACATGGCGCGCGCGCGCGGCGTGCCGGTCATGGTAGACGGTGCCCACGCGTTCGCCCAGCTCGACTTCCGGATCCCTGACCTGGGGTGCGACTACTACGGCGCCAGTCTGCATAAGTGGCTCGGCACGCCGCTCGGGGCCGGCATGCTGTATGTGCGTCGCGACGCCATCGAGAAGCTCTGGCCGATCTACGGTGACGAAGGACAGCCCGCCAATAGCATCGCCAAGCTGAATCATACCGGCACCCACCCCGTGCACACCGATCTCGCGATCGAAGACGCCATCGCGTTTCACGAGGAGATCGGCATTCAGCGCAAGGAGGCCCGGCTGCGCTGGCTGCAGCAGTACTGGACCACGAAGGTACGCGGCGTGCCGCGCGTGCGGCTGTTCACCCCGAGTGATCCGGCGCGGACCGGCGCCATCGCCAACGTGGGGATCGACGGCATGAAGCCCGGTGATCTCGCGACGGTGCTGATGGATCGCTTCAAGATCTTCACCGTCGCGATCGACACCGCCGGGGTCACCGGCGTGCGGGTCACGCCACAACTCTTCACCACGACCGCCGAACTGGATGCGTTCGTGCGCGCGATCACCCAGCTGGCGGCCTAGCCTGCACTTATGACATCACGGAATAGACTCGCGATCGCGCTGGCGCTGGTCTCGTTGGCGTTGCTCTGGCCGGGGCTCGTGCAGCCCGTGCTCACCATTCGCGCCACGATGGAGCTGTTCGGCAATACCCGCGTGCTGTCCAACGAGACCCGCAGTGTGATCAGCGCGATTCAGAGCTTGCATAACACCGGCAACAACTTCGTGGCCGGCCTCATCGTGCTGTTCAGCGTGCTTGTGCCGCTGCTCAAGGCGGCCTTGCTGGTGCCGATCTTCGCGCTGCGCGGCAGTGCCACGTCGTATCGGCTGTACGGCGTGGTGCAGGGGATGAGCAAATGGTCGATGGCCGACGTATTTGCGGTGGGTATGCTCATCGCGCTGCTGGTCGGGAAGGGCACCGCCAATCTCTCGGCGGTGGCCGGCACTGGGTTCTACTGCTTCGCCGCGTACTGTCTCGTGTCGAACGCGGCGTTTCAGGCGCTGAAGATCGAGCCGCCCACGGCGCTCGCGCCTACTTCTTCGGCAACGACTTCCGGTCCGCTCTCGGCGCGATTTTGAACTTGGCGATGGGCTGGTTCTCCAAGTTCACCATGCCCTCGATACTCCCGTCAGCGCTGAACTTTCCGTCGTGCTCGAGCAACTTCCCCTCGGGGGCGGTGACGCGAAAACGCACCTGTTTGCCGGTGAGCACCACATTCGAGATGGGCCCGGTTCCCTGGCCGGGCACCATTGCCTGACCGGAGAACGTGGTGCCGGACTGTGTGAAGGTGTACAACACCGGCACCACGATCACGCTGTCCGGCAGCGGCACCGTCGCGGTACCGCTCCACCCACCGACCAGCGTGGGGGCGGGCGCCACGGTCGCCTTGACCGACTTGCTCTGCGCAGCCAGCGGGGTGACCGCGACCGTCGCGGTCATGAGGACGCCAAAAGCGGCGGCGCCGAGCAACGTCACACGTCGAGCCATCACACACGCTCCGTCAGGGGAAGGCGACACCGTTTCTCTATCCCGCGTGGTATCCAGAGGTGCCTCGCACACGAAACGGCGGCCCCCCGGCCATCCGGTGATCAGCGCGCGGCTGGCGCAGAATCCAGCACCTCGATGGCACGAAGCGCAACCAAGCGCCCCGCGGCGGCTGTCGGATGGAATCCGTCCCAGAAAAAAAAGTTATCGGGCGTCGAGCAGAGCGACGGCGGCGCAACGCTCACGCACGGCAGCGTGACGTTGGTGAAGCCGAAGGACGTCGAGGAGGCGAACACGGCGGCGGTCAGTGCGCCAAGGTCGAGCACATACAGGTTCAGCGACGGCAACGTGGTGCGCAGCGTGGTCAACTGTGTTGCGATGCCGGCGTTGAATTGCGTCGAGAGTTGTGTCGCACTAGCGGCCGCGCCCACGCCCAGCCGGCGCACCAGTGGTGTGCTGCCGACGTCGGTACTGTTCACGAGCAGAATATGCCGTCCGCCGGACGCATAGAGGCGGTTGATCATCGCGACCGTGTTCGCCACGGCGCTGCCGATGATCGTCGCGGGCGCCTGCGGATTCACTAAGGACAGCACCAGCGCGTCGTTGATGTCGTTGCCGACCGTGGCCGCGTTCAGTACGAACAGCGTGCTGGCGCGTGACGCAGCGCCACCGGCCGAGAGATAGGCCTCAACCTGCTGTGTCATGTTGGGCACGCCCTGCGTGGTGCCGGGAATGCCGCCGGTACGTGCGCCCTGGTACGAATAGTTCGTGCCCCCCTTGCGCGAGGGCGCGACGGTGGCGCCGTAATTCGCCGCGACCAGCTCCACCCACAACGGACCGTTTGTGGCGCGACCGTTGAAATACGGCGCCGGCGGGCAGGTGGCCGGGGTGACAATGCACGCGTTCCCCGTGTCGTCGAGGCTGGCGCCGAACACCACGGTCGACGAAAAGCGCCCTCGCCCCGCCGGGTTCGTGGGCGTGTTGTCCGAGCAGGCTGACAGCAGGAGCAGGGCAGCGGCGGACACCAGCGCGGAACGGGCGATACGGGTAACTCTGGTCATGAACCGTGAGGGGGAGCGAGATAAGGGAAACAACGCGCGCAGTACGTCGAGCCTAGTGACGGAACAGGCGCTCACCGGTGAACACCATCGCGATGCCATGCTCATCGGCTGCGGCGATCACCTCGGCGTCGCGCACGGATCCACCCGGCTGGACGATCGCTTTAACACCTGCCGCCGCCGCTTGGTCGATGCCGTCGCGGAAGGGGAAGAAGGCGTCGGAGCCCAGCGCGGCGCCGTCGGTGACGTGGCCGACGCTGGTGGCCTTGTGCACCGCCAGGAAGCTGGCATCCACGCGGGACATCTGGCCGGCACCAATGCCAATCGTGGCACCGTCGTGCACGAGCACGATGGCATTCGACTTCACGCTCGCCACTGCCTTCCAGGCGAAGTGGAGGTCCACCATCTCGGCCGACGTGGGCTGACGCGTGGTCACCACGTTCCACTGGGCCGGCTCAACCGGTGCGGGCGCGCGATCCTGCACCAGCAGGCCGCCGCGCACACGCTTGTAGTCCATGCCCCCCGTCGGCCAGTTCGCGCGCCCTTCAAGGACGCGCAGGTTCTTCTTGCGGCCGAGAATTTCGACGGCTTCATCGGAGAATGACGGCGCCACGATGCACTCCACGAACAGGCTGGAGATCGCTTCTGCCGCCGCCACGTCGACCGGTACCGTGAAGGCGATCACGCTGCCGAACGCCGACACCGGATCGCACGCCAACGCCTTTTTGTAGGCCGACAGGGCATCGATGCCTGTGGCCACGCCGCACGGCGTCGTGTGCTTGATGATCGCGCACGCAGGCTGCTCGGCGAACGGCTCGATGGCGAGCAACGCGCCTTCGAGGTCGAGCAGGTTGTTGAACGACAGTTCCTTGCCCCCCTTCTGTACCAAGGCGCCAAGTCCGGCTCCCGGCTTCTCCACGTAGAACGCCGCGCGCTGCTGCGGATTCTCGCCGTAGCGCAGCGCCTGCTGCTTCTCAAAGGCGATCGGATACCGGTCGGGGAACGGCTCGCCACGCTGCTGCGCGAACCACTGCGCGATCGCGGCGTCGTAGCTGCTGGTGTGGGCGTACACCTTCTCCGCCAGCAACGTGCGGAAGGCGAGGTCGTCACCGCCCGA
>CANHNQ010000019.1 GCA_947462095.1 Gemmatimonadota bacterium
GGCGGGCGTCGGCTTCTTGGCCGGCTGACACGCGGCGAGCGCGAGCCCTGCCGCGGCGAGCGGGAGGGAGCGAAAGCGCATTGGACCTGATCGGAAAAGGGAGGGGACGCCCACGCGTTCGGCGGGCTCTCCATGAGTCTAGGGGACGCGCCAGCGCGGGGCGAGTTCGCGGCGCGATTTTCCATCCCCCGCAGGCACAACGGCGGTGTGCCCCGAGGGACACACCGCCTTTGGTCATGACGCCCGATGACCTCAGTTCTTCGGGTCGAGCATCGTGGCGATCAGATCGCGCGCGTCTTCGAGGTGCGCCTTGCTCATGCGATCGGTGGTCTTGGCGATCGCCGTGGCCAGATCGGCGTCGAGCGCCCGCATTTCACTCTTCAGGATCGGACGGAAGTCCGCCGTTGAGACCGGGGCCGGCGCGCCACGGGCGCCACCCGGCGCCTGCGCCGCCGCCGATGCGGCGGGTGGGTTGATCTTGCTCGCCATCGCTTCGAGATACACGCGCTGCAGACGGCGACGGAAGGCATCGATCGGCGCGCCGGTGTCGATTTCCTTCCACAGGCCGCGACGGAGATCGGTGAGCATGTCGGCCACCGGATACACCTCGCTCTTCGACTTGGCCATCGCTTCCAGCTCGATCATGCGGGCGAGACGGTCGTTGCTGACCACCGACGCCAGCGAGCGCGCCTGCGCGCTGCCCACGCGGTTCAAGCTGCCGTTCGACTCGATCTTGCGCAGGATGCTCTCGTCGAGCAGCCACGTGGGCGTGGTATAGGCGTTGTCGAGCAGGAACTGGAGCGCGTCCTTCTGGCGCTTCGGCTCCACGTTCTGCCACACGACGCCCTTCTGACCCACCAGCTTTTCCTGCTTGTACTCGGCGCCGATAATGCGCGCCACGTGTCCCATTTCCGTGGCCCACTGTCCCACGGTGCGGCCGTACAGCTCCTCAAGGTTGTCGTACGTGTCGCCGTCCTTCCACGCCGTCGCCGACTCGAGATAGCCCATCACGCGCTTGAGGTTCTTCACGCCCAACGTGGTGGCCTTCACGGCGTCGGCGTCGCCCACCGCCTCGGACTGCTCACCCGGATCGGCTCCCTGCGCGCCGCCGTCGTTGGCGAACCGGTACCAGGGAATCGTGTCCTGCATCTTCGACCACTTGTCGAGCGTGGCCTTCTCGGCTTCCGGCGTCTTGGCGTTCGGAATCGGCGAGTAGCCCCACATCACGGCGTACTTGTCGTACGGACCGACCTTCGGGATCAGGTCGTCGAGCGCGATCCCGTCTTCCGGCTGCGCCACATAGTTGAAGCGCGAGTAGTCCATGAGCGTGGGCGTGTGGCCCATCGTCTTCACGAACGTTTTCGAGCGCACGGAGTCCACGGGGTACATGGAGCTCGCCTTGAAGTTGTGCGGGAAGCCCAGCGTGTGTCCCACTTCGTGCGCGGTCACGTACTCGAGCAGGCGACCGGCGAGCGAATCGGGGAACGGGAACTTCTGCGCGCGCTTGTCCATCGGCGACGCCTGCGTGAAGTACCAGTCGCGACCCAGGTTCATGACGTTGAGATACGTCTGCACGTCGGCGTCGATGATCTCACCGGTACGCGGATCCTTGAGGCTCGGACCCACGGCGTTTTCGGTGGCCGACGGGAGCCAGCGCACCATGGCGACGGTGGCGTCTTCACCGGAGAAGTCGGGATCGTTGGCCGGTGCGTCGGCAGCGATGATCCCCTTGTAGAAGCCGGCGGCTTCGAACGCCACCTGCCAGTCTTCGATGCCCCGCTTGATCCACGGCTTCAACCACGCCGGCGTGGCGGGGTCGAGGTAGTACGTGATCGGCTTCTTGGGGACGCACAGAGTGCCGACCTTCTTGTCGGAGCACTCCAAGCGCCAGCGCGAGATGTAGCGCTTGGTTTCCACGCGCTGCGTGCTGCCGGAGAAATCACGCTGCTGCACGCCGAAATAGCCCACGCGGTCGTCGAGCAAGCGCGGCTGCATGGGCACATCGGGAAGCTTGGCGATCGAGAAGGTGTACTTCTCGGTCGTGGGCGCCGTGGCCGCGGCCCCTGCACCCGGCGGGCCACCCGCACCGGGCGCTCCGCCCTGCGGCGTGAAGCTCTGCACGGCGGTGACGTTCACGTTGCGCGAGTAGGCGGCAAAGCGGTCGATGTAGGAACGCGCGGCATCAACCGTGGCGCGACGACCGAGCGCGGTGTATTCGGCCACACCGCCGGTGAACATGCGCGTGACTTCGACCACGGCCGAGCTGTCGGGGCCGTACGCGTCGATGTTGAGCGCGGCGAGGATCTTGGTGACGCCGATCAATTCGGCGGCGAGCTTCTGCGACGTCGCCGTGTCGGCGATGATGTCGCGGTAATCGGCTTCGCGTACGAAGATGCGGTTCTCGCGCCGCTCAAAGCGCACGAGGTTGTTGCCACCCTGCGTGCCACGAATGCCGATTTCGTCGGGGGTGCCGGCGAGCGTGGTGACGATGACGTAGTCCTTGCCGAGTTCCGCGCGCGGAATTTCGAAGTACAAGCGGCTGCCGACCGAGTGCACCTTGAACACGCCATTCTTCGTGATGGCGCGCGGCGTGATGACGGTGGCGTAGGGGCGCGGTTGCGGGTCCTGCGCACCGTTGGCGCCGCCCTGCGCGCCGGGCTGGGCGCCACCCTGGCCGCCGCCCTGGTTGGGCGCGCCGCCGGGGCGACCGGCCGGTGCTGCTGAGGGGGCCGGTGCTGGTGCCGGCGTGGGCGCGGGAGTCGGCTTCGGCGCGCAGGCACCGAGCACAAGCCCGGCGGCGGCGATCGACAGGGAAGCGTGTCGCATGCGGGTGGGATCTCTGGGAGGGGACGTGGCCCGGGACGCAGGGTGGCGGACCGGCAGACACACAATAACGGGGCGTTGCGGTGGTTTGCTGATGGGTGGTCGCTCTCACCGCAAACTCCCGAGGAAGCAGGGAGGAGGGTGTCAGGAGGGAGGAGGGAGGTGAGCCGGTTGCCCATCCCGTCCGCTGCCGCGAGACTTCCCGCCATGAATCAGTCGCCCATTCCGTCGGTCTCCCCGACCACCGCCGTCGTCGTGTACACCACATGATCGACCAGGAGATGTTGAGCAAGGATACCCAGACGCTGGCGCGGTTCGGGTACCGGCAAGAGCTGTTGCGACGGATGGGCGGGTTCTCCAACTACGCCATCTCGCTGTCCATCATCTGCATTCTGGCCGGTGGCATCACCTCGTTCCACCTCGGGTTCGGGGCCGCCGGCGGGGCGGGGATCGCCCTGGGGTGGCCCCTCGGCACGCTCCTGGCCATCGGGTTTGCGGCCACGATGGCCCAGGTCGCCTCGGCGTTTCCCACGGCGGGCGGGCTGTATCACTGGGCGTCGATTCTCGGGGGGCGCGGCTGGGGATGGCTCACGGCGTGGCTCAACCTGTTCGGGCTCGTGACCGTGCTCGCGGCGATCAACGTGGGGACGTACTTGTTCATCACCGGCGCGATGCTCCCGTCGCTCGGGGTGGACCTGTCCACGCTGTCCGAGCCCGCGCGGTTCTGGCTGCAGATCGGTGGCGTCGCCCTGATTACGGGATCGCAGGCGCTGATCAACCATGTCGGGATCCGGGCCACCACGCGGCTCACCGATTTCAGCGGCGTGTTGATTCTGGTCGTGGCCGTCGTGCTCACCGTGAGCCTGCTCGTGGCGGCGCCGTCGCTCGATCTGTCCCGTCTCGTGCGCTTCACGAACTACAGCGGCCTGCCCACGTCGGCGCCGGTGTGGCCGCGCGGGGAATCCACCGCGTGGCTGTTCCTGCTGGGGCTGATGCTCCCCGCCTACACCATCACCGGCTTCGACGCCTCCGCACACACGGCCGAGGAAACGGTCAACGCGGCGCACAACGCGCCGCGCGGTATCCTGCGCTCGGTGCTGGTGTCGGGGATTTTCGGCTGGGCGATGTTGTGCGCCATCGTGTTGGCGATGCCCGATCTCGACGCGGCGGCGCAGCAGGGGGACCGCGTGGTGGTGTGGACCATCAGCTCCGTGCTGCCGGCATCGTTCGCGGCGCTGTTGTTCGTGGGCATCGCGATCGCGCAGTACCTGTGCGGGCTTGCCACGGTTACGTCGGCATCACGCATGATGTTCGCGTTCGCGCGCGACGGCGGGCTCCCGTTTTCCACGAAGATCCGTTGGGTGAGCCCAACGCGTCAGGTGCCGGTGACGGCCATCTGGGTTACGTGCACGCTCGCGATCGCCTTCACGCTGTACACGCCGGTGTATTCCACGATCACGTCGGTGAGCGTGATCTTCCTGTATCTGTCGTACCTCATGCCCACGGTGCTCGGGCTGCTCGCCTACGGCCGCACCTGGACGTCCTTCGGGCCCTGGACGCTCGGCGTGCACTTCCGCTGGATGGCGTGCGTGTGCGTCGTGGGCATCGTGTTGCTGCTGGTGGTCGGCGTGCAACCGCCCAACCAAAAGGCGCTCGGCATCATCGTGGGTGCGGCGCTGTTGGCGGCGGTCGCGTGGTACGGCGGGGAGCGGCGGCGGTTTGTCGGACCACCGGCAGTGAAGCCGCCCGCGGTCTGAACGGTCCCTGCTCCCTAAGCCGTTGGCAGTTCACTTCATCACCCGCACCACCCAATCCGCCAACGCCCCCAGCACCTCGCGCCGCATTTTCGTGTCCTTGAGCGACGTGTAGCCCGCCGGCGCGCCGGAGGGATCGACCAAGAACAGGTGGTTGGTGGCGGGGAAGCGGCGCACGGTCACGCGCGTGTTGCCGCTGCCCTTGAGGATGGTGACGATCGAGTCGGCCTGTTCGGGGGTGACCTGCTGGTCGGTGTCGCCTTGCAGCACCAGCGTGGGCTGCTTCACACGCGTGAGCGCCGCGGAGGGCTCGGTCTTCATGAAGAAGCCCATCCACGGGTTCGCGGCGGCGAGGGAATCGAGCCCGCGCGGTACGGTGCGACGGATGGAATCGCGCTGCGCGTCGGTGAGTTGCGTGGCGCTCTTGATGGCGTTCTCGTTCTGGAATTCGAGCACGCGACGGCCGTTGTACGCGGGGCCGGCGAGCAGGGCGATGGCGCGCACGGTGGGATCCTTGGCGGCGACCATCGGCGCGATGAAGCCGCCTTCGCTGTGGCCGGCCAGAGCGATGCGTGTGCCGTCGATGTCGGCGCGCGTGCGCAGATACGCCACCGCCGACGCGACATCGTCGGCGAAGTCGGCGCTGGTGGCGTTGGCGCGCGATGAGGCGCCGCCGCTGGCACCCACGCCGCGGTCGTCGAACCGCAACACGGCCATGCCGCGGCGGCCGAGGGTGTCGGCGATGTCGCGGAACGGTGCGTAGTTCGGCACGATGCTGATGCGCGAGTCACGGTCCTGCGGGCCACTGCCGCTGATGGTGATCACGGCGGGCACTTTCGTTGCCCCCTTCGGCCGCGTGAGGGTGCCGGCCAGGGTGTAGCCACGCGCCGTGGGAATGACCACGTCTTCGGCCGTGTATGGCGCGTTGGCTGGAGCGCCGTAGTCGATCGTGGCAGGCGCGTTGGAGCCACTCGCGGCACCGGTGGTGCGCACCACGCGCAGATTCTGCGCGGGGATGACCATTTCGCGCGGGCCGCCGTTGGGGTCCCACAGAATGCGCACGGCCATTCCCGCAATCGAGAACACGGTGGTGTCCCCCTGCTCGGCCACGGTCGCCGTCATCGTCCGGCCACCGTTGGTGAGGAACACGGGCAGCGTGGCCTTCTTCGCGCCGCGCGCATGATCGGCCATGAGCGCGGTGTGCAGTACGCTGTTGCCCACGAGGGCCACGGCGCCGGCGGCGCTCAGCAGCGCCTGCTCGTTGGTGGTTCCGTTGGCCGAGATCGTGAGCTTGGCGCTGTCACCGACCATGTTGACCACGATGTTCTGGGTGGGCAGGCCGGTGGTCGGGGAGCCGGGCGCGAATACGGCGAGCGTGAGACGGCCGGGGGTGGTGTTCGTGTGCTGCTGTTCCCAGCGCATGACTGGTGCGCCGCGCATGGTTTGCACCCCCATGATCGACGACGGACCCGGCGTGATCACTTCGGTACCGAGGGTATCGGTGCTGCGCAGGTACACGAAGTGATAGGCGGGGGCCGATTGCGCGCGAGCGGTCGTGGCGAGCACCGCGCCAAGCACGAGCGCGATCGCCGACAGCAACAGGGCAATCACGCCGGCGCGACGCGAGCGTTTGACGATGAGGTGCAGCATGGAGGCGTTCGGTGTGAGTTAGGAGGACTCATGGTCGACGACGTCGACCGGGGTATTGCGATCGGACGGCTCCCGCTGCGACCCGCGCCCGGCATCCCGGAGCGCGCGTCGCAGCAGGAACTCGATCTGTCCATTCACGCTGCGCAGGTCATCGTTGGCCCAACGCTGGATGGCGTCGAGCACATCGCGGTCCACGCGAATGAGGAATGACTTGCGTTCAGCCATGCGCCGCCGCTCCCGTGATCAGGAGTAGAGCGTCCCGGTGTTGACCACCGGTTGGGCGGCGCGATCGGAGCAGAGCACCACGAGCAGATTGCTCACCATCGCGGCTTTGCGTTCGTCGTCGAGCGTGACGATCTCTCGAGCCGAGAGCGCGTCGAGCGCCATCTCGACCATGCCGACCGCCCCTTCCACGATCGTCTGACGTGCTGCGACGATCGCGCTCGCCTGCTGACGCTGCAGCATCGCGGCCGCGATTTCGGGGGCGTACGCCAGATGACTGATGCGCGCCTCGAGCACTTCGACCCCGGCCTTGCCGAGCCGGTCGTGCAAGGCTTCGAGCAGACCTTTGGATACTTCCATGGGGTGCGTGCTGAGCGCGATCGCATCGTCGCCGTGGTGGTCGTACGGATATGACGACGCCAGCGCCCGCACCGCCGACTCGCTCTGCACCGCGACGTACTGCACGTAGTCGTTCACTTCGAAGCTGGCTTCCGCGGTGTCGATCACCTTCCAGACCACGATGGCGCCGATTTCCACCGGGTTCGACCGTGCGTCGTTCACCTTGAGCTTGTTGGTCTCGAAGTTCCGGATGCGCAGGGAGACGGCCGTCTTGGTCATGAACGGATTCGTGAACCAGAGCCCGGGATTCTTGGCGGTGCCTTTGTACTTCCCGAAGAGCGTGAGGACTTTGCCTTCGTTGGGGGCGACGGTGAAGAAGCCGGGGGTGGCGGCGATACCGGCCGTGAGGAGAAGGATCCCGCCGATGGCGTGCAGGCCGTCCTCGTAGCGCGCGCCAAGGTAGAACATGAAGGCACCGCCGAGCAGGACGGTGAACACGAGCACGGCCATGAGGAGGCCGGGGGAGGGGCGGGCCTCGACTTCGCGGAACATGATGGGAGCCTCGTAGGGGATTGGTATTGAAGTGATATCACTTCAGTATCGCCCTACGCAACGCGGTTCGGTGTGGTTTCAGGGGGATTGGGGGGCGGTGGGCTGTCGGCATCCCCCACTCTACCGCGCGCCGAAAAACCAGTCTTGCCAGCGAGTGCACGCGGAGCAATAGTCGCCTGCTTAAGGCCCCGTCCCCTGTATCTGGAGAGCATGTCGTGAAACGATTGACCCCACGGTTGGCCGTCGCTGCCGCCGTTCTGCTACCCTGTGTCTCCGCCGGTGCGCAACCGGCCCGTCCCGTTGCCCGCGCGGCAGCACGTCCTGCGGCCATTGCGCCACTGGCTGCCCCGTTCGACACCGGTGCGCTCTCGGCGATCAAGTGGCGCGAGATCGGCCCGTTCCGTGGTGGTCGCTCGGCGGCGGTGGCCGGCAGCGTGGCCCGTCCCAAGGAATACTGGATGGGAACCGTCGGCGGCGGCGTGTTCAAGTCGGTCGACGGCGGCGACAACTGGATGCCGATGACCGACAAGTACTTTGGCGGGACGATCGGCAGCATCGGTGTGGCGCCCAGCAACCCGGATGTCGTGTACGTGGGCGGCGGCGAGTTCACGATTCGCGGCAACGTGTCCCACGGCGATGGCGTCTGGAAGACGACCGACGGCGGCAAGACATGGACGAACATCGGCCTGAACGACACGCGGCAAATCTCGCGCCTGCTGGTGCATCCCACCAACCCTGACGTCGCCTACGTGGCGGCGCAGGGACATGCCTGGGGCCCGAACGCCGAACGCGGCGTGTTCCGCACCAAGGACGGCGGGAAGAACTGGACGAAGGTGCTGTTCCGCGACGATTCCACCGGCGCGGCGGACCTCGCGATGGATCCGAGCAACCCGAACGTGCTGTACGCCGGCTTCTGGCAGATGCATCGCAAGCCGTGGATGCTCGTGTCGGGCGGCAAGGGCTCGGGGATGTTCAAGAGCACCGATGGCGGCGACACCTGGACCGAGATCACCAAGCACAAGGGTTTGCCCGCCGGACTGTGGGGCAACATCGGCATCACCGTGAGCGGCGCCAACACGCAGCGCATCTACGCGCTCATCGAAGCCGATGAGGGCGGCGTGTTCCGGAGCGACGACGGCGGCGCCACGTGGGCGCGGGTGAACGACGAGCGCAAGTTGCGTCAGCGCGCCTGGTACTACTCGAAGATCTACGCCGATCCGAAGAATCCCGATCTCGTGTACGCCAGCAACGTGCAGTTCCAGGTGTCGCGCGACGGTGGCAAGACGTGGAGCAACATCAACGCGCCGCATGGCGACTCGCACAATCTGTGGATCGCGGGCGACAACGGCGATCGCATGATCGAAGCGAACGACGGCGGCGCGAACGTGAGCACCGACGCGGCGAAGACGTGGACGGCGCAGGATTTCGCCACGGCGCAGTTCTATCATGTGACCACCACGAATCACTTCCCGTACAAGATCTGCGGTGCGCAGCAGGACAACAGCACGCTGTGCGGTCCGTCGCGGGCGGCGGGTGGCATCACCACCGAGATGTGGCAGGATGCCGGCGGCGGTGAGTCGGGCTTCATTGCGGCGCTGCCGAACAATCCGGACATCGTGTTCGCCGGCAGCTACGGCGGCTTCCTCACGCGCAAGGACATGCGCACCGGCCTCGCGCGCGACGTGAATCCGTGGCCGCTGAACCCGATGGGTCACTCGGCCATCGATTCGAAGTACCGCATGCAGTGGACCTTCCCGATCGCCGTGAGCCCGCACGACGCGAAGACGGTGTACGTGGGGTCGAACGTGCTCTTCAAGACCACGAACGAAGGCGACAGCTATACGGCCATCAGCCCCGATCTGTCGCGCAACGATCCGCGCACGCTCGGACCGTCGGGTGGCCCGATCACGAAGGACCAGACCGGCGTGGAAACGTACGGGACGGTGTTCGCCATCGCGGAATCGCCGGTCACGAAGGGTGTGATCTGGGCCGGTACCGACGATGGCACGGTGCATGTCACGCGCAACGGTGGCGTGTCGTGGACGAATGTGACGCCGGCGCTGCTCAAGGAACGCGAGTGGTCGCGCATCTCGATCATCGAGGCCTCGCACTTCAACACCGGCACGGCGTACGTGGCCGCGAACCGGTTCCAGATGGACGATCAGGAGCCGTATCTCTTCAAGACGAACGACTTCGGCAAGACGTGGTCGCGCATCGACAACAGCGGCAAGGCCAACGGCATTCCGGCCACCGAGTTCACGCGCGTGATCCGTGAAGACGAGGTGCGTCCGGGGCTGCTGTTCGCCGGCACCGAGCGCGGCATCTACGGTTCGCTCGACGACGGGGCCACGTGGTTCTCGATGCGTCGGAATCTGCCGATCGTACCGATCCATGACCTGGCGATCAAGGAAGGCGACCTCATCGCCGCCACGCACGCCCGCTCGTTCTGGGTGATCGACGACATCACGCTGCTGCGTCAGCTCACCGCCAGCGCGATGGCGGAGCGTGCGCATCTGTTCTCGCCGCGCGCGGCGTACCGCATCAACTGGGGCGGTGGCTTCAACCCCGGTGGTGGCAACGGCTCACCGGTGGGTGCCAATCCGCCCAATGGCGCGATCGTGTACTACTGGCTCAAGTCGGCGGCCAACAAGGTGACGCTTGAGTTCAAGGATTCCACCGGCCGCACCGTGCGCACGTTCTCGAGCGACACGGCCGGCGCAGGCGCGGCCGGTGCACCGGCTGGTGGCCGGCGCAGTGTCGCGGCCGATGCCGCGCCCACGAACAAGGTGGGGATGAACACGTTCTCGTGGAATCTGCGTGAGAGCGACGCGACCACGTTCAACGGCATGATCATGTGGGCTGGCGTGCTCACCGGTCCGCTGGTGCTCCCGGGTCACTACTCGGTGCGCTTGCTGGTGGACGGTGCCCCGGTGTCCGAGACGAAGCTGCTGGTGAAGAAGGACCCGCGCAGCGACGCGACGGCGGCCGATCTCGTGGCGCAGTACAAGATGCTCATGCAGATCCGCGACCGGACCACGGATGCCAACGACGCCGTGCGCACGGTGCGCTATGTGCGTCAACAGGCGGTGTCGCGCTCGAAGGAAGTGGGTGCCGACTCGGCGCAGTACGCGCAGCTGGTGAAGACGCTCGACGCAAAGATCAGCGAGATGGAAGGGCAGATCTATCAGGTGAAGAACCAGAGCGGTCAGGATCCGCTCAACTACCCGATCAAGGTGAACAACCAGATCGCCGCGTTGGCGGGTGTGGTGGGCAGCACCGAAGCGCGTCCGACGAAGCAGTCGGTCGTGGTGTACGACACGCTGTCGAAGGAGCTCGAGGTGTACCTCGTGGAGCTCCGCAAGGCGTACAAGGAGCTGCTGCCGCCGATCGACGAGATCCTGAAGAAGCACGGCCTGCCGGCCATCGAAGTGAAGGCCGGTGACGTGCAGACCCCGCGGCGCATCGGCGCTGAGGAAGAGATCACGGGGCTGTAAGCCACGTCGCTGGACACTCGTGCAGCACTGATGCGGCGGGTCGTCGCGGGAACGTCCTGTTCCTCGCGGCGCCCCGCCGTGTCATTGCTGGCTGCGCACCCGACGCCGTTCCCGGCGCAACAACCGGGTGATACTCACGATGCCGAACACCGGCCCCAGCGACAGCACGGCAAATGCCCACTGCCACCCGACGCGCGCCGCGAGCGGTGGCACGAGTTGAATCACCACGGCCGTGAGCAGAAAGCCGAGCGAGGTCTGCAGCGTGAGGGCCGTGCCCACGGCATGCGGTGGCACGCTCTCGGTGACCAACACGGAGAACTGCGCGCTGTCGGCGATCACGAAGAAGCCCCAGACCAGCGCGATGGGCACCAGCAGCCACAGCGAGCGGCCGAAGGCGAAGCCGATCAGTACGGCGCAGGCGCCGCTGATCGCCATGGCGCGCGTGACCAGCCACGCGCGTCCACGACGGTCGGCCACGAGTCCGCCCCAGATGCACCCCGCACCGCCGATGGCGAGGGCGGCGAAGGCAATCGCCGAGGCGAACGAGTCGCCGCGCGCGCCGCCGGCCGGATCATGCGCCGCGATACTGGCCGCAATAAAGACGGGCAACCATGTCCACGCGGCGTACAGCTCGAACATGTGGCCGAGGTAGCCGCCGGTGGAGAGGCGCCACGCCGGGGTGCGCACCACATCGCGCACGAGGTGCCATGAGAAGGGCCGCGCGGGAAACGGGTACGGTCCTTCGCGATACCCGAACCACACCAGCACGGCGGCAATACAGGCGCCCACCGACGCACTTGCCACCACCGGTGTGATGCCGGCGCCTGGGATCGCATGTACCAGATACGGCATGGCCTTGCCCACGGTAAGCGCACCCACGATGGTGCCCACCGCGAGGCCACGTCGCGCACGGAACCAGGTGGCAATCATCTTCATGGCCGGCGGATACACGCCGGCCAGCGCGAGGCCCGTCACGAAGCGCCACAGCAGCGCGCCCGACAGCTGCTCCGACTGCAGCAGCATCGCGTTGGCGGCCGCGCCCACCAGCGCACACGCGGCGAAGAGCACGCGCGCCGGCACGATGTCGGCCACGTTGAGCACCGCGGAGATTGCGGTGCCGGCCACGAAGCCGAGCTGCACGATGGTGGTGAGCCAGGCGGCTTCGCTGCCGGTCAGCGACCACTGCGCGCGATATTGCGCGGAGACGGCGCTCGCGGCGAACCACAGTGTCATTCCCAGCAGTTCGGCGACGGTGAGTACGCCGAGCGTGCGCCAGCGATCCGGATGCGAATCGACGGCGGGAGGCACCAGAGCGGGGTCACCAGTCGGCGCGCTCATTGTACGAGGGGCAGCTAGATTCGTTCGACGGACACGCCGAACTCGTCACAGTGCTCGGCCAGCGCACGGAGTGTGCGCTCCGCGTTCCCGCCGTGCCCGCGGAGCGCGGCGAAGAACCGGATCACCGGATTGCCGACCCGGCCTAACTCGGTCAGGGTGACGACGCTGTGCGCTGCGCTGTGCGTGACGTCGGCATCGACCTGCCACTCCCACTGCAGCATCGACTTCGTATCGTCGTCGGTCACCCGGAGCACGATGACCTCGGCGCGCGTGGAGGGCTGTCGTACGATCGTCGTCGGCGAGGGCGTCCACTGCTCGTATGCCGCAACGTCACCCAGCAGGGCGTAGAGTTCGGGGGCTCGGCGCTGCAGACGGATGCGACGCACCGCGCGATAGTCGGCCGGCGTTACGAGTCCGCCGACCACGAGCGCGATGAGACTCGCCGCGATCGCGGCCATGATCGCCAGAATCCAGTACATGGCCGCTGGCGCTCAGCTCACACGCGGCGACTGATCGAGCACCGCGCGCACGCGTCGGGCCAGTTCAAGCGACGTGAACGGCTTCTGCAGGAACGTTCGACGGTCGCGCGATACGCCCTGCGGCAATGCATCGTCGCCGGTGTAGCCGGACACGAAAAGCACGCGCAGGTCGGGTCGCATCATCTCGAGCTGTTCGGCCAGCTCATGTCCGTTCATCCCGCGCATCACGATGTCGGTAACGAGCAGATCGATGCGACCGGGAAAGGCGCGCGAGATCGCGAGGGCGGAGTCCCCATCGGCCGCGACCAGCACGCGATAACCGCGACGCTCGAGGGCGGCTGTTGCCACCGTGCGGACACAGTCTTCGTCTTCGGTCAGCAGGACGGTTTCCTGTCCGGTGAGCACGTCGGGAACGTCTTCCTCCACGGTGAGATCTGTGGGACGTTCAGCGAGCCGGGGCAGGAGCAGATGGAACGTGGTGCCGTGTCCCGGCGCGCTGTCCACGCGGATCTCGCCGCCGGATTGACCGATGATGCCGTAGGCGAGCGGCAGACCGAGGCCAGTACCCTGACCGCGTACCTTCGTGGTGAAGAACGGTTCGAAGATGCGCTCACGCACCGCCTCGGTCATGCCGACGCCGGTGTCGGTCACACGAATGACGATCCATTCCCGCTGCGCATCGAGTCCGAAGGTCTGCAACTCCTGTTCGCTCACGCGGGCGGTGGTCACGCGGAGGGTGCCGCCGGCGGGCATCGCATCCCGTGCATTGCTGGCCAGGCTGAGCATGACCTGCTCCAGTTGGGCCGCATCAATGCGAATGGTGCCGAGGTCATCGCCGAGCGTGGTCACGACGTCGATGTGCTCACCCATGATGCGGCGCAGCAGCCGATCGACGCTGTGGATGACCGTATTCGGATCGAGCACCGCCGGTTGCATGATCTGCTTCCGACTGACGGCGAGAATCTGCTTGGAGAGATCCGTGCCGCGGACGGCGAGCGCCCGGATCTCATCGACATCGCTGCGCGCCGGCGCGTCGGCCGGCATCACGGCGAGCGCGAGATCGCAGTAGCCCAGCATGCCGGTGAGCAGGTTACTGAAATCGTGCGAAATACCACCGGCGAAGGTGCCGATCGCTTCCATCTTCTGCGATTGCCGCAGCTGATCTTCGCTGCGGGCCAAGGCGCGTTCCGCTTCGCGCCGCGCGGTCACATCGATGCCGACCGACAGCCAACTCGCGCGCCCAAGGCGTCGCGACGAGGTGGTGATGACTTCGAGTTCGAGCTGGCGACCGCTGGCCGTGCGATGCAGCCAGATGCCAGTGCTTTGCTTCGATTCGGAGAAGGGCAGGCGGGCCCCGCTGAATCGCGCATGCTCGGACGGTTCGAGCAGGTCGAGCATGCGCAGCGACAGGAAGGCGTCGCGGTCGTACCCGTACTTCTCGATGGCCGCTTGGTTGACGGCGAGCACGAGCAGGGTGTCCGCATCCCACGCCCACATGGGGAGTGGGTTGGAATCGAAGAGCAAGCGGTATCGGCGCTCGCTGTCGGCCAGCGCCGCGTTGCGCCGCTCGACGGTTTCGGCCATCTGGTTGAACGCGGTGGCGAGCGACCCGATTTCATCGCTGGACCGGATGCGCGACCGGTGGCCGGCCACACCGATCGCCAGCGCATGCACGTCGTCGATCAGCCCCTGCAGCGGCCGCGAGATCTGGGTGCCGAAGTACATCGCGAGGGTGATCGATATGGTCAGCGCCCCGCCGAACAGCAGCAGCCCCGGCCAGCCGCTGTTGGTCAGCGGCGTGAGCAGACTCACCAGCAGCGGCGGCACCGCCACGATCAGTACCATCCCCAGCAGTCGTGTGCGGAGGCCTGTTCCCTCTCGTGCCGCGGTCGGCGTGTCGTGCGGTGTCTGGGGCGCTCGGTCTGCCACGTGCTACGAGCCGAGCGGCTCGCTGCCGGCTGGCATCGCGACAGCCATCCCCATCGCGTGGTACCCTTTATCCACGTAGACCGTGGAGCCGGTGATCCCACTGGCCAGCGCGCTCGACAGGAAAGCGGCCGTGTTGCCGACTTCCGTGGCGGTCAGCTCTTCGGGGAGCGGCGTATTCGCCGCGCAGTACTTCACCATCTTGTCGATGATGCCGATCGCACTGGCGGCGCGCGATGCGTACGGTCCGGCGCTGATCGTATTTACGCGCAGCCCGTACTTGCGCCCCGCCTCGAACGAGAGCACCCGCGTGTCGCTCTCCAGCGCGGCCTTGGCCGACGACATGCCGCCGCCGTAGCCGGGAATGGCGCGTTCGCTGGCCATGTACGTGAGTGAGCACACCGAGCCGCCCGGACGCATGAGCGGCGCCAGGCGCTGCACCATGGACACGAGCGAGTACGCGCTCGCGCTGGAGGCGGCGAGATAGCCGGCGCGGCTCACTTCGAGCAACGGCTTCTTCACTTCGGGCCCGTTGGCCAGCGAGTGGAAGACGATGTCGAGCGACTGCTCGCCGAAATCCGCGGCGATGCGCTGCGCGAGGCCACCGATCGAGAAGTCGCCGACGTCCTTGTAGCGCTTGGATTCGCGCACGTCGGCTGGCGCATCCTCGAGCGAGTCGTAGACGGCGTCGAGCGGATAGATGCGCTCGAAGGTGAGCAACGATCCATCACTGAGGCGACGGGATTCATCCATCTTCCCGCGTTCGAGCAGGTTGAGGAAGATGTTGAGCGCCGGCGGCCAGGTGGCGACGCAGACCGAGGCACCGGCCTCGGCGAAAGCCTTGGCGACGGCGAACCCGAAGCCGCCGTCGTCGGCGACGCCCGCCACGAGGGCGCGCTTGCCGGAAAGATCGATGGGTAGCATGTGTGCAAGATAGCAGCGCCGCGTGCTTTGCAACGAGCGTCCGGCGTCGGGCGCGTACCGATGAACGGCTAGCGGGCGGCTCTGGCGAGGCGATCGCGCAGGCCGGCCCATCGGTCGTCGGCCGGGGGGCGCTCGATCACGATGAGCGACGCGCCGGCCGCATCGGCGGCGTGCAAGGCGGCGTAGAGCGCACGGGCGTAGGCTGCGGGATCGTCCGGCATGCGGCGGATCGTGGCATCCGGCGCCGACAACGTGGTCGTGCTGAGGAGCGCGATCACCAATCCGGCCGCTTGGCCCCGCGCAGCGAGCGCGGTGTCGATCTCGGGCTGTTGCGCCGGATCGAAGAGCCAGACGTCGGCACGCGGCGCGTAGTGCCGATCGGCCATGCCGGGTGAACGCTGGGGCGCCGCCGTGGGCGCGTGGTGTGACACCGTGGCGGTGGCGGTTCGCACGGCCACGCCGGTGCCACGCAGCGCCACCTCGAGATCGGCGGCGGCGATCATCCCCGGTCGCAGGATCACGGCCTCGGGGCCGGTGAGGTCGACCACGGTGCTTTCGATGCCGACCGCGCTGGGCCCACCGTCGAGAATCAGCCCCACGCGGTCGCCGAGTGACGCTTGCACGTGCTGGGCGGTGGTTGGGCTGACCTGGGTGAACCGGTTGGCACTGGGAGCCGCGATCGGTACGCCAGCGGCCCGAAGGAGTGCCAGCGCCACCGGATGGGCCGGTATCCGGACCGCGACGGCATCAAGCCCGGCGGTGGCCACGTCGGGCACGTGCGGCGCTTTGGGGAGCACCAACGTGAGCGGACCCGGCCAGAACACCGAGGCCAGCGTGTCGGCCGCTGCGGGCCACGCGCGGGTGAGCGCACGGGCGGCCGCGACATCGGGCACGTGGGCGATCACGGGGTTCCACGCCGGGCGCCCCTTCGCCGTGTAGATGGCGGCCACGGCCTGTTCGTCGAGGGCATTGGCGCCGAGTCCGTACACCGTTTCCGTGGGGAACGCGACGAGCCCGCCGCGACGCAGCAGCGCGGCCGCGCGCGCGATGCCCATCGGATCGGGGTTACCGGGATCGAGCGTGAGGAGCGGGGCGTCGGCCATATCGGAATCTATCGCAACGTCCGGTGCCGTTACGCCCCCTCCGTCGGGTCGCTACTGCCGGGTTTCGATGACGCTCCGGGCAATCCGGTCGACCAGTTTCGGCGAGATCAGCTTGAGGAGTCGGCCGATCTTCCCCCGCCACGTCATCACGAGGTCGCGATCCCGACGGGCCATGGCCGCGAGAATGAGGCGGCCGCACACGTCGGTCTCCATCGTTTCGCCCTTGCGACGCTGGTACCCGCGATCGCCGAAGGGCGTGCCATCGGGTGAGAGCGCCCGTTGATTGATCTCGGAAAAGACAAAGCCGGGATAGACCATCGTGACCGTGACACCGGTCCCGTCGAGCTCGATGCGGAGCGAGTCGAAGAAGCCCGCCATCGCGTGTTTCGTCGCGGCGTACGCCGTGCGTTTGGGGACGCCGGTGAGCCCGGTCAGGCTCGAGATCGCGACGATCCGTCCTTTCGTGCGCTTGAGATGCGGCAGGGCATAGGCGGTGCACCACACGCTGCCGAGGTAGTTCACCCGCATGAGCGTGTCGAAAATCGTGAGATCGGTGATCTCGTCGAACAGACCGCTCGATCCCATCCCGGCATTGTTGAGCAGAATGTCGAGCTGGCCGTAGTGCGCCACGGTGCGCGCCACGATGGCCGCGCACGACGACTCGACCCCCACGTCGCCGGGGACTACCAGCGCCTCCCCACCCAGGGCCCGGCACTCGGCGGCCACCGCGTCCAGCCGGTCGACATCACGCGCGGCGAGCGCCAATCGGGCGCCCTCGGCGGCACACTGTCGGGCCAACTCGGCCCCGATGCCGCTCGATGCGCCCGTGATGAGGACGACCAGCCCCGCGAAGCGCTGACTCACGGATGCCCGGCCGCGTCGTCGGGGCCAAGCAGGTCGTCGATGTACGCGTCGCCTTCGAAGGGGGCATCGAGAATGCGCAGCGCGTGCGCGGCGTCGCCCACGCGGACGGCGAGGCGGACGGGATACACGAGATGCATGGCCGGCAACATGCCGCCCGCATCGTCGCGCAGCACGACGGCCGGAATGTGGTGTGCTTCCAGCACACTGCGCGCAACGAGCGCTTCCATCTCGTTGACGTATTCCCGAATGACTTTCATGGCGGCTCCCATAGGGCGAACATATCGCACGGGTCGCGCCACCGTGAGGGTGGCGCGTACACCGACTAGATTTCCAGCATGGCGGCGACCTTCGGCATTTTCGTACTGGCAGAGCTTCCTGGCGAAGCGGGTGTCATGGTGCGAGAGATTCAACAGCGCTTCGATCCCAAGCTGGCCCGGCTCACGCCCCCACACGTGACGCTGGTCGGCTCGTCGGGCGTGGGCGCCATGCCCACGGATACCCCGGTGGCGCGCATTCGAGAGGCACTCGAGCCGATCGCAGCCAGCACGGCCCCTATGGAGCTCGCGTTGGGGCTGCCACACCGGTTCATGCAGACGGACATCGTGTCGTTGCCGCTGGATCACAACGGGCCACTGCGGGCGCTGCACGAGCGGATCGCGCGCAGCGGGCTGCCCTTCAAACAGGCCCGGTTCCGTTTCACGCCGCATTGCACGTTGAGCTTCTACCCCACGCTCACGCCCACGAGTGAACGCGAATTGTTGGCGGTGCGGGTGCCTGCGCCGGCGATCATCGAACGGCTGCAGGTCTATCTCACGCGCGATCCACAGCCGTCGAAGCTGCTGTTTGAGGTCGCGCTGACCGGCGAGCTTACGGGCAGCGCGTATCCGGGCGCAGCTTCTGGTAGGTCGACATCGCGTGTTTGAGGCCCAGTAGCGCCGAGGCTTCGAGTTCGTACTCGAGCTGCAGGTCGCCGAGCTTTTCGGCATCGTGCTGGGTGAGCTGATGCGAGGCCTTCTCGGCGATGCTGTGGCGACGGAGATACTCGCGGGCGGCCAGCCACATGGCGTTGGCGGCCTGCCGGATGTCGGCATCGTCGCTGATGGTCGCCTTCGCGCAGGTCTGTTCGAAGTCGCGCACGCACTCGGCGAGCGCCAGATCGATGTTGTCCACCATGGCCTGCGCCGCTCCGAGTTCGGATTCCGCCACCGACAACGCGTTCAGGCGGGCGAGTCGCTCATGCTGACGGCAGGTCTCGGACGCGGTGCGTGCGAGGGCGTCGCAGCAGTACAGCGGCCCCTGCTGAGCCGCCGTCGGGTCGTCGAGCATCATCGAGGAAGCAGCAGCGCGGGAGGGAGGCATGGTGGGGGCAAGAGTGGCCAGCTGGTCCGTACGCCTGACAATCGGTTCGCACGGGCGCACCATGTGATCTAGCGAACGCACCCATACGGGGGGTAGTGGGTGCGCGAAGGACGATACGTGAATCGGCACAAGCCGGATCCGCGAACCCGGTGCGGCCTGTAAGCTTCGTGTATGACTGCCTCTCACGATTCCTTCGCGCACCTGCTCGTCGAGACCACGGCGGCCGGCGTGCGCACGATCACGCTGAACCGCCCCGAACGGCTCAACGCGGTGAATCCGCAACTCGCGGAAGAATTGCCTGTCGCGATGGCGCAGGCGGCGCGCGACGATGTGGTCCGCGTGGTGGTGATCACGGGCGCGGGCCGCGGATTCTGCGCCGGGCTGGATCTTGCTGAGCCGAGTCTGCGGGCGGATGCCGACCGTGCCACGCGACTGGATCCGTACTACTGGGTGGGGCGGTGGGTGCAGTCGATCACGTCGTGCGAGAAGCCGGTGATCGCGGCGGTGAACGGCGCCGCCGCCGGCGCAGGATTCGGCTTGGCGTTGGCCTGCGATCTCCGCCTCGTGAGCGCAAGCGCCACGGTCACGGCCGGCTACGTGCGGCGTGGGTTGTCGCCCGATGCGGGCGTCACGTGGTTCCTACCGCGGTTGATCGGACACGCGCGGGCGACGGACATCATTTTCACGGGTCGCGACGTACGCGCCGACGAAGCAGAACGCATCGGACTCGCCACGTCGGTGCTGGCGGACGATGTGTTCACTGCAGGCGTGCAGCGCTACGCCGCGCAGCTCGCGGCCGGCCCGCCGCTGGCGCTGGCGTTGTCGAAGCGGTTGCTCCTGGCGAGCGCCGATGCCACGCTCGACGCGCAACTGCGCGAGGAATTCACACACATCAAGAGCTGTTTCGCGAGCGCCGATGTGCGTGAGGCGATGGCCGCGTTCAAGGAAAAGCGGGTCCCGACGTTCGAGGGCCGCTGACGCACGTACGCGCGTCAGCTGGTGGGGTGGCGGCCGGGGTTGGAGCGCAGGCTGCCGGGAAGCGCGTTGAGGAGCGGTCCGAGTTCGGTGGCGCGCTCGAGGGTAGTCACGAAGGTGAGGCCGTCGAGCGAGACCACCAGCATCCCCGAGATGCCGTAGGCGACGATGCAGTTGCCGTCGGCATGGATCACGTTGCCGGACGCATCGATGCAGTGCACGTGCCCCATGACGCCGTTACCGGTGTCGTCGAGCTCGCGCACACGGCGCAGTGACGCCCACGTGCCGACGTCGTCCCACGCACACTCGGTGGGCAGGACGACCACATGGCGGCTGCGCTCAAGCAAGCCACGGTCAATCGACACGGAGGTGACCAGCTCGGCGAAGCGGGTCATCTCGCCGGCCGCGAGTTTGGGCAGTCCGTACTGCAGTTCGCTGGTGTGCGCCTCAAGCTCTTCGAGCACGACGCGCGCGCGCCACACGAAGATGCCGGTGTTCCAGAGCGCGCCCTTCTCGATGAGGGTATCGGCCAGCGCGGCGGTGGGCTTCTCCACGAAATGCTCGACCCGGCAGGCCCCGCCCTCGGCCCGTGACACGAACGGATCGAACGCCGTTCCGGGCTGCAGATAGCCGAACCCCGTCTCGCAGCGTGTGGGCGTGGCGCCGAGGGCCACCAGCACCGGTTCTGCCAAGGCCATCGTGGCCGCCTGCCGGAGCGCCTCGCGAAAGACGTCGGGAAACCCGACCGACAGGTCGGCGTGCAGTGCGCAGAACACCGTCTCGGGTCCGGCGCGCCGGGACACTTCCTGCGCCCCCCAGGCGAGTGCCGCCGCGGTCCCGAGCGGGCGCGGTTCGATGAGCATGTTGGCGCGCGGGACTTCGGGGATCGCTTCGTGCAGCGCGTCGGCGATGTCGGCGCTGGTCACGACCAGCACCCGTTCGGCGGGCACCAATGGCGCCAGTCGCGCGATGGTGTCGGCGATGAGCGGGCGCTCGTTGACGAGCGCGAGCAGCTGCTTGGGGCGCTTGGGGGTACTGAGCGGCCAGAAGCGGGTGCCGATGCCGCCGGCGAAGACGACGGCCCACAGCGCCGTGCTGGTCTCGAGCAGGGGCTCGAGCTCGAACTCCGCCATGGTGTCCGCGACCGCCGACGGTTCGACGAGCACGGGGGGCGCAACGTGGGGAGCGACGGCGCGGGGCTCAGGCATCGTGGCAGCGGAAAGAAGAACACGCAGGGCGGGCCTCGAACGCCAACACGCATCACAACTGGCGCATCGGCTCGGCCACGGACAAGATACCTCACCCATGTTCACCCTGCACCTTACCAACGGTGATTCGGCCGCCAGCGCGCTCGCGCGCTCGGGCCTCCCCGGCGATATCGTCTCCTGGCGCGACGTGCTGCACGACGGGCCGGTGCCCACCGATGACGACCTCGGCCTGTTCCATCGTGCGCGCGCCGAGTTTCTGGCCAGCCGAGGCTGGTCGACGGTGCAGGAGGTGGTGACGGACTTCGAGCAGCGAGATGCGCGGCTGGAGGATGTGGGTGCAGAGGATGAGGTCGTACTCTGGTTCGAGCCGGATCTGTACGACCAACTGCAGCTCATCCAGATCCTCGCGCGGCTGGGGCGGCGGGCCGAGCAGGAGCGCCCGCGGATCACCATCGCACCGGCCGACTGCTATCTGGGCATCATGCGGCCGGAAATGTTTGCACCGATGTACGCCGCGCGCCGCGCGATCACGTCGGAAGATCTGGAGCATGGCCGCGTGGCCTGGCGCGCATTCACGGCGGATACGCCCACCGATCTGCTGGCGGTGACCGACCGGCTCGACCGCGACGTGAATGCGCGCACGTACTCGGTGGACGATGACGTCCGGTTGCCGCACTTGGTGGCCGCGTTGCGACGTCAGCTCGAGGAGTACGTCGATATCGATTCCGGATTGTCGCGCAGTGAGCGGCAGCTGTGTGAAGCGCTGTCCCCCGGGGCGCTCACCATGGCCAAGCTGTTCGCGGCGCATCAGGGCACGGAATCGTGGGTGTGGCTCGGCAACTGGAGCTTCGCGTGGTACGCGGAACGCCTCAGTGACTGCGCGCAGCCGATTGTGTTGTATACCAACGGTTCCCCGGTCATCGCGCCGCCACGCGATCCCGATGACCGTGCATTCTGGGAGCGGACCGTGCAGTTGACGCCCTTCGGGCAGGACGTGGTACGGGCGCGTGCCGATGCGGTGCAGGCCAACGGCATCGATCGCTACATCGGCGGCACGCATTGCACGACGATGCGGTATTGGCGCTGGGATGCACGCACGCAGCGCACCGAACCGTTTCCGCGCCGCTAATGGATGCGCACGCGGACCAGGATGCCGAGCTGCTGGCGATGCTCGAAGCGGATGCGACCCTCGAGGCGGCACGCCCGATTCTCGAACTGGCGGCCGGCTATTTCGCCGACACCCGGCGCGGCGAGGGGCCGGTATCCACGTGGCACAGCGCGCAGGTGATCGCCGATCGCCTCGCCGGTCCGATGCCGCGTGCTCCCCGCGCGCTCCCCGATGTGGCGCGGCGCCTGTCATCGCTCCTGCTGGACGATATCAATCGGCTGGCGCATCCGATGTACATCGGCCATCAGGTCTCCGCGCCGCTGCCGGCGGCGGTATGGACCGACGCGTTGATCAGCGCGTGCAATCAGTCGCAGGCGGTGCGCGAGATGTCGCCGTCGTTCACGCCGCTGGAGCATCAGGTGATCGCGTGGATGACCGATCTGGTGGGATGGGACGAGCGGGCCGGTGGGACGATGACGTCCGGTGGGACCGAAGCCACGTTCACCGCGTTGCTGGCGGCGCGCAGCCGCGCCGTGCCCGATGTGTGGACCAACGGGTTGGGGGCGAACCCGCCGGTGGTGGTGTGCGGCGAACACACGCACTACGCGGTATCGCGCGCCGCCGGTGAGATGGGGCTCGGCCGGTCACGCGTGATCGTGGTGCCCTCCCGCGCGCTGCGCATGGACCCCGACGCGTTGCGCGCACGTCTCGAGACGCTGCGCGACAGCGGCACGCGCGTGATGGCGGTGGTCGCCACGGCGGGGTGCACCGCGACCGGCACGTTCGACGACCTCGAGGCGATCGCCGATCTGTGCGATACGTTCGCCGACGACCACGGCCCGCTGTGGCTGCACGTCGATGCGGCGCACGGCGGCGCGGCGATGCTGTCGCCGCGTCATCGGCACCGGGTGCAGGGACTCGTGCGTGCGCGCTCGGTGGCGTGGGACCCGCACAAGACGCTGTTGTTGCCGCTGTCGGCGGGGATGGTGCTGTTGCGCGATCAGGACGATCTCACCCGTGCCTTCACGCAGGAGGCGCCGTATCTCTTCGGTGCCGGCACCGACGCGCAGGTCTGGGATATGGGTCCGCGCTCGTTTCAGTGCTCGCGCCGGGCCGATGTGCTGAAGCTGTGGGTGGCGATCGAACGCTATGGCGCCGATCATCTCGCGCGCCTGTATGACCGGCTCTGCCGCATGGCGCAGACGTTGCACGGTCTGCTGAGTGGGCGCGCCGATTTCGTGCCGTTGCACGAGCCGATGTCGAACATTCTCTGCTTCGCGTGGACGCCCGCCGGTGTCGCCGACGAGGCCCGCGACGCGCTCACGGATGCGCTGCGCGAGCGGTACAACCGCTCGGGGCGGGGGTGGATCACCGCCACCACGCTGAACGGCCGTCGCGTGCTGCGCGTGACGGTGATGAATGCGCGCACCGACGCATCGCACCTTGCCCGCCTGGTAGACGGGCTGGTGGCCGAAGCGGCGCTGATGCTGCGCTGATGCTGCGCTGATCCGGCGCTGATCCGGCGCTGAGACGGCGCTGAGACGGCGCTGATCCGGCGCTGAGACGATGCGCGCTCGCCGGCGCGCCTTCCCCGATAGCCGTGACAACGCCGCGACCACCGGTGTATATACCGAGTACTTCCGCGTCCCACCGCGCGCGCGGAGCCCAAGTGCAGCGCACAGATCCGTTCTCTGGAGAAGCCGTGACGACCCCGCTCCATCCCAAACGTGGTGCCGATCTTCTGAATGACCCGGTCCTGAACAAGGGCACCGCGTTCACTGACGCCGAGCGCGATGCCTTCGGATTGCGCGGGCTGCTGCCGCCACGGGTGATGTCGCAGGACGAGCAGCTCGCCCGCATTCTGCCGGGCGTGCGTTCGAAGCCGTCACCGCTGGAGCAGTACGCGTATCTGGTGGCGCTGCACGATCGCAACGTCACGCTCTTCTATCGGCTGGTGATGAATCACCTCGAGGAGCTGATGCCGGTGCTGTACACGCCCACGGTGGGGCAGGCGTGCGAGGAGTTCGGCCGCATTTTCCGGCGCAGTCGCGGCATGTACATCACGGCCGCCGACAAGGGGCACGTGGCGGCGGTGCTCGCCAACTGGCCCCAGGATGATATTCGCATGATCGTCGTCACCGACGGGGAGCGCATTCTCGGCCTGGGCGATCTTGGGGCCAACGGCATGGGCATCCCGATCGGCAAGCTCACGCTGTACACGGCGTGCGCCGGCGTGTCGCCCAATCAGTGTCTGCCGATCACGATCGACGTGGGCACCAACAATACGGCGCTGCGTGAGAGTCATTCCTACGTGGGGCTGCGTCAGCCGCGGTTGCGCGGCGCCGAGTACGACGAACTGCTGGACGAATTCGTCGAGGCGGTGCAGGCGCGGTTTCCGATGGCCTGTCTGCAGTTCGAAGACTTCGGCAATCACAACGCGTTTTCGCTGCTGGAACGGTGGCGCGACCGGATCTGTACGTTCAACGACGACATTCAGGGTACGGCGTCGGTGGCGCTGGCCGGCCTGTTCTCGGCCGCGCGCATCAACGGGACACCGCTGCGCGACATGCGCCTGCTGTTTCTCGGCGCCGGCGAAGCCGGTATCGGGATCGGCGATCTCGTGGTCGAGGCGCTGTGCGCCGAAGGGATGTCACTCGACGAGGCACGCCGGCACTGCTGGTTCGTGGACTCGAAGGGGCTGGTGGAGCACTCGCGCACCGATCTCGCCGAACACAAGCAGCGCTTCGCGCACGAGCATGCGCCGGTGAGCACGTTGCTCGATGCGGTGACCGCGCTCAAGCCGCACGCCATCATCGGCGTGTCGGGTACGCCGAACACGTTCACCAAGGACGTGCTCGAGGCCATGGCGAAGGAGCACGCGCGCCCCATCGTGCTGGCGCTGTCCAATCCCACGTCGAAGGCCGAGTGCACGGCGCTGCAGGCGTACGCGGGCACGGATGGTCGGGCCATTTTCGCCAGCGGCAGCCCGTTCGCGCCGGTCACGTACAAGGGGAAGACCCACGTGCCGGGGCAGGGCAATAATGCGTACATCTTCCCCGGCGTCGGACTCGGCGTCACCGTGAGCGCGTCGTCACGCGTCACGGAATCCATGTTCGCTGCGGCGGCGCGCACGCTCGCCGCGCTCGTGACCGAAGACGATCTGGCGATGGGACGGATCTATCCGAGCCTGTCACGGATCCGCGAAGTGTCCCGGGCCATCGCGATCGAGGTGGCCACGTTGGCCTTCGACAGCGGCTTGGCGCGGGTGGAGCGGCCGGCCGACATCGCGGCCGCCGTGACGGACGCGATGTTCGAGCCGCACTACGTGTCGCTCGTGTAACTCGGGAGCGCCGCCGCCACTCAGCATCACGCAACCGCAGGGAGTGCGTATCCTCGATCTCGAATTCAGCGCGCACGACATGCGCGACATGGCCGATCAGGTCGTCGCGCGCTGCGTGGAGCACATCACGACGCTGCCGCTGCAGCCGCTGTACGGCGTGCACGACGCGGACGCGCTGTGCACGCGTATGCGGGAGCCGTCGCCGGCGTCCGGTACGCCGCTGCCGGCGTTGCTCGACGATCTCTTCACGACCTACATCCCGCAATCATTCAACACGCCGGCGCCGGGCTATCTCGCGTACATCCCCGGCGGCGGTCTGTTTCCGGCGGCGCTGGCGGATTTCATCGCCGATACCACCAATCGCTACACGGGCATCTGGCAGGCCGCACCGGCGCTCGTGCAGCTGGAAGCGAATGCGCTGGAGTGGCTGCGCGAGTGGATGGGATTCCCGGTTGGCACGCGTGGCGTGTTCACCACCGGCGGCTCCATGGCCACGTTCAATGCGGTGCTGTGCGCGCGTGAGCAATATCTGGGCGTCGATATCCGTCGCGGCGTGCTGTACACGTCGGATCAGGCGCATCATTGCGTGCTCAAGTCGGCGAAGCTGGCCGGCATCATGCCCGATCGCGTACGCTCGATTCCGTGTGATGCGCAGTTCCATCTGCCGGTCGACGCGCTGCGCGCCGCGATCGCCCAGGATCGTCGCGACGGGTTGCTGCCGTTCATGGTGGTGTCGAACGCCGGCACCACGAACACGGGTGCCGTGGATCCGCTCAGCGCCATCGCCGACCTGTGTGCCGACGAACAGCTGTGGCATCACGTGGACGGCGCGTATGGCGCGTTCTTCCAGCTGTGTCGGGACACGCAGCCCGTCTTACGCGGCATCGAACGCGCGGATTCCCTCACACTCGATCCGCATAAGGGGATGTTCATGCCGTACGGCACGGGCGCGCTGCTGGTGCGCGATGGGGCCGCGCTGCGGGCAGCGCACGGTGCGACGGCCGACTATCTCCCCGACATGCCGAGCGCGTCGGAGTTCTACGATCCGAGTCAGCATGGCCCCGATCTGTCGCGCGGCTTTCCGGGGCTGCGCATGTGGCTCACGATCAAGCTGTACGGCGCCGACGCGTTCCGGGCGGCCATCGACGAGAAGCGCGCGCTCGCGCTCGACGCGGCGGCGCGGGTCGCGCAGTTACCGCATGTCGTGATGGACGCGCCGCCGGAACTGTCGTTGTTTCCGTTCCACCTCACGTGGCCGGGTGCCACGCTGGCGCAGGAAGACGCGGCCACCCGCGACTTGATGGCGGCCACGTCACAGCGTGGACGCGTGATGATCAGCGGCGCCGTCGCCGGCGGGCGCTATGTGGGGCGGGTGTGCGTGCTGAGCTTCCGGACGCATGCGGCGCAGATCGACGATCTCGTGGAGGACATGGCGGCCGCGATCGCTGAGGTGGTCGCCACGCACCGGGCGTTATCGGCGTAGTCCCGGCACCTTCCTCGAACGGCCCCCCGCGGCGTTCATTACGGCGTCGACGATGGCATTGATCTCGGCCAATCTGCTGGGCCACGGCACGTTCCCTTCACCAGAGACCAGATGTCGTACATCGCCTCCGAAACCCGTCTGCGCGAACTCACCCCGGTTCCGCTGATCGTCGGTGCGGTGCTCGGTTTGATCTTCGGCGCGTCCTCGCTGTACCTGGTGCTCAAGGTCGGACTCACCGTGAGTGCGTCGATCCCGGTGGCGGTCATCTCGATCACGATCTTCCGTCTCTTGGCACGACTGGGCGGTCGTGATGCCACGATCCTGGAGCACAACATCGTGCAGACGGCGGGGTCGGCGGGCGAATCGATCGCCTTCGGCATCGGTGTCACGATGCCGGCGATTCTCATTCTCGGATTCGACCTCGAGATTGCGCGCGTGCTCCTGGTGGCGGTGCTTGGTGGTGTGCTGGGCATTCTCATGATGATTCCCCTGCGGCGCGCGCTCATCGTGGCGCAGCATGGTGTGCTGAAGTATCCGGAGGGGACCGCGTGCGCCGAGGTGCTGAAGGCCGGGGCGAACGCCGAGTCGCGCGCGGCGGCGAGTGATGCCGCGAAGCGCGAGCAGGAGGTGCTGGGCGGCGCCGGCACGAGCGCGCGCACGATCTTCACGGGCTTCGGCATCGGCCTCGTGTACAAGACCGCGATGTCGGCGTTGCGCGCCTGGAAAGACGTGCCGGAAAAAATCTTCGGTGCGCCGTTCTCGGCGGCGTCGGTGTCGGTGGAAGTGTCGCCGGAGTTGCTGGGCGTGGGCTACATCATCGGCCCGCGCGTGGCCGCGGTCATGTGCGCCGGTGGTGTGCTGGCGTATCTCGTGCTCATTCCGATGATCGCGTACTTCGGGTCGGCGCTCACGGCGCCGCTGGCACCGGAGGCCCGCGCGTTGATCCGCGATATGAGTCCGGGGGCGATCCGCAACGCGTATGTGCTGTACATCGGCGCGGGCGCGGTGGCGGCCGGTGGCATCATCAGCGTGATCCGCTCTCTGCCGACCATCTGGCATGGACTGCGTGAGGGGCTGCGTGATGTGTCCAACTCCACCGCTGCCACGGTTCGCGATACGGTGCGTACGGACCGCGACCTGCCGATCACGCTGGTGTTGCTGGGCATCATTGCGCTGCTCGTGGCCCTCGTGGGCGCGAGTCCGCTGTACGTGGGTGGCACCGGCTTCGGCGCGCGGATCGCGGCCGCGTTGCTGATTGTGGTGTTCGGCTTCCTGTTCGTGACGGTGTCGTCGCGGCTGACCGGTGAAATCGGCTCGTCGTCGAATCCGATTTCCGGCATGACGGTGGCCACCCTGCTGCTCACCTGTCTGGCGTTCGTGGTGCTGGGGTGGACGGGGAGCAACTACTACGTGACCGCGTTGTCGATTGGTGCCATCGTGTGCATCGCCGCGTCGAACGGCGGCACCACGTCGCAGGACTTGAAGACGGGATTTCTGGTGGGCGCCACGCCGCGCTCGCAGCAGATCGCGATCGTCGTTGGCGCGCTCGTGTCGGCGTTGGCGCTGGGCCCGATTCTGCTACGGCTCAATGCCGCCGGCACCGTGTACGTGAGCGCGTCGGCGCTGGCGCCCGATGCGCGCGGCGGTGCGGCGCTCACGAGCGGTGAACGGGTGGACGTGCGCACGCTCGAGCGCCGTGAATCGGTGGACGGCATCATGGCCGACGGCGGCACCGACTCACGCGAGTACTGGGTGTGGCATAAACAAGACCCGAGCGGCGGCAACGCCGAGAAGTATCTGGTGGATGACGCGGGCACGCCGGTGTACTTCGTGGATCCGGGCATCAACGGCAGCATCCGGACGCTCGCGAACGGGCAGGATGTGCCGAAGTTCGATGCGCCCAAGGCCACGCTGATGTCGTACATCATCAAGGGCATCCTGGGCGGCAAGCTGCCGTGGGGGCTCGTGCTGCTGGGCGCGATGATCGCGCTGGTGCTCGAGCTGTCGGGGATTCCGTCGCTGGCCTTCGCGGTGGGCGTGTATCTGCCGATTTCCACCTCCGCGCCGATTTTCGTGGGCGGCGTGGTGCGCTGGGCGGTGGATCGCTGGATCGCGCGCAAGCATGTCGGGCGTCATCTCACCGACGACGAACTGGCGGCCGAGGGGGACAAGAGCCCCGGGGTGCTGATGGCGTCGGGGTACATCGCGGGCGGCGCCATCGCCGGCATCCTGATCGCCTTTGTGGCGGGAGTACCGGCGATGGCGGGGGTGAATCGCGCGATCGAAGCGATGTCGGTGAACAATCCGCTGTTCTCGGGACCGATGGCCGACGCGCTGTCGCTCGTACCGTTCGTGGTGCTGGTGGCGGTGCTGTATCTGACCGGTCGCGAGACACTGCTGCGACCGGCCGGCTCTACTTCGTAAACGCGCCCGTATCGACGTCTTTCATGAACGTCATCAGGCCGCCGAAGTACGTGGGGCCGTCGTCGTACATCGCCATGTGCCCGGCGTTGGGGCAGAGCAGGTAGCGGCCCTTGGGGAACTGCGTCGACATCCACTCCATGTGCTTCGGATCCATGGTGTCGTACGTGCCGGCGATCACGAGCGTGGGCACCGTGATGTTCTTGAGATCGGCGGTGCGATCCCAGTTCACGAGTTTGCCGCTGGCGCCGAGTTCACTGGGCCCCTGCATCGGGATGTAGATGTCGGGGTTCATGTGCTTGAAGGCCCGATTCACCGGCTCGGGCCATTGCGCGGCGGGTTTGCGCAGAATGTGCTGCTCGTAGTGATTGGGGATGAGCAGCTCCATGTAGCGCGGATTGGCATAATCCTTTTTTGCTTCGATGGCCTTCACTTCGGCCAGCACCTGCTGATTCATGGCGGGCATGAGCACGCTGTCGGCATAGCGATTGTACGCCGGGACGCTCGCCATCATGTTCGAGATGATGAGCCCCTTGAGGTTCTGGCCGTACTTGATCGCGTACTCGGTGGCGAGAATCCCGCCCCACGAGTGGCCCAGCACATAGAAGTTGGTGCTGTCGAGGCCGAGGGCGATGCGCACCTGCTCGACTTCTTCCACGAAGCGTTCGGTGTTCCAGAGCGACGAGTCCTTCGGCTGATCGCTGTTGAACGAGCCGAGCTGGTCGTAGTAGTAGTACTCGACGCCGCCCGCGGGGAGATACGAATCGGCGGCTTCGAAGTACTCGTGCGTCACGCCGGGGCCGCCGTGCAGCAGCAGCAGCTTGATCTTCGGATTATTGCCGACGCGCTTCGTCCACACGTTGAACGTGCCCGTGGGCGTCGTGATCGGAATCATCCGCACGCCGCCGGCATACACGTCGGTGCGTCCGGTGGTATCGAAGTAGCTGGCGAGCGACGGGGTGGCCGTGGTGGCGGCGACCTGATCGGTGGACCGGGTCGTGCACCCCGCGACGATCGCAGCGACCAGCAGGCCGGGCGCGAGGAGCGTAGAAATTCGGCGCATCAGATGGCCCTCTTGATGGCGGCGTCGAGGTTCTGCGTGCCACCGACACCGGTGTATACGATCTTGCCGGCCTTGTTGATCACGACCACGTAGCTGGTGGCGGGGACGTCGTAGGCGCCGCTGACGGTGCCTTTGCGGTCGTACAGCAGTTCGCCGCCAAGCTTGTTGGCTTTCTGCCACCCCTTCACGCGTTCGATGGACTGGTTCACCGACACGGCGACGGTCACGAACTTCACCTGCGCCCCGTGCTTGGTCATGGCGGCGCGCATGGCGGGCTCGAGCTGCTTGCAGTTGCCGCACCAGGTGGCCCAGAACTCGAGGACGACGGGCGTCTTGCCGAGGTAGGCGGTGAGGTCGACGGTTTTGCCGTCGAGGGTCTCGAGCGGTCCGCCGGGGGCGGTTTCGCCGACGGCGATGCCGAGGTCCTGGGCGAGGGCGGGGCTTGAGACGGCCAGGGTGGCGGCGGCGAGGATGGTGAAGAGGGTGCGGAAGGATCGCATGACTGCTGAGTAGGGAGTATGGGGTATGGGGTAAGGTGGAGGGGGACGGCGAGGGATACTCCCTACCCCGTACTCCCGACTCCTTACTTCGCCGTTAGAAATAGACTTGCCCCATCTTCACCAAGTAGTACTCCGCCATGCCGAGCATGACGAAGGCGAAGAGCTTTTTCACCGTCAGCATCCACGCTCCTGCGCGCGGCAATCGAGACAGCGACCCCGCGGAGAGGCCGACGACGACCAGCAGGGTGCACATGCCCAGCGAGAAGGTGAAGAGGTAGAGAAAGCCGAGCAGGGCGGAGCCGGTGGTGGAGACCCAGGTGAGGACGGCGGCCATGACCGGGGCGGAACAGGGGGCGGCCACGAGTCCTGAGGCGGCGCCCATGATGAAGGCGCCGGCCACGCGTCCGCCGGTTCCGGCGTTGGCGGCGCGCTGCATGAGGGCGGCGGGGACGCGGACGGGGAGGACGTCGAACATGGAGAGGGCCGCCAGCATGAGCAGATTCGCCATGGCGAAGTAGGCCCACGGGTTGGCGGACACCGTGCCGAACATCGTGCCGGTGAGGCCGGCGAGGAGTCCGAGTCCGGCGTAGACGGTGGCCAGCCCGAACACGTAGGTGAGCGACAGCCCCAGTGGACGCCACTTTGACGCTGTAGTGGCGCCTGACTGTTCCGATGATGATTGACCACCGACGATCGCGGCCGTGATCGGGATCATCGGGTACACACAGGGCGTGAGCGACGTCAGGACGCCCGCCCCGAACAACAGCGGGAGGGCCGCTGCCGGATTGGACGAGAGCTGCGCGGTGACGTCGGCGATCGGCGTGAGAGCAATCATGTACGGGAAGATACGGCCGAACGGGCGGGTGCGTTCCCGCCGTCGCCACGGTGGGGCATCAGGGCGCCGGCGGCACGATCGGCAGAATCGACAGCGCCTGCAGCGCGCAGCGGGTGACGGTGAGCCGCTGCGCATTGAACGCCGCCGTCGGCGCGGCCGCTTCGAGGGCCGTCGCGAACACGTGCACCGCCGCGCCGCGTTCCACCCACCCCACCCACCACCCCACCGTCTCCGATCCGGGAGGGGTGGTGAGTCCCGTCTTGGCCCGGATGGTGTAGCTGGCGGTCGCTTCGTTCACCATCATCGCCCGGACGATCGCCATGCTGCGCGGCGAGACGGGGAGGGCGTCGTGCCACAAACGGGTGAGCAGCTCCACCTGCTCGCGGGGCGAGATGCGCAGCGCGCCGGTGAGCCAGAACTGGTCGATCCCGCCCCCGATGTTCCGGTTGCCGTATCCGATGGTGTCGAGCGCGTGCTGCATCCGCACCGGGCCGATGCGCCGTACCAGCGATTGGAAGTGTGGCACCGCCGACAGGCGGAACGCGGTCTGGAGATCCAGGTCGCGGTTGATCTCCGGGCGGTCGCGGGTGACGCCGTCCCAGGGAATCACGGTTTGCGCATCGGCGATGACGCCTGTTTCGAGCGCGACGAGGGCGCTGATGATCTTGAAGGTGGAGGCCGGGATGAGCGGCCGGTCCACCCGCTCCGCATGGCCGGCCACGAGGGCTCCCGTGCGCGCGTCGGCGATGAGCGTCGATCCGGCCACGCCGGCGGCGCCGGTTCCAGCGGCATCGACGCAGGCGCGGGCGGCGGGTGACTCCGTGACCGGCGATTCCGTTACCGGCGCGTGCGGCACCGGTGCGCGCGACACCGGCGGCGAGGCGGTGCCCGCCGACTGGGCGCGCAGGGGGGACGCCGCTGCGACGCCGGTCCACAAGCCCATCACGAGCAGGGCCGGTCGCAGCAGGTGGTCCGCAGCGCGAGCGATGGCCACCAACGGAGCGCAGCGAGGCATAGCGGAGCGGGTCAGGGTGGCGGAGACGTGCCCAAACGGCGTGCGGGCAGCATACTGTAGCCGTGCTGCGTTGTCGACACACATCCCCGCGTTCCCCGTCCCCTCCCGTCGCTCCGGATCCCATGCGCCTGACCCGCCGGCTTCTGCTCCCCGTTCTGCTCTCCGTCGCCACCACGGCCCCGTTCCCGTGCACCGCGGCGCTGGGAGCGCAGGGCACTCTCCGCCCCGACGCCGACCCGCGCATCGCGCAGCTGGTGGCGTCGGTGTCGCAAGCGCGCCTGCAGGCCACCGCCACGACCCTCGCCGGCTTCGGGACGCGCTCCACGCTGTCCGACACGGTGTCCACCACGCGGGGGATCGGGGCGGCACGGCGCTGGATCTACGACGAGTTCAAGCGCATGAGCCCCAAGCTGCAGGTGTCGTACGACCGGCATATGCTGGCCCAGCAGGGTCGGATCACGCGCGACGTGGAGCTGGTGAACGTGGTCGCCATTCTCCCCGGCACGAGCGCGCGGCGCGTGTACATCACGGGGCACTATGACACCGTGAATTCGCGTCGTCCGGCGGGCACCGACGCCACGGCCACCGCGGCCGGACGCGGCACCACCCCCAGCCAGCCGTTGGTGCGCCCCACCATCAACGACAACGCCGATGCGCCGGGCGCGAACGACGACGGCAGCGGCACCGCGCTCACGATGGAGCTGGCGCGCGTGTTCGCCGAAAGCGGCATCACGTTCGACGCCACGCTGGTGTTCGTGACGTGGGCCGGTGAAGAGCAGGGGCTGATCGGTTCGATGGCGCATGCCACGGCGCTGCGCAACGCGAAGGGCGTGGTGGAAGCGAACTTCAACAACGACATCGTGGGCAGCAGCCTGGGTGGCAACGGCATCGTGGACGGCGAGAGCGTGAAGATCTACTCGCTCGGTCCGGAAGACTCGCCCAGCCGCTCGCTGGCGCGCTACGTCCAGCGCGTGGCCGGCACGTACGTGCCGTCGCACACCATTCGCCTGATGGCGCGCGAAGACCGCTTCGGTCGCGGCAGCGATCACTCGTCGTTCACGGCCAACGACTTCCCGGCCATCGTGTTCCGCGAAGCGAACGAGAACTACGAACGGCAGCATTCGCCCGACGACAAGCTCGAAGGGATGGACTTCCGCTACCTCGCGCAGAACGCGCGGGTGAACGCGGCGGCGGCCGCCTCCGTGGCGCTCGCCCCGCCGGCGCCGCGCGTGACCACCGCGGGCGGCACGGCCACGATCGGGCGCGGCCCGTCGGGGTACGACGCCAGCCTGCAGTGGACGGCATCGCCCGGCGCGGTGGCCTATCGCGTGTACGCGCGTGATGCGTGGACCAACGACTGGCAGCGATCGCAGGTGGTGGGGAACGTGACGCAGCTGCTGATGCCGAACGTGTCGATCGACGACTACGTGTTCGGCGTGGCGGCGATCGGCGCCGATGGCCACGAGAGCCTGATCAGCGCGTACGTGTCGCCGGCGCGGAAGATGACCGACGTGTTGCTCAAGAAGTGACGTCCCTGCACGACCATTCATTCACGGAGCCGGACATGATTCGACGGGAGTTTCTCGTGACATCAGCCTTGGGAACGGCGGGCGCGCTGGCGCAGTCGCTGGGTGGGACGGAGCCGGCGGGCGAGGCCCCGGGCACGTACGTGGACGGCATGCCCACGGCGCCGATGCGCACCGAGCGGGCCACGCGCAAGATCCTGATTGCGGGCGGCGGCTTCGGGACGGCGTTCATTCGCTACATGGCCCAGCTCACCGGCAAAGCGCGGCCGCGCCTGTTGTATCTGCCCACGGCATCGGCCGACCGCGACACGTCGGCGCTGAACTGGTACAAGGCGTGCGCCCCGCTGAATGTGGAGGCGCACGTGCAGAACATGTTCATCGCGAGCGCCACGCAGACGCAGGGGTGGGACGAGGTGCTGCTCTCGATGGACGGCATCGTGGCCTCGGGGGGGAACACGCTCAATCAGCAGGCGGTGTGGAAGGCGCAGGGGATCGACGTGCTGCTGCGGCAGGCGTGGGATCGCGGCATCGTGTTGGGCGGCGCCAGCGCGGGGTCGCTGTGCTGGTTCGAGGAAGGGACCACCGACTCGCGGCCGAAGGTGCTGTCCACGGTGCAGTGCCTGGGCTTCCTGCCGGGGAGCCACTCGCCGCACTATGACGCGGAGCCGGGGCGCCGTCCGCTGTACCAGCAGCTGATCGGCTCGGGCGCGATGAAGCCGGGGTACGCCTGCGACAACGACGCCGGCATCTACTTCGAGGAGACGGCGGTGAAGCGGGTGGTGCACACCCGGGCCGCCGCCAAGTGCTACTACGTGAGCCGAGTGGACGGCAAGGCGGTGGAGCGCACTCTGGAACCCGAGATGATCTAGCTAGCTTTCCGAGGTCCCGCTGTCCGGCGGCGCCACACCGGCGTCGCCGCACGGCCTCCCCTCCGCTTTTCGGGTTCGACCCAACATATGGCTCCGCAGTTCATTTACGTCATGAAGGCGCTGCGCAAGGTGGTTCCACCGTCGCGCATCATCCTCGATGACATCTGGTTGTCGTTCTACCCCGGCGCGAAGATCGGTGTGCTCGGTCCGAACGGCGCCGGTAAGTCGTCGCTGCTGCGCATCATGGCGGGTGTCGATACCGAGTTTCAGGGCGAGGCGTGGGCCCACAAGGGCACGCGGATCGGCTATCTGGCGCAGGAGCCGGAGCTCGACCCCACGCTCGACGTGCGGGGCAACGTGGAGCTCGCGCTCAAGGCCCAGCGCGATGCGTTGAACGAGTTCAACGAGATCTCGCTCAAGTTCGCCGAGCCCGATGCGGACTTCGATGCCCTGATCGACCGGCAGGGGAAGCTGCAGGAGTACATCGACCAGCACGATCTGTGGAACCTCGACAACAAGATCGAAGTGGCCATGGACGCGCTGCGCCTGCCGCCGGGCGACGCCGACGTCACCAAGCTGTCCGGTGGTGAAAAGCGTCGCGTGGCGCTGTGCAAGATCCTGCTGGAAGAGCCCGACATGCTGCTGCTCGACGAGCCCACCAACCACCTCGACGCCGAAAGCGTGGCGTGGCTGGAGCATCACCTCGAGCGGTACACCGGCACCGTGGTCGCCATCACCCACGATCGCTACTTCCTGGACAACGTGGCGAAGTGGATCCTCGAGCTCGATCGCGGCAAGGGCGTGCCGTACGAGGGGAACTACTCCGGCTGGCTGGAGCAGAAGCAGGCCCGCATGGCGCTCGAAGAGAAGCAGGCGAGCACGCGGCAGAAAACGTTGCAGCGCGAGCTCGAGTGGGTGCGTATGTCGCCGCGCGCGCGTCAGGCCAAGAACAAGGCCCGGTTGACCGCGTATGAGGACCTGGCCAGCGAAGCGCAGCAGGACCGCGCCATGCAGAACGAAATCGTGATCCCGCCCGCGCCGCGCCTCGGCAATGACGTCGTGATCGCGAAGGGGCTCAAGAAGTCGTACGGCGACAAGCTGTTGTTCGACAACCTGTCGTTCGATCTGCCGCGCGCCGGCATCGTGGGGATCATCGGCCCCAACGGCGCCGGTAAGACCACGCTGTTCCGCATGATCAACGGGCTCGAAACGCCCGACGGTGGCGCGCTCAAGATCGGTGAGACGGTCGAGATCTCGTATCAGGACCAGTCACGCACCCTCGAAGGGAAGCGCACGCTCTGGGAAGAAATCTCCGGCGGTCGCGAAACGCTGCCGGTGGGCAAGCGTGAGCTGAATTCACGCGCCTACGCGGCGAGTTTCAACTTCAAGGGCGCCGATCAGCAGAAGCTGGTGGCGAATCTGTCGGGTGGTGAGCGCAACCGCTTGCACCTCGCCAAGACCGTGATGCAGGGCGGCAATCTGCTGCTGCTCGATGAACCGACCAACGACCTCGACGTCGATACGCTGCGCGCGCTGGAAGATGCGGTGCTCGATTTCTCCGGCTGCGCGGTGATCATCTCCCACGATCGCTGGTTCCTGGATCGCGTGGCGACGCACATCCTGGCGTTCGAAGGCGACTCGGAGACGGTGTGGTTCGAGGGGAACTACGGCGCGTACATCGAAGATTTGAAGCGTCGGAAGGGCCCGGATGCCGATATGCCGACGCGCATCAAGTACAAGAAGTTGGTGCGCTCGTAATCACCTGACCGCCGACAGTACGACACCCCATGACCCTCGACTTGCAGAACGCCCAACTGCTGGCGGTCACCATCATCTTCGCGCTGTTTGCCGGCGCGGAGTTGATGCTCGGGCATTTTTTCCCGCATGGGGCCTCGGCCGAGGACAACCGGCTCGACGTGGCGGTCGGGATCACCTTCCCGGTCATCTCGGGTACGGTGTTCGCCGCGTCCAAGGCGCTGTGCGCCTGGCTGCTGCCGGCGATGCGCGATGCGTGGGCCGACTGGCCGTGGTGGCAGATGGTCCTCGTGCTGCTCCTTGCCGATGACTTCACGCAGTACTGGTGGCATCGGCTGTCGCACACCTCGGTGATGTGGCCGCTGCATCGCGCCCATCACTCGGCGGCGTACATGAGCGTGCGCGTGGTGTATCGCAACAATGCGTTCTACTACGCGCTGATGCCCGGGCTGTGGCTCAGCGGCGCTCTGTTGTATCTCGGGTTCGGCTGGGTGTTCGTGGGCTACAGTGTGGTGAAGCTCAC
>CANHNQ010000020.1 GCA_947462095.1 Gemmatimonadota bacterium
AAAAAGGCTCTTGTGGCGCGGAACTGTACCGACGGTGACGCGATACGAAGCAACCAGCTCATCGGCACCGTGACCGGTCCCGGCGGCGCCGGCATCGGCATTGGCGGGGACACCGTGAGGCGCAGCTCCGGAGGGGCCGGCGGCGAATCAGGCACGGGGAGCGGCGAGGTCGATGGCGGAAGCGTCACCATTGTGCAATTGTACGCGTCAATAGTCGTTCCGCCAGAGGCGGAGGGACGAACGGCACATTGTTGCATACGGACTCATCCATTCGTCCCACGCGCTTAACAGATCTGTAAGCTTCGCCGTCTACACTGTGAGGCACGTCAGCGGCGCGACTGCGCCGTGGACCGTGCCGAACGACCCACCGAGACCCCTGCTCATGAAGAACACGATCCGCATGTTCGTCGCTGCGGCTGCCCTCGCGATCGCTGTGCCCGCCTATGCCCAGGGCGGCGGCGGCGGTGGTGGTGGCATGCAGATGTCGCCCGCCGAGCGCATGGCCCGCCAGAAGGAACAGCTGTTCAAGGACATCACCCTCACGGCCGCCCAGTCCGCGAAGATCGACACCATCATGATGCAGGCCGCCGCGAAGCAGCAGGAAGCGATGATGGCCGCGCGCAGCGGTGGTGGTGACATGGCCGCCATGCGCGAGTCGATGCAGAAGATGAACACCGAACGCAACGACGCGCTCAAGGCCGCCCTGACCGACGAGCAGAAGAAGAAGTTCGACGAGAACGTCGCGGCCATGCCGCAGGGTCGTCGCGGCGGGCTCTGACCGACCTCGCACGATGTGGGACCGAGCGGGGGGTGCCAGTCGGCACCCCCCGCTTTTCACGGTGGCGCCGCAGACTCGCTTGTTCCGCGACGCCGTGCCGTCGAGATTAACGGCGGCTCATGACTGCTCTCTCCGCCTCCCCTGACCAGCGCTGATGCGCGGCGAGTTCGTCGATCTGGGAGGCGTACGTCTCTATTGCTACGCGTTCGGAGAACGCGGCGTCGGAGAGCCGATCGTCCTGATCCACGGCGCCTTCACCTCCTCACACGTGTGGCAGGACGTGCTCCCACGGTTGCCCAAGGGACACCGGGTGCTGGTGCTCGATCTGCTCGGTCACGGCCGCAGTGACCCGCCCGGGACCCACCCCATGACCGTGGCGGGGCACGCCGCGCGAGTGGCCGCCCTGCTCGACGTGCTCGGTGTCCGCCGGGCGTCGCTGGTGGGCCACGGTATGGGGGCCGCCATCGCGGCGGTGGTGGCGCAGGAACACCCTGACCGCGTGGCGCACCTGCTGCTCGTCAATCCCACCCTGATCGGGGGTGCCCCCGGCGACGTGGCGTTGAGTCGGCGCGTCGCGCGGCTAGTGCGGCTCCTGCCACTCTGGCGCCGCCTCTCTCCCGGTTGGCTCGCCTCGGCGCTCCATTCGGCCCTGCTGCCGTGCTACGCCCATCGCGACGTGGGCGCACGGTCGCTCGATCTCTACCTGAAAAGCTTCCGGTCCCGCGATGGACGCGACTCGGCCTGCGCCCAACTGTCAGCCCTCGCCGCCTCGCGCGGCGATACGGCCGCCGCACTCGCCCCCGGAGCGATCGCGTGCCCCGTGCTTCTCGCCACCGCCGCGGACGATCCCTTCGTTCCCACGGCCCGCGCCCGCCGACTCGGCGAAATACTCCGACTCGCGGCACCGAGCGGGATCGCGCTCCGCGAACTCCCCGGCGTTGCGCACGTCGCCCCCGAAGAAGCACCAGACCGACTCGGCGCCCTCGTGGCGGAACTCCTGACGCGCTGAATTGTCAGAGAGTGCTTCGCGTTACGCCCCCTCTCCCCCGCCTGTCTTTCCTCATGATCGATCGCCTTGCCACGATGCGCGCCATGGCTGCCAAGCAGCCGACGAATCCGCTCGCCCGCTTCGGACTCGCCAACGAACTGCTGAAAGCCGGCCTGCTGGATGAAGCCGAGGTGGAGCTGGCCGCATACCTCGCGCTGCACGATGACGAAGGCAATGGCTGGCTGCGCTACGCCGATACGCTGCACGCCCTCGGAAAACAGGACGCCGCCCGCGCGGCCTGCGACAAAGGTGTCGAGGCGGCCACGCGGCACGGCCACGCGACGCTGGTCTCGGAATTCGAAGAGCGGGAGTACTGAACGGCGCGGATTCTGCGAATGCAGTACTCAGCATTCAGAATTCTGGCGTCAGACTTTGTATAGCGGTCGGAATTCAGCAACAACAGTCCACAGTATCGAGGCATTTGGTTCAGTGTTGAGTGCGGGCGATGCCTCCGACGGCACTCCATCAAACGCCTCGCCACTGCGGACTGTAGTTGCTCGACTCTGAGCACTATATGAAGTCTGACGCCCGAACTCGGACCACTGATTACTGGGCAGTTCAGAGTTTCCGCATCTCGTCCGCTGCGCTGATCACGTATCCCAGATCTTTCGACAGCGCACGTGCTTCCTGCGTCGCATTCGTGACGTCACTGATCGCCGCGCCAACGCCCATCGTACGGAGCTTCACGATGTCGAGACGCAGCGAGCGGAGCGCCATCGACGCGCTCTCGAGTTGACGCTGCATCGTTTCGCGTCGCGCCACGAGCTCCTGCAACGACGACAGCTGCCGTGTGAGCAACGTGAGACGGCGCTCGCGGTCTGGCGCCTGCTCGGGTTCGGCCTGCACCGAGGCCACGCGTGACTCGAGGTGCGTGAGCGCCTCGGTGGGCAGATCGCGCTGCAGTCGTTCGAGACCGTTGGCGAGGGCACTGATGCGCTCCAGCAGCGCATCGGCGGTGGGCTCGACGTCAGGTACCAGCGACTTGTCGGCGTCAGAGAGCTTCGCCGTGACGTCCTTGATGGTGAGCCGGTCGTCCACCGCGTTGCGCAACAGGTCTCCGTACGCCGACGCCAGCAGTTGATCACCAGCAATCAGCGCGAGTTGCTCGCGCATCTTCACGTCGAACGGTCGGTCGTCGGACGCCGCGGCAAGCGCCTGCCACCGGCCATTCCACGCATCACCCGGCGAGACGCCGAGTCGACGCAGGCGCATGACATCGCGCGCCAGCATCTGCGCGCTCGCCAACGCCGCAAGACCGGCGCCGACCATCGGAATGATCATCGGCGTGAGCTCCAACGACGCACCGATCACCAAGCTGCCGAGCGACACGGCGGCCGAGCCCATCAACCACTTCGCATGCTTCACGAACACGCGCGACGCCTCGGCGATCCGCGCCGGCTTGGCGCGCGGATCGGTGTCGGGCTTCGACGATGACTCGCCGCCGAAAATGCGCCCCAGTGTGATGCCACGACGGCGCAGTCGGATGTAGCGACCCAGCACGCCCATGCCCATGCCCATCGCCGGGAAGATCGCCCATGCAAATCCAGGACTCGTCGTCGCGTTGATGACACCGAGGAACACGATCATCCCCGCCGTCGAGAGCAGTTGCCCCTTGAAGCGCTCGATCACGTCATCGTCACTACGCCACGCACCGGTCGCGTCCCCGTACTGATCGTTCCACTGCGACTGCACGTCACGGCGCTGCTGCCGCACCGCCGCCCGCCAATCCTGCATCGCTTCCTTCGACGCGCGATTCCACTCGCGCACCTGGTCACGCGGCGCGCCCGGCGGCAACGGCGGCAGCGTCGGCATGGGCGGCACCGCACCCGGCGCGGGATACGATCGCGGAGCGGGGGCTGGAACCAGCACGTTGCGCGGCGCCCAGTCTTCCGACCGATGCCCATAGCGCGCGTCGTCGCGATGTTCAGGGGTGCGCCCGCTGGCGGTCCCGTGGTCGCGCACCGGAGCCGGCGCCGCGGCCGACGCGGGTGGTGCGTACGCGCGGTGCGCGCCCGTGTGCAGCGATCCGTCGCGCTGCACTGTGCGCAGCAGATCGCGAAGCTGCAATGCGTTGTCCCACCGATCCTGTGGACGCTTGGCGAGGCACCGCTCGAGGATCTCGACCAATACGCGCGGCGCATCCGGACGCATGGCGCGAATCGGCATCGGCGTTTCACTCACATGCTTCATCAGCATCGCCGGCGTGGTATTCGCCTCGAACGGCAGCCGACCGGCGAGCATCAGATATCCCACAACCCCCAGCGAATAGATGTCGCTGCGTCCATCAATCTCGCGATCACCGGTGGCCTGCTCGGGGCTCATGAAGGCCGGCGTCCCCACCGCGATCCCGGTCTGCGTGAGTCGCGAGCCGCTCTCCGCCGCCCGCGCAATGCCGAAGTCGGTCACCATCGCGCGACCGGAATCCTGGTCGATCAGCACGTTGTCCGGCTTCACATCGCGATGAACGACACCAGAGGCATGCGCGTAGGCGAGCGCGTCGGCCACCTGCTCCAGTACCTGCGCGATCTCTTCGAAGGCGAGTCGCGGCTCCCGCACCATGCGCGCCGCGAGGCTCTCGCCTTTCACCAGCGCCATCGCAAAACACACCAGCCCGCCTTCCTCGTGCACCGCGTAGATCGACACGATGTGCGGATGATTGAGCCGCGCTGCCGTCTGGGCTTCGCGCACGAAGCGTTCGCGCACGTCGCCGCGGAATGCGAGTTCGGGCGGCAACACTTTGAGCGCCACCGGCCGCTGCAGCCGCACGTCCTCCGCCGCGTACACCACGGCCATACCGCCGCGCCCGACCTCTCCCTGCACCAGGTAGCGGTCGCCGATCGCCGCCGTGACGCGGTCGCGCAGACGGTCCGACTCGGCCTGAGTTTCCGCCGCCTTCATGGCCGCGCGCTGACCGTCAGACATCGCTCGGTCGGCTTACGCGGAACCGGTGCGCGACGCGGTCGCCTCGCGCACCTCGCTAGCCGCCTGCACCGCGATATCGACGTCGCGGGCCAACCGCATCGCCTGTTCCGCCACCAGCGTCACACTCTGCACCGAACTGTTGCCGGTGCGCAGGCGCACGAGATCGAGGCGGACGTTCTCCAGGGCGATACGGCAGCTCTCGAGCTGCGCCCGACGCAGTTCGCGCTTGCCAAGGGCATCAGCCACGGCGCGCCGATCGCGCCGCAATTGCGCCAAGCGACGTATGCGCCCTTCGCTGCGCTGCGTATCGAGCGGATTGGCCTCGGCTTCGAGCGCGCCGATCTCCAGATCGATGCGGCGTGCGGCGTCGGGCCCGTACTGGTGATCCACGCGCGCGAGAGCGCGGGCGATGATCTCGACCTTGTTCACCAGATCGACCGCCGTTCGGGCCACGTCGGGGATGCGCCCGCGCTCCTCGGCCGGCAGCGTACCGAGCAGGCGACCGATCTCCTCGCGATCGGCGCGCGCCGCCCTGACGAGTGCCACGAACTCGCCGAGTTCGTCATCGCGGGCTGGCGTATTCGGCGTGGCGACGCCGGCGCTCAGCGTCACCCGCGCCGCAGGCGTGGGTGACAGGACGCCGTCGAGTCGGTTCCGGAGCCGGCCCTGAGCGCGCAGCTCCTCGCGCTTCTTGCGGCTGAACGTGGCCATGACCTTGTCGCCGAGATCGGACAGGACCTCGCCGAGCATGCGATGCTTGGGCTGCTTGAGGACATCGGTCCAATCGAAGCCGTCCGCCCACAGCTTGGCGTACTTCCACGCGATGTATACCGTCCACAGCGTCGTCAGCCCCAGCATGTCGCCGCCGGTGAAGAGGCTAACCGTCAGAATCGCGCCATTGACGAACAGGTATGGCGCCAACTTGCGACGAAACGCGACCACTGGCGGGGCGTACCAGCGTGCCTCGTCCTCGGCCGTCGCCACGTACAACTCGTCGCCGGACGGCGACGGCGGATACAACGGATTCGGCGCGGCGGGCGAGGTGACGGCCGTGCGCGACTGATAGCTGGGCGGCTGGTAGGCCGGCGGGGTGTACGGCGCGGGGGTGTACGGCACGGACGGTGCCGACGGACCGGGCGCCCCCATTCCACCCATCGGCATCCCGCCGATCGGCGCCCCAGTGAAGCGCACCGGCGCGCCGGTAGCGCGTTGGGACGCGGTGGGATTGGTGGGCGGCGGGACGACGCCGGTTTTCAGCGCCGTGACCATCTCGCCGGCGCTCTGGAATCGGTGCTCCGGGCTCTTCTCCAGCAGGCGCATCACGATCTGGGACAGATCGTCGGGGGTATCCGGACGCCGCAGCGCCACCGGGACCGGCATTTCGGCCAGATGCTTGACCAGTAGCGCCGGGGTGGCGCCGCCCGTGAAGGGTGGTTCGCCGGCCAGCATCTGGTAGGCCACGATCCCCAGCGAGTACAGATCGCTGCGGGCATCAAGATCGCGGTCGCCGGACGCCTGCTCGGGAGACATGTACGCCGGCGTGCCCATCGCCATGCCGGTGGCGGTCAGCCGCGATGTCTCGCCGCCGTCGCTCGCCGCCCGCGCAATGCCGAAGTCGGTTACCAGCGCCCGACCGTCGATCCCGTCGAGCAGGATGTTGTCCGGCTTGATGTCGCGATGAATCACCCCGCGGGCGTGCGCGTAGGCCAACGCATCCGCCACTTCCTGCAGCCAGCGACGCACGTCATCGATCGGGAGCGGACCACGCTTCTGCAACGTCGCAGCAAGGTTGTCGCCGTCGATACAGGCCATCACGAAAAACACCAGATTCCCGACTTCGTCGACCGAATAGATCGGGACGATGTTCGGATGGCTCAGCTGGGCCGCCGTCTCTGCCTCCCGCAGGAAGCGGGTGCGGATGTCACGCCGGAACGACAGCTCCGGCGGCAGCAGCTTGATGGCGACGAACCGTTTGAGTCGCTTGTCGCGGGCCCGATACACGATGCCCATGCCACCGCGACCGATCTCCTGGTCCAGCTCGTAGGTGGCACTGAGCGCCTGTCCAACGTGGGCGCGCAGCTCAGCATCTTCGGTGGATGGCACGACGGAATCGGGCACTCGCGTGGGAATCGGGGAAGTCACGTGGTGTGTCTAGTGTAGCACCTCGGAGAAACCGGCAACAGCAGCGGTCGATCTCCGTCAGGCGCCCTACGGCCCGAGCGTGCCGTGAGTTGCAGCCGGGCCCGCCATCATCGGCGAGACCATCTGTTCGGTCCGCCCGGCCGCAACGGCACCATCCATGCGGGACCGACAATTCGGCGTAGCGGCGTCGGGGTGGGACCGTCATCCCGGCACGGACGCCGTGCACGGCTTGCAAACCCTGCCGTGATGGCGTATTCCCGACGGTGCGAATCCTGCCCTATCGCTGGCGGTATTCCTCTTCCAAACAGGATCGTACGTTATGGGCCAGCGCCAAACACTCCCCGTCCTGCCGTTGCGCGGGACGGTCATGTTCCCCGGCATCACCGCTCCGATCGCGGCGGGCCGCCCCGGCACCTTGAGAGCCATCGAGACGGCGCTCAAGGGAGATCGGCTTGTCTTTGCCGTCGCCCAGCGCGACAACACGGAAGAGCCGACGTCGGACATCCTCTTCACGACGGGCGTCATCGCCCGCATCGGTCAGATCCAGCGTGGACTGGGCGGTGTTCAGCTGCTCTTGCAGGGAGAGCAGCGCGCCACGGCGCTGCAGTACGCCGAAGTGGACGGATACCTCCAGGCGGTCATCGTGCCCGCCGAAGAGATGATGCCACTGGATCTCAAGGACCCCGCCTTCGAGGCGCTTCATAAGGAAGCCCGTGAACGCGCCGCCGAGCTGGGCGAAAAGCGCGGCCTTCCCGAGGAAGTCGTGCATCAGGTGCTCGACTCGGTCGATGATGCCGGGAAGTTCTCCGACCTCGTGGCCGGCTACATCGAGCTCACGGTGCCCGAAAAGCAGGGGCTGCTCGAGACGCTCTCCGTGGAAGAGCGCCTGCGCCGCGTGCTGGTACACGTGCAGCGTCAGATCGGTTTGCTCGAAGCGCAGGAGGACATCAAGTCGCAGGTCCAGGAGGAACTGGGCGAGCGGCAGCGCGAGATGTTCCTGCGCGAGCAGCTGAAGGCCATTCAGAAGGAGCTTGGTGACGATGACCAGTCGAAGGAGATCACCGAGCTCCGCGAGAAACTGACCAAGCTCGAGCTCCCCAAGGAAGCGCGCGCCGAAGCGGAACGTGAACTGGGACGCCTCGAACGCGCGGGCCGCGAGTCGATGGAAGCGCAGGTGATTCGCACGTATCTCGAGTGGATTGCCGAGCTGCCGTGGAGCACGCGCTCGGATGATCATCTCGAGCTCGCCCGTGCCGGCGAGATCCTCGAGGAGGACCACTACGGTCTCAAGGACGTGAAGGACCGCGTACTCGAGTTCCTGGCCGTGCGTCAGCTGCGCGCGCAGCAGATTGCCGCCGAGGTGGTCACCTCGGGAGACGGCCAGAAGACCGATACGAAGGAAGCCAAGGCCCGCGCCATGGCCAAGGGACCGATCTTGCTCTTCAACGGCCCGCCGGGTGTCGGCAAAACCAGTATCGCCAAGTCGATCGCCCGCGCGCTTGGCCGCGAGTACGTGCGCGTCGCCCTTGGTGGTGCGCGCGACGAAGCTGATATCCGTGGCCACCGCCGCACGTATGTCGGCGCCATGCCGGGTCGCATCATTCAGGGGATGAAGCAGGCGGGGAGCAAGAACCCCGTCTTCCTGCTCGACGAAGTGGACAAGCTCGGTACGTCGTATCAGGGCGATCCGTCCAGCGCGCTGCTGGAAGTGCTCGACCCGGCCCAGAATGACTCGTTCACCGATCACTACCTTGGCGTCCCGTTCGACCTCAGCGAAGTGCTGTTCATCGCCACGTCGAACTTCATCCAGAACATTCCCGGTCCGCTGCTGGATCGTATGGAAGTGGTGGACTTCAGCGGCTACACCGAGCGCGAGAAATCGGAGATCGCGAAGACGTATCTCATTCCCCGCCAGCTCGAGGAATCGGGACTCGGTCAGCGCGACCTCAAGTTCACCGACGACGCGGTCATGAAGGTCATCAGCGAATACACGCGCGAAAGCGGCGTGCGCCAGCTGGAGCGTCAGCTCGGCGCCGTGGCGCGCAAGGTCGCGCGTCGCGTCGCCATGGGCGACACCGCGACGCTCGACGACAAGGTGATCAGCAGCGAGGAAGTGCGCGAACTGCTGGGTCGTCCCAAGGTGCATCCGGAGCGTGTGGCCGAGCACGATGAAGTCGGTATCACCACGGGCATGTACTACACGCCGATGGGGGGCGACATCATGTTCGTGGAAGCGAGCATTCGGCGTGGCGCGTCGGTGCCGACCAAGAGCGATGAGGGCGCCGAAGTGGTACGCGTGGGTCCGATTTCACTGATTCTCACCGGTCAGCTGGGTGACGTGATGAAGGAGAGTGCGCGGGCCGCACTCACCTACGCGACGAACAACGCCGCGCTGCTGGGCATCCCGGCCAGTCGCGTGGCGTCGGCCAGTGAGGCACACATTCACGTGCCGGCGGGGGCAATTCCGAAGGACGGCCCCAGTGCCGGCATTGCGATTGCCCTCGCGCTGGTCAGCGAGATGTCGAACCGGAAAGTGCGACGCGACGTGTCGATGACCGGCGAGATCACGCTGCGCGGTCGCGTACTGCCCATCGGCGGCGTGAAGGAAAAGGTGCTCGGCGCCCATCGCGCAGGGATCAAGGAAGTGATCATCCCGAAGGCCAATGAAGCGGACCTCGAGGACGTGCCGGAGGAAGTGCGTGAGCAACTGCTCTTCCATCCGGTCGAGACCATGCGCGAGGTGCTCGCCATTGCGCTGGTGGATCAGGGCCGGCCGGCACCGATCGAGGTGGACGAGCTGGTTGGGGTGTAAAGGCGGAGTAAGGGGTAGGGAGTAAGAGGTAGGGAGTCGGGGGCGGTGGGCTGTCAGTGGCCTGTCGCCCCCGAGCACCGTTAAATGACGTGTTCCGCTTGCCCACCGACGGGCGCACTTTGCATCCATGACTATGCCCCCATCGTTCACACGCGGCTGCGTCCGTCTGGCCACCGAGGCGGACCACGAGGCGATCCATGCGTTGAACTATCGGACCTTCGTCGAAGAAATTCCGCAGCACGCGCCCAATGCCTCGCGGCGCCACGTGGATCGTTTTCACGATGAGAATGTGTACGCAGTCTATGTGACCAATGGCCGCATCGTCGGCATGGTGAGCGGGCGCACGCAGCGGCCATTCTCACTCGATCAGAAATTGGGGAGCATCGACGACTATCTCCCCGCCGGTCGCACGCCGGTCGAGATCCGGCTGCTCGCCGTCGAGCCCGAATTCCGCGCCACTCGGGTGTTCGCGCAGCTCGTGGGCTTCATGACGCGACACTTCATGGCGCAGGGATTCGACCTCGGCATCATGTCGGGGACCACGCGTCAGCTGCGACTGTATCGCCATCTCGGATTCACGGCCTTCGGCCCACTCATCGGCACCGAGCAGGCGTTGTATCAGCCGATGTACATCACGGCGGAGGAGGTGCTGGCGTGGCCGGACGCCATGAACGACGGCGCGGATGCACGCCGCGTCGGCGCGAACTTTCTGCCCGGCCCGGTCAACGTGAGTGCGGCCGTCCAACAGGCCATGGAGCGCCGTGCGGCCTCGCACCGCGCCGACGCGTTTCACCTGCAGTATCGCGATGCGCAACGGCGCCTGTGCGCCCTCGCGGATGGGCAGCACGCGACGATGCTGCTGGGCTCCGGCACCCTCGCCAACGACGTCGTGGCCGCCCAGATCGCGCTGCTCGACGCGCCCGGTGTGATCGTGAGCAACGGCGAATTCGGGGAGCGCCTCATCGATCACGCGTTGCGTATGCGCCTGCCGCATACGGTCGTGCGTGCCGCCTGGGGCGAGGCGATCCCCTATGCCGAGCTCTCACGCGTGGTGCAGCAGACGAACGCCGGATGGCTCTGGGCGGTCCATGGCGAGACATCCACGGGCGTGATCAACGATCTCGAGGCGCTCCGATTGACCGCACAGGAGCACGGAGCCAAGCTGGCGCTCGACGTGATCAGCAGCCTGGGCACCGTCCCCCTCTCCCTTCGCGACGTGTGGATCGCCAGTGCCGTCAGCGGCAAGGCGCTCGCCGCGTACCCGGGGATCGCCATCGTTTTCCATGATGGCGCCGCGCGCTCGGCCAGCACCCGCATTCCACGCTACCTCGATCTGGGATTTGCCGTGGCGCACCAGGGGGTGCCATTCACTCAGTCGTCGAATCTGCTCGATGCACTCGCGACCTCTCTGGCCGAGATCGATTGGCCGGCGCGCTTCCGGCGGATCGCGCACGATGGCGCATGGCTACGACGGGCGATGGAGTCACGCGGCTGGCGCGTGCTGGCCGACGCCGATCACGCCTCGCCCGCCGTTCACACGCTGATCCCGCCCGCCGGCGTCAGCGCACGCGCCCTCGGCGAGCGACTCCGCGACGCCGGGTGGCTGGTCAGCTTCGAGAGCGGCTATCTGTGCGAACGGAACTGGCTGCAGGTGTGCCTGATGGGGCAGTACTTGGCCGAGGCACTGCGCGCCGTTCCGGCAGCGCTGGATCGGTGTGCCGATACGACGGCGGTGACGCGGCCCGTGCAGGCGCCGCCGCTGGGGGAGTTCCCGGTCGCGCGAGCGGCGATGGGTTGAACGACGACTGCAACTGGAACGGCAACAGCAACAGCCAGAACACGGATTACGCCGATAGACGGAAACAACACCGATAAGCGGCCTCCGTTGATGCTGTGATCGCCGTTGGCCAATCCGTGTCGTTTTCGTGCAATCCGTGATCTCCGTAGCATGACGAAGCAAATCAAACCCACTCAAAACGGTGGACTGCAGTTGCTGAACTCCGACCACTATACCCAGTCTGAGGCCAGTACTCTGACCAATGCGTACTCGATCCGTCCCATCGCTCTAGTACCCGATCGGCCCCAGTCGGAACAGGCTCCACGGCCACACCGGCGCTCCCGGTTCCGTTCCCGCCATGAACCACTCCACATAGCGTCGCTCGCTCGGCGTCTTCGCATCCGACGGCTGTCCACTGGCCCGATCGAGCTCCACCGGCACCACGCCCGGCGGCGGGGTCCACACGCCGCTTGCCCGATTCCCGTAGGCCGCCGCGATGATCCGACCGGCGATCGGCGCAGCGAGTGTGCCACCAGCAGCGCCCGGGGAGATCGTGGCGGGCTTGTCGAAGCCGAGCCACACGCCGGTGACCAACTCCGGCGTCATGCCCACGAACCAGACATCGGTATTGTCGTTGGTGGTACCCGTCTTGCCAGCAACGGCAATGCGCGCCGGCACGATGGTTCGGATGGCCGTCGCGGTACCGCGGGCGACCACATCCTGCATCATGTCACGCACGATGAACGCAATTCGCGGGTCCATGGCGGGGCGGGCCGGTGGCACCTGTGGTGTGAACACCGTGCGCCCGGTGCGATCCTCGATACGCTGCACGAAGCGCGGCTCGACCGCCACCCCTCCATTGTCGAACGCCGCATACGCCGCCACGAAGTCGAGTGGCTGCACCACACTCGCCCCCAAGGCACTCGAGGGGTACGGGGAGATGGGCGAGCGCAAACCCGCGCGACGCGCGAGCGCAATCACCGAGTCCATGCCCACCGCGAGCGCGAGCTGCACCGCGACCGGATTGCGTGACTTCGTAAGCGCCTCACGCACGGTGAGGGCGCCCAGGAACGCGTTGTCGGCGTTGTCGGGGCTGTACGTCTGCCCGTTGTCGAGCCGAATACGCAGCGCGGTATCGGCCACCATGGCGTTGGCCGCCAGTCCCTGCGCGATCGACTGCGCGTACACGAACGCTTTGAAGCTCGAGCCGGGCTGGCGGTTGCCGTCGACGGCGCGATTGAACGAACTCCGCGCATAGTCACGGCCACCCACCAGCGCCCGCACGTCGCCCGTGGTGGGGTCGAGCACAATGGCCGCGCCTTCCAGACACGCGTCAACCTTCGCCCGCTTCGCTGCGGTGGCCGCCGTATCTCCGGCCAACCGCGCGCAGCGCTGCCCGCGGAAACCGGGACGGGTTTCGATCTCGTCGAGCCCGCCGCTGAGTGCCTGCTGCGTGGCGCGCTGCAAGGCGGCGTCGATGGTGGTGTGAATACGGTAGCCGCCTTGCATCACCGGGATACCGGCCCGCTCGGCCTGTACCCGAACCACGTCAACGATCCAGGGGGCCGGCGAGCGCGTGGCCGTGACGGTGCGCACCGGCTCACGTTGCGCCGCCGCCGACTGCGCGGCGCTGATGTACCCCTGCTCCGCCATCAGGGCGAGCACCGTGTTGCGCCGCGTGCGATTCCGATCGGGGTAACGGGCGGGATCGTATTGCACGGGACTCTTCGGCATGGAAGCCAGCGAGGCCGCTTCCGCGAGCGTGAGATCCGCCGCGCCTTTGTCGAAGAATTGGCGGGCCGCCATCTCGATGCCGTACGCCCCGCGACCGAAGGAGATTTGATTGAGGAACGCTTCGAGGATCTGCTCCTTGTTGTAGTGGCGTTCCATTTCGCGCGCCGCCTGCTGCTCACGCAGCTTGCGTCCGGGCGACAGATCCCGACGGTCGATCAGGTCGGGGTGCATGTTGCCCACCAGCAGCTGCGTGATGGTGCTCGCGCCGCGGAGATTGCCCTTGGTGACGGCGTCCTTGATGGCACCAGCCACACCGACCAGATCGACGCCGTCGTGCTGGTAAAAGCGCTTGTCCTCCACCGCCACGAACGCGTGCCCGACGTACTTCGGGAGGGAGCGGAGCGCGACGTTGACGCGGCGCTCCTTGCCCAATTCGCCGATCAGGGCGCCGTCGCGACCCAGCACCAGCGAGGCCTGCATCGGCGTGATGATCTGCCACGCCTCGCCGGTGGCGGCGGGTGCCCCCTGCGCCGCCATCCCCAACGGCAGGGCCGCCAGCACCAGCGGCACCCACGTCCAGCCAGCCGTTCGGAGGCGGGAGGACTCATGTCGGGCATTCAGTGGACGCATGGAGGAATTGTACACGGGGAACGGCACGCCGGTTCATCCCCGTTTGGCGCCATCAACCCGGTCGAGACCGTAGGCGACAGGGGCGGATCCTCCTAGTTTGCATACATGCCTGGTGATCCGATTCGTCCGCTGACCCTTGCCCTCTGCCAGTTCGCCCCACGCAAGGGCGACACGGCTGCCAACCTTGCCCGCATCGGGCGGTTGTGCGCGCAAGCCTCCACGCTCGACCCGCGCCCGCAGGTCGTGCATTTCCCGGAGACCGCGCTCTCCGGATACTTCGTGGAGGGGGGGGTCCGCGAGGTCGCCTGCACCGCCGGCGCACTCGCGTACGATCTCGACGACGCCTACCGCACCGCCTGCGCGGCGGCCGGCATCGATTGCGTCGCGATGGACCTCGTGATCGGCTTCTACGAGCGCTGGCGTGACACGCTGCACAACAGCGCGGCGTACCTGACCATCGGGCTCGACGACGGTCCGCCGGTGATCCGGCATGTCCACCGCAAGAACTACCTGCCCACCTACGGGCTGTTCGACGAAGAACGCTTCGTGGAACGCGGCACCGACATCCGCGCCTTCGAGACGCCGTGGGGACGCGCGGCCATTCTGGTGTGCGAAGACGCCTGGCACTCCATCAGTGGCACCATCGCCGCCCTCGACGGCGCACAGGTAGTGTTCGTCTCCTCGGCCGCCCCGGCCCGCGGCATCTGGCCGCGCGAGGACGGCATTGCCGGCCCGTACAGCGCCGCCCGTTGGGAACGGCTCATTCGCGATATCGCCGAAGAACAGGGCGTCTACACCAGCTTCGTGAACCTCGTGGGCTCCGAAGGCGGCAAGCGCTTCTTCGGCACGTCGCACTTGGTCGGCCCCGGTGGCGACGTACGGGGCCGCGCCCCGGTGTGGGACGAATCATTCGTGTCGTTCACCATCGACCTCGACGACCTCGTGCGCGCCCGCGCCGACGGGCCGCTGCTCAGCGACCTGCGCGTGGCCCTGCCGCACGTGCTCGACAACATCCGTCGGGTCCAGGACGGCGCGCCGGTGTCGTTGTCGTACGACGGGCCCGAACCCGCCGCCGCCGATCTCCTGCGCGGGGCCCGAGGCTTCAGCACCGGGGAATTCGCCGTCCCCACCGAAGCATTGCAGCGCGCGAGCTCCATCGTACGCGCGATTCCCGAGTCGCTCCCCGTGATCCGGCACGAAATGCGGGACCACGGCGGACCGCCGCCGCTGGCCATCGACGCCGACATGACCGAGGAGTGGCTCACCGGATTCCTGCGCGAGGAGCTCACGCGCCGTGGCTTCGGCAAAGTCGTGATCGGCATCTCGGGCGGCGTCGATTCCGCCGTCACCGCGTTCCTCGCCGTACGCGCGCTCGGTCGCGAGAACGTGATCGGTATCCGTCTGCCGTACCGGACCTCCAGTGCGGAATCGCTCGACCACGCGCAGCTGGTCATCGACGCGTTGGGCATCGAGTCGCGCACCGTCGACATCAGCCCGGCCGTGGACGGCTATCTCACCGCCGAGCCGGACGCCGATGCCTCGCGTCGCGGCAACATCATGGCCCGCACGCGCATGATCGCGCTGTTCGACCTCTCGGCGCGCTATCGCGCCCTGCCCTTGGGCACCGGCAACAAGACGGAGCGGCTCTTCGGCTACTTCACGTGGCACGCCGACGACTCGCCACCGATCAATCCCATCGGCGATCTCTATAAGACACAGGTGTGGGCGCTCGCTCGGCACTTGGGCGTGCCCGAGATCATCATCACCAAGCCCGCCACCGCCGATCTCATCGCCGGACAGACCGACGAAGGCGACCTCGGGATCAGCTATGCGCGCGCCGATGAGATTCTGAACGGCATGTTGCATGGCTTCTCGCACGAGGCCCTGCGCTCGCGCGGCTTTCAGCGTGACGAACTCACGCTCGTGTCGAAGCGCTTGAACGGCACGCATTGGAAGCGTCGGCCACCGGCCACTGCGTTGGTGAGTCAGTCTGGCATCGGCGAGTCATATCTGCGACCGGTGGATTACTGAGCCTCTATCTCGAACTCGGCTTTCGGCATATCGCCGATTTCGCCGGGTACGACCACCTCCTGTTCGTCACGGCGCTCGCCATTCCGTTCGGCATTCGTGATTGGCGCCGTCTGGCCATCCTCGTCACCGCGTTCACCGTGGGCCACAGCGTCACGCTGGCCCTCGCCACGCTGCGGCTGGTATCGGTGTCGTCGCAGCTCGTGGAAACGCTGATCCCGGCCACCATTCTGGTGACGGCGCTCGGCGCCTACACCGCCGCCACCCCGCAGCGCCCCGAGAACCCGGTCACGCTCTCGCGCTACCTCATGGCGCTGTGCTTCGGTCTCATTCACGGATTGGGCTTCTCGACGTACCTCCGGGCGCTGCTCGGCAACGAAGAAAGCATCGCCGGTCCGCTGCTTGCGTTCAACATCGGACTCGAGCTCGGGCAGCTCGTCATTCTGTGTGTCGTACTCACCATTGGTGCCGCGCTCGTCCCGGCGATACTTCAGCGTCGCCGCTGGGTACACATTCTGGTGGGCGTGACCGGTGGTCTCGCCCTTCTGCTGCTGGTCCAGCGCCTCGGCGCATGGTCATGACTCTCTCCTCTCGTCTACGTCGCATGCGAATCTCTCTCCGCACCGTTGCGGTCACGTTGCTGCTCGTTCCGGCTATGCGGCCCGCAGCGTTGCCCGCGCAGCAGTGGCTGAACGCCGAGCCGAACTCCAAGGTCAACAAGTCGTCGTTCCGCGCGCTCGATGAATGGCCGTCGCCGAATGATTTCCGCGATGCGTCCGGCTCGCCGGGCACGCGCTACTGGCAGCAGCGGGTGGACTACGTGATCCGCACCACCCTCGACACCACCACGCATTCGGTGAAGGGCTCGGAGCGCATTACCTACCACAACAACTCGCCGCAGCCACTCGGCTACCTGTGGTTCCAGCTCGATCAGAACATCGAAGCCACGACAAGCCGCGCCAACATGACGAAGTCGGCGCTGCCAGCCACCATGTCACCACAGGCCCGCCGCTTTTTGCTCCCCGAGGAAGAGGCGACCGGCGGCTACGCCATCACGCGCGTAGCGCTGGTCTCGGTGAACGGACAAACGGCGAAGCCGGCGCGCTACATCATCAACGGCACGCAGATGCGCGTGAACCTCGACGCACCGATTCCCACCGGCGGCAAGGCCGTGGTGGACATCGACTGGTCGTTCGTGGTGCCCGAGGGGGGCAACAACAGCCGCGGCGTGCGCGAACAGGTGAAGGACGGATGGATTTACGAGGTGGCGCAGTGGTTCCCGCGCGCCGCCGTGTACGACGATGTGACCGGCTGGCAGAACGACCCGTTCCTGGGCCAAGGTGAGTTCTATCTCAACTTCGGCAACTACGACGTGAGCATCACGGTGCCGCACGATCACATCGTGCGCTCCACCGGTACACTCCGGAATCCGCTGCAGGTGCTCACGCCCACGCAGCGTACGCGCCTGGCCACCGCGATCGCGGGCGACACGTCGGTGTTCATCGTGCGCCCCAACGAAGTGGCCACCGCGGGTGCGCGGCCGGCCGGTACGGCGCCGATCACGTGGCGCTTTACCGCGGAGAATGTGCGCGACTTCGCGTGGGCCAGCAGCAAGACGTTCGTGTGGGACGCCGCCGGCTTCCGCTATGCGCCTGCCGGCCGCACCATTGAACTGCACTCGGTGTATCCGCGCGACGCGATGCCCTTGTGGAGCGACATTTCGACCAAGGCCATCGCACAAACCATGCGCAGCTACGGCCGCATGGCATTCGAGTATCCGTATCCACAGGCGTCGAATGTGAACGGCCAAGTGGGTGGCATGGAATATCCGATGATCGCGTTCTGCGGCGGCCGCCCCGGCGCCGACGGCAAATACACGAAGAATCAGGAATACGCGCTCGCCTCGGTGACCATTCACGAAGTCGGACACAACTGGTTCCCGATGATCGTGGCCACCGACGAGCGGAAGTGGACATGGATGGACGAGGGGCTGAACTCGTTTCTCGAGTACTACGGCTCGCTTGACTACGACAAGAACTGGCCGGCGGCGCGCCTGCGCGGCCCGGCGCCCAACATCGTGAACTATATGAAGGACGCCGATCAGGTGCCCCTCATGACCGAGTCGGACTTCGTGCATCGGCAGTTCGGCAACAACGGCTACAGCAAGCCCGCCGCCGGACTCGTGATGCTGCGCGAGAAGGTACTGGGGCCCGAGCGCTTCGATCTCGCGTTTCAGGAGTACTCGAGGAAGTGGATGTTCAAGCATCCGCAGCCAGCCGACTTCTTCCGTACGCTGGCCAGTGGCGCCGGTGAACGGCTCGACTACTTCTGGCGTGGGTGGTTTTACAGCACGTACAACAATGATCAGGCGATCACGAAGGTCGAGTCCCAGGATGCGCAGGCGTTCGTGGGTACGACCAAGCGCGGCAAGTTCTATCACCGCATTACGGCCGAGAACAAGGGCGGGCTCGTGCTGCCGTTGGAGCTCGAGATCGAGTTTACCGATGGTACCAAGGAGCGGGTGAAGATGCCGGCGGAGGTCTGGCGCAACAACGAGAAGTCGCACGATTACGGCTTCTTCTCCGACAAGGAGATTGCCAAGGTCACGGCCGATCCCGATTCGGGATATGCGGACGTGGATCGCACGAACAATACGTTTACGAAGGGTGCGAGCACGCGCCCGATCGGATGAAACTCGCCACGCTGACCTTAGCCGCCGTGTTGTTCGGTGGCGGCGAGACGGCGCGTGACACCCGTGTCGTCATGCACGAGGTGCACAGCACCCACACCCGCGCCGTCGTCGAGAACGGCACGGTCATGTGGAAGGTGCGGCTGTTCAGCGATGACCTGGAGAAGGGGTTGCGCGCCTATGCGCGTCGCCCCGACTTCGCGCTGGATCGCGACCCCAAGGCCGACTCGCTCTTCACGGCGTACTTCAACGCCAAGGTCAGCCTGTCGGCCAATGGCCGCGCGCTCACGGCGCAGCTGGTGCAGCGGGGCGTCGACAAGGATCCGGTGGGCGGCACCGTGCACTGGTATCTGCTTCAGTTCGACGCGGGGCGCGCACCAGCCACGCTCGCCATTCGCAACACGCTGTTGGCCGAGCTCTTTCCGAATCAGGCCAACATCGTGGTGCTGTTGTCGATGCCGGGCGAGAAGCGCCATTCGCTGTACTTCGGCCATGGCGACATGGTGGCGCAGACCGTCGACCTGCGCCGCTAGACGTCCGTTACCGGTCGGCCCACATCGCGTTCGGGTCGGCCGCCGCCAACTGCACGCAGAACGCCGCGATCCGCGCCACCGCCTGCGCCACGAACGCCGCGCCCTTCTCCGCGGTCGCCGCGCGCGGGTCGCCCACACCGGTATCGGCCGTCACCTGCGTCCAACGTCGCGGCATCCACGCCCAGCCGCCGCGCACGCCGTCGAAGACACTCGGTTTGGCGTGCCCATCGCCCCACGTGCTGCGATCGGGCACCACCAGATGCGGCGCCACGTGCATGATCGCCGCGGTCTCGAGTTCGCCGGCATGATCGCCCGCACTCTCGAACGTGCGGTGATCACCGGCCTGCCACCAGTTCACGATCGCAAGCACGATCGGGGTGCTGGGCTGCAGCTCCCGCACCAACGCGCGGAGCTCGTTGCCGCCATGCGCGTTCAACAGCACCAACGCCCGCACTCCGTGCGGCTCGAGGCTGTTCACCACATCACGTAACAGCGCCAGCTGCGTACTGGGCATCATGTTGATCGTGAACCGGAGGTCGAGCTGCGTTGTGTTCACGCCGAACGGCACGGCGGGGAGCGCGATCACGTGCACGCCCTGTGAGGCACACGTGGCAGCCACCAGAGCGGCGACCTCACGTGCCATGATCGTATCGGTACCGTACGGCAGATGCGTGTTGTGCGGCTCGGTGGCCCCGAACGGTAGCAGGGCCACGGGCCAGTCCCCGTCGCACATGGCGGGCCAGGTCTGTTCCTCGAGTACACCCACGCGAGGGGTAGACCCGCCGTGTTCACTCCCGTTCTGTAGCGAAGCCGTCATCGAGTGTCCTTTCATAGAGAGGCACGGGATCCCTGCAGGTCCGACCGAAGCCACCCGGTTGCACGACGCCGCGCACACACGAGCCGCGCAGGGCGCGCCGCGCCAGGGAACGAGGCGTACCGAATGGTCGCATTCCCGCGTCTCTGGCGCGAGGGACCTACGCCGCCATGAGGTCCGCACGGGCAAAGGCCAGGCTCACCGCGCGGCGGGCGCCGCGCTTGAGCGCGCGGTGCACGGACCGCGCGTAGCGCACAAAGTTCGAACCGGCCCACGGATGTCGCGCGAAAAACTCGAACGGGAGCATCTCACCCTTGAGACGATTGCAGGGGCCACACGCGGCCACGAGATTCCCGGGGTCGTACGCCCCGCCGCGCGCCAACGGCACCACGTGATCCAGCGTTGCCGTGCGATGATCGAGGCGGACCGCGCAATACACGCACCGTTGGCCGCAGTCGCGGAGCGCAGCGCGGCGCATGGCCTGTTTCGCGGCGACGTGCGCCGCCACTCGTGGCCGAAGTGACGACGCCCCGGCGGAGGCAGTGAACCTCGCGACGGGGCGTGGAGAGCGGTCGGTGCGAAAGAGGCGGCGCGACGCAGGTCGGGATGGTACCGCCGGGTGCGCCGGGCGGCACGGGCAGGAACTACCGCGAGTGGAACGCATCATCCTCCTGGAAAACCGGGTGGACACGCACACCAAAGCTGAGGCGATCGCTGCGACGGGCTGTCTGACCTCGCGAGGATACGATCACGGTCCGGCGTCCGTCAAGGCGGAAGCCGGACCGTTACACCGTGGCCTGCTTACCCCTTCATGCCGCTGTTCGTGAGGGGGTCGCGCAACATGCTCCCGATCCGGGCGGCCATGCCGTCGAGCTGCTGACGGTTCGGCATCTGGGAGCCGGGGAACGGCAGCGGCACATCGAATCCGTCGCCTTCGCGCCGCGGAATCAGGTGGATGTGGTAGTGCATCACGTTCTGGCCGGCGGCGGCGCCCGAGTTCACGACGATGTTCATGTCGGTGGCTCCCGCTGCCGTCTGCACCCGTGGGATCAGTTTTGCCGCGACCTGATACAGATGGGCGCCAATCTCCTTGGGGATGTCCTGCAGCACTTCGTAGTGCTCGCGAGGGACGACCAGCACGTGACCGGGGTTGACCGGTTGAATATCGAGGAAGGCGATCGCAATCGAATCTTCGTAGCAGATCGACACTTCGGCGGCACCGCGAATGAGATCGCAGAAGATGCAGTGGCCGCTGGACGGCGTCATGGGAGAAGTGGGTGCATGCATAGAATTTCACCGGAGAGAAGAGACCGTGCTGGCAACCTGCCCCAAGAATCAACATCCGGCAAGCACCGCACGATCCCTGCCGGAGAAAGTCCCTTCTACTGGTGTCCCGCAGTAAGTTAAAGGGTCGTTCGTCTTCAGCCCTTCAGATCACTTCGATGGCCACTTCGACCCGCCCGAGCCGCTCCCGCAAGGGAACCGCCGCCGAGCCCGCGCTCACGCGTGAGCAGATGGTGAACGCCTACCGCGTGATGTACACGTCGCGCCGGTTGGACGACAAAGAGATTCAGCTCAAGCGTCAGAATAAGATCTTCTTCCAGATCTCCGGCGCCGGCCATGAAGCCGTGCTCGCCGCCGCTGGCCTTGTGCTGCGTCCGTCGTACGACTGGTTCTACTTGTACTACCGCGACCGTGCGCTCTGCCTGCAGCTCGGGATGACCCCCGCCGAGATGTTGTACAGCGCCGTCGGGGCCGCCATCGATCCGAACTCCGGCGGCCGGCAAATGCCGAGCCACTGGGGACAGAAGGATCTCAACATCGTGTCGGTGTCGTCGCCCACGGGAACGCAGTTCCTCCAGGCGGTCGGCAACGCCGAGGCCACGCTGCGGGCGTCACAGGGTCAGCTCACCGACGGGTTCCCCGGCGATGAGGTGACGCTGGTGACCACCGGCGACGGCACCACCAGCGAAGGCGAATTCTGGGAGTCGTTGAACACCGCCTGCAATCTCAAGTTGCCGGTGGTGTATCTCGTGGAAGACAACGGCTACGCGATCTCCGTGCCGGTGGAAGTGAACACCGCCGGCGGCTCGATCTCGAAGCTCGTGGCCTCGTTCCCGGGGCTGTACATCCAAGAAGTGGACGGCTGTGACTTTCTGGCGTCGTATGCCGCGCTCGACCGCGCGGTGACCTATGCGCGCGAACGCAAGGGACCAGCCTTCGTGCACGCCAAGGTGATCCGCCCCTACTCGCACTCGCTCTCCGACGACGAAGTCTTCTATCGTCCAAAGGACGAGCGTGATGCCGACGCCGCGCGCGATCCCCTGACCACGTTCCCGCTCTATCTGCTCGCGGAAGGTCTCGCGACCGAGGCTGAGCTGCAGGCGCTGCGCGACACCGTCGACGCCGAGGTGCTCGCGGCGACCGACGATGCGCTGGCGCAGCCGCAGCCGGGTGCCGACACGGTGACCTTCGGCGTGTACTCGCCGGATGTCGATCCCACGGCCGAACAGTTCGACACCGAAGACGATCCGCAGTTCACGGGCGAGCCGACCACCATGGTGGACCTGCTCAACGCCTGTATGCGCGACGAGATGGCGCGCGACGAACGCATTCTCGTCTTCGGCGAAGATGTGGCCGACGTGTCGCGCGAGCAGCACCTGGGCAAGGTCAAGGGCAAGGGCGGCGTGTTCAAGGTGACGCACGGCCTGCAGACCAAGTTCGGCGGCGGGCGCGTGTATAACTCGCCGCTGGCCGAAGCGAACATCATCGGACGCGCGATCGGCCTGGCGCACCGCGGCTACAAGCCGGTGGTCGAAATTCAGTTCTTCGACTACATCTGGCCCGCGTTCATGCAGATTCGCGACGAGCTCGCCACGATGCGCTGGCGCTCGAACAACGCCTTCAGCGCCCCGGTGGTCATTCGCACCACGTACGGCGGCTACATCCGGGGCGGCATCTACCACTCGCAGACCGGCGCGTCGTTGTTCACGCACAACCCCGGCTTGCGCGTGGTGTGCCCCAGCAACGCGCTCGATGCCAACGGCCTGCTCCGCACCGCCATTCGCAGCGAAGACCCCGTGCTGTTCCTCGAGCACAAGCACCTGTACCGTCAGACGTACAATAAGGGCCGTTACCCGGGACCGAATTTCATGATTCCGTTCGGCAAGGCGAACGTACTGCGTGAAGGCACCGACGTCACGCTGGTCACGTACGGCGCCACCGTGCAGCGCGCCCTCGTGGCGGCCAATCAGATTGCCGAGGAAGGCGGACCGAGCGTCGAGGTCATCGATCTGCGCACGCTCTCGCCGTGGGATCAGGAAACGGTCTTCGCAAGCGTCAAGAAGACGAGCCGCGTCATCGTGGCCACCGAGGATTCACTCTCGTGGGGCTACGGGGCGGAAATCGCCGCCAAGATCGCGGACGAGTGCTTCGCGTGGCTCGACGCGCCCGTCAAGCGGATCGCCAGTGCCGACGCCTTCGTGGGATACGCGCCGTCGCTTGAAGATGCGACGCTGCCGCAAGTCGAGACGTTCCGGAAGGCCTACCTCGACATCGTCAGCTTCTAAGCTCGCACGCGGTTACGACGAAGCCCCACGACGCGCCAAGACGGCGGCGGCGTGGGGCTTTGTCGTGTCAGGCCACCAGTGTGAGCTCGCGCGCCACTGGATGCGTGGTACCCAGCGCGATGTACTCCGGTACCAGCTCTGCGATTCGCTTCCGTAGAACCGTGTCGTCCTCACGACGCATCGCCGACTCCACCAGGGCATCCACGTGGGCATGCACCCCGGCCGGCGGAATGCCCAGCCGCGAGCAGAGTACGGTGTGGTGCGACGTGGGCTGCAGACTCTCGTCATCGCGTGAAAGCTCTTCAAAGAGCTTCTCGCCCGGACGCAGTCCGGTGAAGTGAATCTCAACATCATCGCCCACGCGCAGTCCCGACAGGCGGATCAGATCGGACGCCAGATCGACGATCTTGATCGGCTCGCCCATGTCGAGCACGAAGACTTCACCGCCGCGGCCGAGCACCGCCGCCTGCAGCACCAGCTGCACAGCCTCCGGGATCGTCATGAAGTAGCGCTGCATGTCCGGGTGCGTGATGGTGATCGGCCCGCCGGCCCGGATCTGCCGCAAGAACGTCGGCACCACACTGCCACGGCTCCCCAGCACATTCCCGAAGCGTACGCTCACATAGTTCCGGCCGGTCGCGACCGCGGCGCGCTGCACGAGCAGCTCGGCGATCCGCTTCGTCGCGCCCATGATGCTGGACGGATTCACCGCCTTGTCGCTCGAGATGAGCACGAACTGCGGTGTCTCATACCGCACGGCGGTATCGAGCAGCGTACGCGTACCTTTCACGTTATTCGTGATCGCCTCCGCCAGGTTGTCCTCCATCAGCGGCACATGCTTGTGCGCCGCCGCATGGAACACCGTATTCGGGCGGTGCTGGCTGAAGATCGCATCGAGCCGCGTCTCGTCGCGGACGTCCGCGATCAGGCACGTGAGTGGCACCGTCGGGAAATGCGAGCGCAGTTCCTGCTGGATGTCGAAGATCGAGTTCTCGCCGTGGCCCAGCAGGAGCAGATGCGCTGGCGCATTGCGCGCAATCTGCCGGCACAGCTCACTGCCGATCGAGCCGCCGGCGCCGGTCACGAGCACGGTTTGCCCTTCCACAATTCGTCGCACGGAGCCGAGATCGGTCTGCACCGGCGCGCGGCGCAGCAGGTCCTGAATCTCCACCGGACGCAGCTGGTTCACGCCGATACGGCCGGAGAGGATCTCGCCGATTTGCGGCATCGTGCGCATCTCCACGCCGGCCTCCGTGCAGGTGCGGACGATCTCCCGGATCGTAGCACCGGAGGCGTTCGACATCGTGATGATGACGTGGCGCACCCCGTGCGTACGGATGCGCGCGGCGAGGTCGCTCACCGGTCCGAGCACCGCGAGACCACCCACTTGCAGGCCGTGCTTCAACACGTTGTCATCGAGATAGCCGATGGGATGCAGCCCCATCGCGGGGTTCTCGAGCATTTCACGCGCGGTGAGGCGCCCGGACGCACCGGCGCCCAGGATGAGCACCGGCACCTGCACGGTCCGGTCCCGATGCTTCCGGCGGTACACGATCCACACCCGCGCCAGCAGACGCGGCAGCGTGAGAACGACGATGCTCCACATCGTGTGCGACGAGATCACCGACAACGGCAGGCGCGTCGGCGACAGCCCCAGCACCGGAAGCAGGAAGATCCCCAGCGTGACGTTGGCGACCGCCGCGACGAACACCGCTGCCAGCATCGCCTTCAGCTCTTCAATCGAGGCCATCCCCCAGGCGCGACGGTACAGGCGGAACGCGGCCATGATGCCGAGCCACATCGGCACGGCCAGCACGAGATGATACGTCGCCGCCTCGCGCCAGCCCGAGGTGAGCCAACTGAGCCCCTCAAAGCGCAGCGACCAGGCAATACCCCACACCGCCGTCAGCATGACGACGTCGAGCACGAACAATTGCGTGTGCGTCAGCCACGGCGCCCTGCGGCGTCCGGTGGGTGAATCGGCCACCGGCGATTGCGCCGGGGTCGGAGCTGCGGAATGTGACGTCATGATGGTTACGGTCTGCGGCCAATAGTGCGTCGCGGCGTCGCGACTCCCGGCATCCTGCATCGCCCCCGACATGGCTGGCGTGTCGCCAGGTCATGCCGGGAACACATCCTCGAGAGCATCGGCACGGGAGGAGCCGGCCTGTAGGCGTCAGCGCCGACCGATTCCACCACGTCGAGCCCGATGCCTAGTTTGTTCGGTTAAGCACGACCACGAGGGTCACCAGACTGCCAAGAACCTGCGTGACCGTGCCGAGGTACTGCATCACGTCGCGCCGGTCGCTCAGATCGCGTGACGGCACGATGATCCGGCTGCCCGGACGGGGCTTCGGCTGCGTGGCGATCACGCCGAGGTAGCGATGCTTCGTTTCAACCTTGCCGTTGGCTTGCACCACGTACGCGCGCTTCACGTCGGCATTGCGCGTCGTGCCGCCGGCCGCGCGCAGATAGGAGGCCAGCGAGGCACCGGGCTCGTACGGAAGCGCGACGGCGGAATTCACCGCCCCCGACACCAACACGAGCGCGTTGTAGCGCGGCACATGGACGGAGTCGCCGTCGATGAGCAGCAGATTGTCCCGATCCTTCGGATTCTCGAGCACGCCCGGGAGGTCGACACCGACGCGTCCGACCGCCTGCTCCGCCCGATAGAACGAAACGCCAGCGGGGTACGCCGAGGTGGTGAGCCCGCCGGCGCGGGCGATCACGTCGGAGAGCCGCTCCGTTTTCGACGTCAGCGCATACGTGCCGGGGAACTGCACTTCGCCCGTGAGCGTCACGACGGACTGCATCTGCCAATCCGGCTGGCGCAGCACGAGCACGTTGTCGTACGGGGAGAGGCGCGTGTCACCGACCGGCGCCGCAGCGGCCGACGAGTTCAGCACGTAGGACGAGTCGAGCGGCACGCGAAACGTGATCGCCAGCTGCCCCGGCGCGCGCGTCTCGGGCAGGCGTGCGATCTCCGCGTCCTTCAATGAGGCACTCGGCAGCAGGCCGCCGGCCTGCATGATCAGGTCGCGCATCGTCATGCCGTCGCGAAACGGATACTGTCCCGGCGTGCGCACCGCGCCGCTCAGGGCGACATACTGCGGTGCGCGGAACTCCGTGAGCGAAAACACGGAAATCTCGTCGTCTTCCTGCAACGCCACCGGTGTCGCCGTCGTCCCGTCGGTGCGCAGCGTGGCGCGGATCTGTTCACGCGTGGAATCGGCGCGCAGACGCGAGATGATCACGCGTCCGAGATACGTGTCGGACTTGAGCCCACCGGCGCGCCGGATCGCATCGTTCAGCGTACTGGCCTTGTCGATGCCCTGCGAGCCCGGCTGCCACACGTTGCCGGTGATGGTAATCCGGTCGCGCACACGGTTCGAGACGCGCGGGACCTCCACGATGTCGCCGGCTTCAATCGGAATCCGCGCGGCCGTGATCCCCTTCGTGGCATCCGGCAGGCTCACATCGAGCACGATACGGTCACTGCCCTCCGCCGTGCGCTGCGTCGGGGGAACGATGCGCTGGATGCGAATACGACGCCGAGACGCGTCGTCGCTGAAGCCGCCGGCGGTGGCGACGAGATCGTCGAGCGATTCGGACTGGCGCAGCTCATAGGTGGCAGGGCGCAGCACGCCGCCACTCACGCGGACACGGGCGCCGTGCGTGGGGACGAACACGACATCCCCATTCTCGAGACGCACATCGCCGCTGGCATCACCGCGCAGCAGGTACTCATACACGTCGAAGCGCTGCGTCGGCCGGCCGCGGCGCCGGATTTCCACGTGGCGCAGCGACCCGCGCTCCGTGGGACCGCCGGCCGCGTAGAGCGCCGTGAGCGCCGTGCCGGCGCTCGAGATGCGATAGCTGCCCGGCTGCTGCACATCGCCAACCACGAACACCTGATTGCTGCGCAGTCGCGCCACGCTGACCGAGAAGCGGGTGCTGCTTCCCATCCCCGAGTACACGCGCTGGAGCCGCGCCCGGAGCAGGACGTCGAGATCGCCGAGCGTCAGATTCGCCACCGGCACCGTGCCGACGACGGGGATCACCACGAAGCCTTCGCGGGTCACATCGAGGGTGTAGGCCGCTTCGACATCGCCACTGAGAATGAGCACGAGCTGATCGCCGGCCCCCAGCTTGTACGACGCGTCCATCGGCCCGCCGGCGTTCGCATCGAACACCGTCGTCGGCTGTGCAAAGAGCGCGTAGCCGAACAGCGTGGAGCCGTCGGGCGCGTAGCTGGTGCTGAGCAGGCGGGCGGCGCTGGCGCTGGCCGGGGTGGTGTTCGCAGCGGTCCCGGCGGGCGCCATGGAGCTATTCCCGGGAACCGTTGAGGTACCGCTCGCGCTGCCGCCCAGGACGATGCGCCGCAGCGAGACCGCATCGGTCGAATCGACGATACCGAGGGCGCGCACGGCGCTGATCAGGGAATCGGACGGAGCAGCCGCCCCGCCGACGGCCGCGCCGCCCATGACCTGTTCCAGCAACGACTCGGGGTAGCCGGCCGCGCGCAGGCGCGCCCGGAGTTGGTCGGCGGAGAGACCGGAGGCCTGGATCCGCTGCCGCAGTTGCGCCACCAATTCGGGACGGTTCTGCAGGAGGTCCTGCGCCTGAGCCGGGGTCGGCATGTTTGCTGGCAGCGACTGCGCGTGCACAGGCTCGACATCGGCGCCGGCCATGATGCTCGCCGCGAGCGCCAGGAGCACTCGTGTACGGGACATCTTCAAGGGATTCTGAGCAGGAGAAAGGTCGTTCGTCGAGGAAATGACGAACGAGCGATCGGGGCTGTAACAGTGTCCGGCGAAACCGTGACAGTCCGTCGCGGGTAGCGGACTCCAGCGCCAGCCATAGCTTCCCCTCGACCTCTCACACTCGGAGACCCGATGTTTGTTTTCCCGAGGCGGCCCCTCGCGATCGGAGCGCTGCTGTTTGCGGCTCCCACCGTGGCGTTCGCTCAATCCGCCGGCGCGACAGCCGGCGGCCGTGGCGGCGCCCCCCGCGCCATCACGCCGACCGACATTTCGGCCTGGAAGTCCATTCGCGGCACCTCGCTGTCCAACGACGGCGCCTGGTTTGCCTACACGGTGGCGCCGAACGAAGGCGACGCCGAGGTGGTGATCCGTCAGACCGCGATGGGCGGCAAGGAGCACCGCTTTCCGATCGGCGAGGCGCCTGCGGCGGCCGGTGGACCTCCCGGTGGCGGTGGCAATGCCGCCCTCCAACTCTCCGGCGACGGCAAGTGGGCGGCCATGCTGGTATACCCCAAGGCGGCCGACCAGAAGCGCATGCGCCGCGAACGGCGCGCCGTGCAGTCGAAGCTCCGCCTGGTGAACCTCACCACCGGTGAGGCGCGCGAGTTCGACAAGATCCGTCGCTTCTCCTTCAGCGGTGACACCCCGAAGTGGATCGCGATGCACGCCTACGCGCCGGAAACGAATGGCGGCGGTGGCGGTGGGGCCGGTGGTGGGGCACCACCGGGCCCGGGCGCCCCCGGGATGGGGGGGAATCCGCTCGGTGGGGGGACGGCACGCGTGGAAGGCACCGACCTGTTGCTCCACGAGCTGGGCACCAACGCCAGCTTCAACGTGGGCAATGTGGGCGACTTTGCGTTCGACGACAGAGGCCGCTGGCTCAGCTACACCATCGATGCGCGCGACCAGCTGGGGAACGGCGTGCAGCTGCGCGACCTCGCGACCGGCACGGTGAAATCGATCGACGCCGGCAAGGCGTTGTACCGCCGCCTCGCGTGGACCGACAGCTTCCCCGCCTTCGCGTATCTCAAGGGCACGATCGACAGCGCCGCGACCGACACCATGTGGAGCGCCGCCGCCGTCTCGCGCGTGGGCACGCCGACGCAGCAGATGATCGCGGTGGGCAACGGCGCCACCGCCGCCCTCCCGGCCGGCATGGAAGTGAGCCCGGAGCGCACGCCCCGCTGGCTGGAACAGATGGATGGGCTTGCGATCGGCCTCCGTGTGGCCACGCCCCCGGTCCCGAAGAGCGACCTGCTCGACGATGAAGACCGGCCATCGCTCATTCTGTGGCATAGCAAGGACGCGCGCCTGCAGTCGCTGCAGATGGTCCAGGAAAACGCCGACAAGAGCTTCTCCTTCCTGGCCACCTACCTGCCGGCCACCCAGAAGGTCGTGCAGCTCACCGACGACGTGGTCCGCACCGGCACCCTCGGCGCGCGCGATCGCTACGTACTCGGCACCGACAATCAGGCCTACGAGCGCCAGAGCAGCACCGACGGCATCCAGCGTCGCGATCTGTATCTCATCGACGCCCGCACCGGCACGCGCACGCTGGTGAAGAAGGAGCTGCGCGGCACCTCCACGCTGTCACCCGACGGCAAGTCGGTGCTCTTCTGGGACGACGGCAACTTCCACGCGTATGATGTGGCCACGAAGGGCATCGCCAACGTGACCGCCGGCGCGCCGGTGTCATTCATCGACACGGAAGACGATCACAACGTGGACCGGCCCAGCACCAACATCGTGGGCTGGAGCAAGGACGGGCGCTTCGCGCTGATCAGCGACAACTACGACGTGTGGCGCATCGGCATGGCCGGCAAAAGCTGGACGAATCTCACCGTGAACGGGCGCGCCACGCGCACCCGCTACACGCGCGTGATCAACACCGACCCGCGCGAGCGCAATATCGACCTCGCCAAGCCGGTGTACATGGCCGCGCAGCAGGCGCTCACCAAGAAGGAAGCGATCGTGCGCATCGATCCCGCGAAGGCGGGCGCGGTGGCGATCACCGGCTGGCGCGACGCGCGACATGCGCCGATGAAGGCGCGCGACGCCGAGGTGTGGGTGTCGTCGATTCAGACATCCACGCGCTTCCCCGATTACTGGCGCGTGAGCTTCGGCAACGGCGCCATCGCCGACTCCGTGCGCCTGTCGGATGCGAACCCGAACCTGAACGGCGTGGCGTGGTCGGCCGGCTCGCGTCTGGTCAGCTACGTGACCGAGAAGGGCGACTCACTGCAGGGCGCGCTCTATCTCCCCGCGGGCTACGAAGAGGGCAAGCAGTATCCGACGCTGGTGTTCATTTACGAGCTGCAGTCGGACAACCTGAACAGCTTCTACTCGCCCACCTTTTCGAGCTCGCCGAACGCCCTGATCGGCGTGCACAACTCGCGCGGCTACGCGGTGTTCCTGCCGGACATTGTGTACAAGCTCAACGACCCCGGCATGAGCGCCGTGTGGAGCGTCGTGCCGGCGGTGAAGGCGGCCATCAAGACGGGCGTCGTGGACTCGGCCAACGTGGGCCTGCACGGTCACTCGTGGGGCGGGTACCAGACCGCGTTCCTGATCGGTCAGACCAACATCTTCAAGAGTGCCGTCGCCGGCGCGCCGCTGACCGACATGGTGAGCATGTACAGCTCGGTGTACTGGAACTCGGGGAACACCAATCAGGGGATCTTCCAGAGTTCGCAGGGGCGCTTCAAGGGCAACTTCCTGGAGAACAAGGACGCCTATGAGCGGAACTCGCCCAACCGCTTTGCCGACAAGGTGAAGACGCCGCTCATCATCCTGCATGACGACAAGGACGGTGCGGTCGATTTCAATCAGGGCATCACGTTCTACAACACCCTCCGTCAGCTCGACAAAGACGTGATCCTGCTGGAGTACGTGGGCGAGAATCACGGCCTTGCGCAGCTCAAGAACCGCAAGGACTACGACCTGCGGCTCATGGAGTACTGGGACAGCTACCTGAAGGGTGAGAAGGCCCCGGAGTGGCTGGCCAAGGGTATTCCGCGGCTCAAGCTGGAAGAGCACCTGCGGGAGCAGAAGAAGAAGCTTGAGGGGAAGAAGATCGCGATGTAGGAATCGACCATCAGAGGGCCGGACCGTTTCGACGGCCGGCCCTCTGCGCTGCTGCCGGGATCGTTCGTTACAAAAGCGACACCCTCAAGCCCCGGCACCGGAATCGGGGCCCAGAACTCGGGGCATTTTGATGATTGTGTAAGGAAACAAGTATTGACTTAATCGCCCTTTCGCGGGAACTTGAGTCTCCGGCTGTTGTTCGTGACAGCAGGCAACTGTTTCAAGACATAGGTAGATGGTCACCGATCCTGACGCTGGGATCGGCGCTAAGAGGGAACCCGGTGCGATTCCGGGGCGGCCCCGCCGCTGTAAGGGAGGACGAAGGAGCAGCGCGCCACTGGGCACCCATGTCGGGGTGCACGGGAAGGCCGCTCCGGAGGACGAATCCCGAGCCAGAAGACCTACCATCTGCCGGAGTCCGCGCGCACCCTCGAGGGAGGGCACGCCGGGGATCGCTGGTGCCCTTCACGTGGAAGGGCGCCGGCTCCGCTGGGCTCCTTGCTGCGCATCGCAAGGAGCCTCTTTCTCACCCGGCCTGTCCTCCGGGGGGAAGGCGCTGGTCCTCGGGGGTGTGCATTCAATCGCTGGTTCACCCGAAGGAGGCACACTTGGCCACGTCCGTCGCCCCCCGCAGCAATGAAATTCGAGCCAGCTACGACGACGCCGGTATGAAGGCGGTCACGCAGGTCATCAATCGCGACGGCCACTCGGCCCCGTGGGATCCGGAGCGGATCACCCGCGCCATCGCCCTCGCGTTCTACGCGTCGCGTCACGACGATGCGCCCAACCCGGCGCACGACGACGCCGCCCATCGCTTCGGGTTGGGCTTCACCGACTTTGCCGACGTCTGCGCGATCACGCAGCTCGTGGTGAACACCGTCGAGCGTCGCGCCCAGGACCATGTCCCCACGGTCGAGGAGATCCAGGACATCGTCGAAATGATGATCGCAGCGCGTGGGCACTGGGATATCGCCAAGCGCTACGTGCTGTATCGCGCCGCCCGCGCCCAGCATCGCCTCAACGTGCACGCCGAGAACGGCTTGCAGGACTACATCTTTCTGTCGCGCTACTCGCGCTACCGGGAAGATCTGGGCCGGCGCGAAACGCCGTCGGAAGCGTTCACGCGCGTGATGGACATGCACCGCGACCACTTCGCGGACCGTGTCGACCTGCCGGTGGCTGGTTTCGGTGGACGCCCGATGCGGGCGCTCATGGCGGACACGGAGGCGGCGCTGCAGCGGCGCGCGATCCTGCCGTCGATGCGCTCCCTGCAGTTCGGCGGTCGCGCGATCGAAGCGAACAACGCGCGCATGTTCAACTGCGCGTTCACGCACATGGATCGTCTCGACGCGTTCAAGGAGTCCTTCTTCCTGCTCATGTCGGGCACGGGCGTCGGCTTCAGCGTGCAGAAGCAGCATGTGGCGCAGCTCCCCACGTTCCCGCTCCGTGCGGCCGAGAACGAATTGCCGGTCGTGCACTACATGGTGCCCGATACGCTCGAAGGGTGGGCGGATGCGCTGGACGCGTTGATCCGCTCGTACATCGACGGCACCAAGATCGAGTTCAACTACAGCGGCATCCGGTCGCGTGGACAGCCGCTGCGCACGTCGGGCGGCCGCGCGCCGGGTCACCTGCCGCTGAAGAAGGCGCTCAGCGCCGCCGAACGGATGCTCGACCAGGTCCCGGGCCGTGCGCTCCGGCCGATCGAAGTGTACGACATCATGATGCACGTGGCCGTCGCCGTGCTCTCCGGCGGCATCCGTCGCTCGGCCACGATCTGCCTGTTCTCGTCCGATGACGATGAAATGGCGGCGGCCAAGACGGGCAACTGGTTCGAAACCAACCCGCAGCGCGGCAAGTCGAACAACTCCGCCGTGCTCGTGCGCGAAACCGTGCAGCCGTCCGACTTCTCGAAGCTGTTCGAGTTCCAGAAGGAGTTCGGTGAACCCGGCTTCTACTTTGTAGACGACGCGGAATACGGCGCGAACCCGTGCGTGGAGATCGGCCTCGCGCCGTACATGATCGTCGACGAAGCGGCGCAGGCGAAGCTGGCCAAGTACGGGCGCCCCGATGTACCTGTCGGCTCGCGCGTGTCGGGCTGGCAGATGTGCAACCTGACCACGATCAACGCCGGCGCCTGCGACAGCGAAGAGTCGTTCCTCGCCTGCTGCCGCGCGGCCTCGCTGCTGGGCACGATGCAGGCGGCGTACACCAACATTCCGTACCTTGGCGCCGCTACGCGCGTGATCAACGAGCGTGAGTCGCTGCTGGGTGTCTCCATCTGCGGCATTCTCGATCGGCCGTCGCTGCTGCTCAATCCGTCGGTGCTGGAGCGTGGCGCGAAGGAATGCCTCGACACCAACGCCGCGATCGCCGAACATCTTGGCATCGAGCCGGCCGCGCGTATCACGTGCGTGAAGCCCGAAGGCACGGCCAGCCTCGTGCTGGGCGCAGGATCGGGCATTCATCCGCACCATGCGCGTCACTACTTCCGTCGCGTGCAGGCCGCGCGCACGGAGCCGTTGTACCAGTGGTTCAAGCTGCACAATCCGCACATGACCGAAACGTCGGTGTGGGATCCCGAGACGACCGACGTGATCACCTTCCCGGTGAGCGCCGAGCCCGACGCCATCCTGCGCGAAGATGTCGGCGCCGTGCAGTTCCTCGAGTACGTGCGCCTCGTGCAGGAACACTGGGTCCGCGCCGGTCGCCGTCACGAGCAGTACAACCCGGGCCTGCACCACAACGTGTCCAACACCGTCACGGTGAAGGACGAAGAGTGGGAAGCCGTGCAGCAGTTCATCTGGGACAACAAGGAGTACTTCGCCGGCATTTCGCTGCTGCGCGAAACGGGCGACAAGATCTACGCGCAGGCCCCGCGCGAAGAAGTCACGACCGAGTCGGACATGATCCGCTGGAACGCACTGTCGTACCGCGAGGTCGACTACACCATGCTGCTGGAAGGCGTGGACATGACGACGCTGGGCGATACGGTGGCATGTGCCGGTGGGGCGTGCGAGATCATCTAGGGTTGGCGGCGCGGAACTGAGCACGAAAAAGCCAACCGCTTAGGAAGCAGGAAGGAGGGGGTCAGGAGGGAGGAAGCAGGTGAACCGCGCGTGGTTCCTGCCTCCTCCTCCCCGACACCCTCCTTCCTGCTTCCTAGGCTGTTGGCAGTTTGCTATCCCAGCCTAGTGCTTCATCCCCGCACCCGCGCACCCTTCCAGCACGTCGAAGCGATCGTGGAGCTCCTTGAGCCCCGCCTTGAGCTCGGCATCAGCCGCCTTCGCGGCGACCATGGCCGCCACCTTCTCGGTCTCCACCGGCAATCCGGCCTGGGCCTTCAGCAGCTCCGGCTTCTGACACGCCGTCGGCGACTTCGATGCGGCCACCAGCTTGGCCGACGCCACCATCTCGGTGGCCTTGGCGCGGATCGGTGCGAGGTCGTTCTTGTCCTTGGCCGGGTGCCAGGTGGCCATCATCAGCATGTGGTAGGCGTCGAGCTCCTTCCAGCCCTCAGCCTTGGCGGCGCCATGGTCCATCTTGGAATGGTCCATCTTGGAATGGTCCATCTCGGCCATGGGCGGCTTGGCCGGCGGCTTGGCCTGGGCGGACAGCGGAGCGGCGATCAGGGCGGCGCTCGTCGCGAGCAACGCGGCCACACGGGTCGGTGAGTAGGTCATGTCGGGGCGGGATGAGGGTCGAAACGAAGGCCGATGGGACATCGAACTCCCGTGATGGCCGAAAGTTCGTCAATCGGGTCATTTCGGGCCAACATTTGCCCAACGCCATCCCAAGCCGCATCGTATCCCTGATGACTCCCCCGCGGGAGAATCCGGCAGCCGCGTCCGGCTGTCCCAGTATCCTCTCCACCCGTCCCCCTGCATGATCAGCCTGCGTCGCGCCACCCGGCTCTCCACCGCGCTGTTGCTCGCGGCAGCCCTGCCGGCCACGCTCCCGGCTCAGCAGCGCCTCACGTCCCCCAAGGAATTCTTTGGGCACGACATCGGCGCCGACTACGAGCTCCCGAATTACACCAAGCTGCACGCCTTCTTCGCAACCATTGCGAAGCAGAGCGACCGCGTGATCCTCGATACGATCGGCCTGACCGAGGAAGGACGCCCGCAGATCATGGCGATCGTTTCCTCGCCGGCGAACTTGAAGAATCTGGCCCGCTACAAGGAGATCTCGAGCCGGCTCGCGACGGCCGACGGTCTCGACTCGGCCGAAGCCGCGAAGCTGGCGAAGGAAGGCAAGGTCGTGTTCTGGATCGATGGCGGCCTGCACGCGACCGAAGTGCTCGGCGCCCAGCAGCTCATGGAATCGTTCTATCAGCTCGCCAGCCGCACCGACGACGAAACGATGCGGATCCTGAACGACTGCATCATTCTCATGACGCACGCGAATCCGGACGGCATGGAGCTGGTGGCCAACTGGTACATGCAGGAGCCCGACAAGCTGCGTCGCAACTCGAACATCCCGCGCCTGTACGAGAAGTACGCCGGTCACGACAACAACCGTGACGCGTACATGAATGCGCTGGCCGAGACGCGCAACATGTCGCAGCAGCTGTTCGTGGA
>CANHNQ010000021.1 GCA_947462095.1 Gemmatimonadota bacterium
CCTTCGGGGTCGCGCTGTAGGTCTTCATGCTAACGTGATCCGTGCGTGATTCGGAGACGCCACCAGAGGCGCTCAGAAAGAGATAAAGGAACTACGAAGGGAAAACAGGCACTGCGAAAAGCTGATTCGCCCGGAAAACGGGACAGACCCGTAGGTTACTCAGCATTGAAGTCTGTGTCAATCCGAGGGTTGAGGGTCGTTCCGCCGGACGACGCCGTACTGGTCATGCTCCAGCCCGCTTGCCTACCGCCCCAGCGCTCAGCCAGACTGTCCCCAACGCGCGACCGTACCCGCCCCCCGAGTCAGGAGTCAGCATGTCGATGATGTCGGAGTTCAAGGAATTCGCCATGAAGGGCAGCGTCATGGATCTGGCGATCGGTGTCGTGATCGGCGGGGCGTTTCAGAAGATCGTCGACAGCATGGTCAACGACATCATCATGCCCGTCGTGGGACTGGCCACCGGCGGCGTCGACTTCTCAAATCGCTTCGTGGCCCTGCAGGGCGGCCCCTTCGCCACACTCGACGACGCCAAGAAGGCGGGAGTGGCCACCCTCAACTACGGCCTCTTCGTGAATCAAGTCCTGACTTTCCTGATCGTCGCGTTCACCCTGTTCATGGTGATCAAGGGCGTGAACCGGATGCGCCGAACCGCGCCCATCCAGGGATGAACGCCGATCGGGGCCGATCGCGGTACCGGCGTCCTACACCGACGGGATCGGCCCCAGCTCAACCAGCAGCGCGCCCTTATCGACGGCCTGCCCCGGGATCGCCAGCACCGCCGTGACCACACCGGCCACCGACGCCCGCAGCTCGTTTTCCATCTTCATGGCTTCGACGACCACGAGCCCCTGCCCCGCGCTCACGGTATCGCCAACGCCCACGGAAACCCGCACCACGAGGCCAGGCATCGGCGCCATCAACGGCGCGGGTCCGCTGGCCGCCGCGGCGGCGGCCGTTAAGTCGCGGATCGCCCGCATCCGCTCATCCAACGCCTCGGCCTCCACGCGCCGCCCGTCCAGATCGAGCGCCCAGCAGCCCCGTGTTTCGCCCCGGCGCGCGACCAGCCGATGGACCTCTTCACCGATCCGTAACAGCCGCACTGGCGTCCCCTCAATCGACGACAGCGAGACCTCTACGCGTTCGCCGTCCACCACGGCCTGCGTACCGTCCAGCTCCACGGTCACGCGCTCGCCGTGCACATCCACGATGTACTTCATGTTGTCGTCTCCGGACGCAGCACACAGACGGTCTCCACGTGGGCCGTCTGCGGGAACATGTCGAAACAGCGCACCGCATCGATGCGCCACCCCGGCACGCGCGCGAGATCTCGCGCGAGCGTCGCCGGGTCACAACTCACGTATACGAGACCGCGTAGGCCACGGCCAGCCGCCTGCTCCAACAGCGCCGTCACCCCCGGCGCCAGACCGGCGCGCGGCGGATTGAGCACAACGACATCCGCGGGCAGCGCGGAGGCGAGTGCCGACTCGACAAGCGCGGTCACCACGTCCACGCGACCAGTGAGCCCCGCGTCTTCGACGCGACGACGCGTGGCGGCCGTGCCCGATGGATCGGCCTCGATCGATACCACGTGGGCACCATCGCGCGCGAAGCGCTCGGTCAGTTCCCCGCTGCCAGCATACGCGTCGACGACGCGCTGCGGCGCGAACGACTGGACCGACGCGTACACGAAATCACGCAGCGCGGTGGCCACGGCCGGGTTCACCTGCGCGAACGCGAGCGCCTCGCGTGCATCCGGCTCGTAGCGTCCGGCCTCAGCGGCCTCGTCGAGCGCCGCGTTGCCACGCGGAGCGGCCGGCTCGAGCGCAAGCGCCGCGCGAACCGCCCCGCCCTCCTGGTCCACGTCGCCCGCCAGACCGACCGGCTCACCGCCGCGCGGCAACCACCACACCGCACGCACCGGCGCCGACGCGCGCAGCAACGCCGTCGCCCACTCCGCGGCACCGCTCCACGCCTCGCCGCCCTGCACCACGACGGCGACGGTCTCCTGACCCGCCTCGGCGGTCAACAAGCGGAACGAGACGCGAAGAAACCGATCCGTCGGCATCCCATGCAATCGCTCGCGCATGTCGCGCCAGCATTGCACGAGCACGGGATTCGCGATCGGACACTCCTCAAGATTGAACACGCGGGCCGCATCGTCGTGCGGATGCAGGCCACCGGTCCACCCGCGACCGCGCGGCATCAACATGAGCGTCAACCGACCGCGGTACCCCCACGACTCACCGGTCACGAGCTCCGGCAGCTCGATCGTGCGCTTTCCGATACGAGAGAGCGCATCTTGCACGATGTGGCGACGCGCTTCGCGCTGCGTCGCGTCATCGAGGTGCTGCAGCTGGCAGCCGCCGCACCGGTCACGCTCGTAGTGCACGCAGCGCGCGTCCGCCCGATGCGCCGACGGTGTGACGATTTGCAGTACGCGGCCGCGGCCGTGCCGCGCCTGCGCCACGTATGCCACCTGCGCCACATCGCCCGGTGCCGTGCGCGGCACGAAGCACGCCAATCCGTTTGCCCGACCGACACCATCTCCGCCCTTGGCGATACGGTCAATCGTGATGGTGGCGATCTCCTCCACGGCCGGCCTCTCCGAGACGCGGCGCGCGCCGTGCCACGACGAGCCCGGACGCGACGCGCCGGACTGCGAGCCGCGTCCCGCGCGACGATCGGGTCGCTTCTTCTTCACGAGGACCGCAGGGACTCACGCCGCGCGACATCGCGCCAGGTCGGTCCGCGATCGTCGCGGCTCGAGACCGGCAAGTCAGACGTCGACGACGTCGTGGCCGTCCCGCTCCCCGCGCGCCGCGCTTCGTGCGCCACCAGCGCGGCGGCGATGGCCGCGAGACGGATGGATTCGCGATCCACCGCCGGTGCGGTCAGTTCGGGAAGATGCTGCTCGAGCCACTGAATACTGATATCGCCACGCTGAAAGTCCGGGTGATCCATCACCCGCAGATGAAAGCTGCGCGACGTTTCGATGCCGTCGATCGTGAGCTCACGCAGCGCGCGGCGCATCCGCGCGATGGCGAGATCGCGGGTCGGGGCATGCACGATCAGCTTGGCCAACATCGGATCGTAGTGCAGTCCGATGTCGCTCCCCGACTCGATGCCACCGTCCCAACGGACGCCGGGGCCGGTCGGCAGATGCAGATACTCGATGCGACCGGTACTCGGCAGGAACCCGTTCGACGGATCTTCGCTCGTGATCCGGCACTCGATCGCCCAACCACGCGGCACGAAGTCCTTCTGCGCGAACGGCAGCGCCTCGCCGGCGGCGACGCGGATCTGCCACTGCACCAAATCGAGCCCCATCACGAGTTCCGTGACGGGATGCTCCACCTGAATGCGCGTATTCATCTCGAGGAAATAGTACTGCCCGTCCCGGTCGAGCAGGAACTCGCACGTGCCGGCGTTCACATACCCGGCCGCGCGCGCGGCGGCCACGGCGGTGGCCCCCATCCGCGCACGCAGTTCCGGCGACACGGCCACGCTGGGGGCCTCCTCAATCATTTTCTGATGACGACGCTGCACGGAGCATTCCCGCTCGCCGAGATGCACCACGTTGCCATGGGCGTCCGCCAACACCAGATTCTCGACGTGGCGCGGCCCTTCGATGTATTTCTCGCTGTAGACGGCATCGTCGCCGAACGCGTTCTGGGCTTCGCGCTTCGCCGACGCCAGCGCGTCGGCCAGCTCCGATGCGGCGCGCACGATGCGCATGCCCTTGCCGCCGCCACCGGCGGCCGCCTTGAGCAACACGGGAAAGCCGAAGGTTTCGGCGATCGCGATCGCCTCCTCGGCGTCCCGCACACTCTCCGTGGTACCCGGCACGACGGGAACGCCGGCCGCGATCGCGAGCTGGCGCGCGGCGGTCTTCGATCCCATGGCGTCAATCGCTTCCGCGGGCGGTCCGATGAAGACCAGACCGGCCTCGCGGACCGCGCGCGCAAACCACGCGCGCTCGGAGAGGAAGCCGTACCCCGGATGAATCGCCTGCGCCCCCGTGCGGAGCGCCACGTCGATGAGCCGTTCGCCCACGAGGTAGCTCTGGCTCGACGGCGGCGGCCCCACGAGGACGGCCTCATCGGCCTCGCGCACGTGCGGCGCACGGGCATCGGCTTCGGAATACACGGCGACGGTCTTCACGCCGAGCTCCTGACAGGCGCGGATCACACGGAGCGCGATCTCACCGCGATTGGCCACCAGCACTTTGCGGAACATCGGCGGTCTCACAGCGGGAGGTTTCCGTGCTTTTTCGCCGGGTTCCGATCGCGCTTGCCGCGCAGCGAGTCGAGAGCATCGATCAGGCGCGGACGCGTATCGCGCGGATCGATCACATCATCGACATAGCCACGGGCCGCGGCGTTGTACGGATTGGCGAACTTCTCCGTGTACTCCGCCACGCGCGCATCCATCGCCGCCTGTGGATCACTCGCCTCAGCGATCTCCTTCTTATACAGGATCTCCACGGCGCCCTTGGGACCCATCACGGCGATCTCCGCCGTGGGCCACGCCACATTGTAATCGCCGCGGATGTGCTTCGAGCTCATGACATCATAGGCGCCGCCGTACGCTTTGCGCGTGATGACGGTCAGCTTAGGCACGGTCGCCTCGCAGTACGCGTAGAGCAACTTCGCACCGTGCTTGATAATCCCGCCGTGTTCCTGCGTGACACCGGGGAGGAAGCCCGGGACGTCTTCGAAGGTCACGAGCGGAATGTTGAAGCAGTCGCAGAAGCGCACAAAACGTGCGGCCTTCATCGAGGCGTTGATGTCGAGCACGCCGGCCAGCACCGCCGGCTGGTTGGCGACAATCCCCACGCTGTAGCCGCCGAGATGCGCAAAACCGACGAGGATGTTGCCGGCGTAGTCCGGCTGCACCTCGTAGAACTCTCCATCGTCCACGACGCGGCGGATCACCTCGTGCATGTCGTACGGTTTGTTCGGGTTGTCCGGAATCACATCCAGCAGCGACTCTTCGCGTCGATCGCGCGGATCGCGCCCCGACCCTCGTGGCGGATCGTCCACGTTGTTCGAGGGAACGAAACGGAACAGTTCGCGGATCTGCTGCAGGCACGCGAGCTCGGAATCACAGGCGAAATGGGCGACGCCGCTGGTACCCGCATGCGTATCGGCACCGCCGAGCTGCTCCATGGTGACATCCTCGTGCGTCACCGTCTTCACGACATTCGGGCCGGTCACGAACATGTAGCTCGTGCCGCGCACCATGTAGATGAAGTCGGTGATCGCCGGCGAGTACACCGCGCCGCCGGCGCACGGCCCGAGGATCGCCGAGATCTGTGGCACCACGCCGGACGCCATGGTGTTGCGCAGGAAGATGTCGGCGTAGCCCCCGAGCGACACGACGCCTTCCTGAATCCGTGCGCCACCCGAGTCGTTCAGGCCGATGACCGGTGCACCGTTGCGCACCGCCAGATCCATGATCTTACAGATCTTGGCTGCGTGCGCCTCGGATAAGGACCCACCGAACACTGTGAAGTCCTGCGAAAACACGTACACGAGTCGACCTTCGATGCGACCGTGTCCGGCGACGACGCCGTCACCGTATATCGGCGCCTCGCCCTCGGCGAGCGATCGGGACGTGACGAATCGGTCGATCTCGACGAACGAACCTTCGTCGAGGAGGACGTCGAGACGCTCGCGGGCGGACAGCTTGCCCTTGGCGTGTTGAGCGGCGAGGCGGCTGGCGCCGCCACCTTGTTCAGAGGCGTCGCGGGCGATGGCCAACCGCTCGAGCTTCTGGCGCATGGTCGAGGACTGTGACATAGGGCGGGAAGCTAGCGCGTGCGCGCTGAAAAACGAGGCGCCGCCGACTTCGGGGGACCGTCGCCACGCCCAACTGGGCCAGAGCGTGTCGGTATCGAGATGATCGCCCGTGGGGGCCCCGCCCAGGTTACCCGAGTTCGCGGGCCAGCCCGCCCGGCACCCGGGTCGCGACTCCTCCGATACGGTCAACGGGAGTCGTGTGCCGCCGCGTTGACCCTCATGTGACGGCATTCACCCGCTCGCCGTCATTAACCACTATATCACGACAGCAGATGACGCGCCGAGCGAGCCAATTGAACCAGCTGAGACCGCAAACCGCTGGAACACGGCTTGCACGGACGTCTTGCCATTAACGCTTTCCTCTGCCGCTACTCCCACCCCTGCTATGTCCGATCTCCTCGATCTCCACGACGATCCGACGGTCCGCCGCGTACTCTACCTCGGCGCGATCCTGATGGTCGCCGTTCCATTCCTGCAGGCGGCGTCGCAGCTCTGGCCGCTCCGGTTGAGCAACATCCAGTGGCGGTTCGGCGCCGCCAACGCGCTCTCCAGCGTCCTGCTCCTTCCGTACATGGGACTGTCGGTTCTGGTCCTCATGTCGCGAGCACTCGAGAGCCGTGCACTCGCCCGGACCGTGGGAGCCATCTCTGCGCTGTGTACGTTCGGCTTACTCGGGTCCCTGACGCTCTTCGCACTCGACGCCCTCCAGCTCAAGAAAATCGTCACCTCCGCGATGATGAACGCGTTCAACACCACGGCGTTCCGCGTCGGCCTGGTCACCGCGTTGTTCATGCTGGCGTTTGCGCTCATGTCGATGGCCTGCTTCACGACGCCGCGACGCGGGCATACCGCGCGGGGCAAGACGGGAGAGAAGCATGCGGACGACGGCCCGGGACTGATCGTCGGCCGATAACAGCATAAGGGGGCGACTGGCGCCCCCGCAGCACCGCGCCGGCGAACTTGAGACCGACGTGCCGGAGCCGTCTACCCTTCCGCCGCGAGGCGGTGCCTACGGGATCCTCGCCGTTCGATCTGACGAATACACAAAGGCCCCGGCATCACTGCCGGGGCCTTTGTCTTTCCACTCACCGCGTGCGGCTTACAGCCCGATCTCGTCTTCGGAGCTGTGTACCTTGCTCGGTTCGGCCGGCTTGGGCGGCTGCTCTTCCGGGACCGACGTCACGGCGAGCACGATGCGGCGGTGGATGGGATCCACCTCCAACACGCGCATCACCAGGTTCATCGTTTCCCACGCGAAGTCGGCCGGGTTGGTGACCGTGCCTTCGGGGTTGAGCTGGCTCACCGGAACAAAGCCCTCGATGTCGTTACCGAGATCGACGACGACGCCCTTGTCCATCAGTCGGACCACCTTGCCCGGAAGTTCGGTGCCGACCGGATACGTCTCACCGATGCGAAGCCACGGATCTTCCTCGGCCTGCTTGAGGCCGAGCGAGATGCGCTTGTTTTCGCTGTCGATGTTGAGGATGACCACGTCCACCGCATCGCCCTTCTTCACCACTTCCGACGGATGCTGGACGCGCTTGGTCCAGGACATATCGGAGATGTGAATGAGGCCGTCGATGCCCGGCTCGATTTCGACGAACGCGCCGAACGAGGTCAGGTTGCGGACCTTGCCATTGATGCGCGTGCCGACCGGGTACTTGAGCGGCAGAATCACCCACGGATCCTGCTCGGTCTGCTTCATACCCAGCGAGATCTTCTCTTCGGTCTCGTCGACCTTGAGCACCACCGCCTCGATCGCTTCGCCGATCGACACGATCTTCGACGGGTGGCGAACGTTGCGCGTCCAGCTCATTTCGGAGATGTGGACGAGGCCTTCGATGCCGGGCTCGAGCTCGATGAACGCGCCGTAGTTCGTGATCGACACGACCTTGCCGTTCACGCGGGTGCCGACCGGATACTTGGCCGCCACGTCCTTCCACGGGTAGCTCTGGAGCTGCTTGAGGCCGAGCGAGATGCGCTCGCGCTCCCAATCGATATCCAGAACCTTGATCTCGAGTTCCATGCCGATCTGGACCATCTCGCTCGGATGCGAGATACGGCCCCACGACATGTCCGTGATGTGCAACAGGCCGTCGACGCCACCGAGATCGATGAATGCACCGAAGTCCGTGATGTTCTTGACGACGCCCTTCCGCACCTGATCCTTCGAGAGCTCCTTCATGAGCTTCTCGCGCTTGCCGGCGCGTTCCTGCTCGAGGATCACGCGACGCGACACCACAATGTTGCGGCGACGCTTGTTGAGCTTGATGATCTTGAACTCGTACTTGTGTCCGAGCAGTTCGTCGATGTTCGGCACGCGACGGAGCGCGATCTGCGAACCCGGGAGGAACGCATCGACGCCCATGAGGTCGACGACCACGCCACCCTTGATCTTCTTGACGAGCGTGCCTTCGACCGGCATGTCGCTCTCGTAGGCTACGCGGATGCGCTCCCACACGCGCATGAAGTCGGCCTTCTTCTTGGACAGGACGACAGAGCCTTCCTGGTCCTCGAGGTGCTCAAGGAGCACTTCGACTTCATCGCCGACCTTGAGGTCGGGCATGTCCTTGAACTCTTCGAGCGGGATCGTTCCTTCGGACTTGAAGCCGATATCCAGAACGACCAGGTTCTCGCGAATCTCAAGGACGTGCGCCTTGACGATCTCACCTTCTTCGATCGAGGCGAGCGTACCGTTGTACAGCTCCAACATCCGCTCGTACTCGTCGGACGAGAACTCGTCTTCTTCGTAGAGTTCCGGGCGACGGTTCGCGAGGGGGCGGAGCTGGCTCTTCTGCAGGTCGCGCTTCTCGCGCGCCGTGAGCTTATTGTGCGCCGGCTCCGCGTCGAGTTCGTCCATGTCCGCATTGAGTGCGGCGTTCAGCTCGGCGGCGAGCTCAGGGCTCAGTTCAGTGCTCATACTTGTGGGTATCTCCGAATCGCGGAACTGCACTCGCCGCGCCGAGATGAGGGTGGAACGGATTACCAGCGGGAACCCAGAAACGTAGAGGGATCAAGCCGGTGCGGCAATGGGTGGTGCGGAGCATGCCGGGCGTTCCGGCCCTATTGTCCGCGCAGCCGATCCCGGGTGGCCTTGGCCAACGCTACGATCCGCTCCACCTGCTCTTCCTGCGTCACCGTCGTGGTGTCGATGGTAATGGCATCCCGTGCCGGCGCGCTCTGCGCTGCGTCGAGGGCGTCGCGTGCCACCAGCGCCTCGGTCTCCTCGGCAATTTCGGCGTCGTTCGGGCGGCGGCCGAGTCGCTGGATCAGGCGACGCCGAGCCCGCTCCCACGGGTCGGCGATCAGGAACACCTTGAGCGCGGCGTCCGGAAACACGGCCGTTCCGATATCGCGGCCGTCCACCACCACATCGGTGGCCGCGCCGGCAGACCGGACCTGCTCGTTGACCCACTGCCGAACCGGCGCCATCTGCGCGACCCGCGACACCTGACGGGTCACCGGCGCATCGCGCATCGCGTCGTCGTGTACCTGGCCGTCCACCAACGGCAGCACCGACCGCTCGGTGAGGCGCCATGTGATCCGGTGTGCTTCCGCAAGCAACGCCTCGGGGGCCCATTGCTCGGGCGGCACACCCGAAGCGAGCGCCAAGAGCGTGATGGCGCGGTAGAACGCCCCGGAATCCACGTGATGCACGCTGAGCCGCTGCGCGACCCACTGCGCCGTCGAGCTCTTCCCCGACGCCGCCGGCCCGTCGATCGCGATGACCAGCGGCGTCGGCTCGCTCATGTTGATTATTGCCCCTGCGGTGGGATGGGTGGCCGAACCGGTCGCCTGTGCGAGATCGCGCCAGAACGTCGGATATGACACCGCCACGCAGCCGGGATCGTCGATCGTGATGTGATTCCCCGGTATCGCGGCTAGGATGCCAAAGGCCATCGCCAGTCGGTGATCGCCGTGCGTGACCACGTGTCCGGACAGACCGGCCTGCGAGCCGGTGATGCGCATGCCGTCGGCGAGTTCTTCGGCATCGACGCCAAGCCGCCGGAGGTTCTCGACCACCGCCCGGATACGATCACTCTCCTTCACGCGCAGTTCGCCCGCCTCGGTGATGCGCGTTTCCCCGGCGGACCGCGCCGCGACACAGGCGAGCATCGGCAGCTCGTCGATGCAGCGCGGAATCTCTGCACCGCCGATGGCGGTGCCCTGCAGGGACGCCGGATAGGCGACGACCGTGCCGATGGATTCGCCGCCGATGGTGCGTTCGTTCTCGACGTCAAGGCGCATCCCCATGCGCCGCAGCACGTCGAAGGCACCGGTGCGTGTGGGATTGAGACACACATTCTCGAGACGCAGTACGCCATCGTCGGCGAGCGCGGCGAGAGCCGCGAAGAACGCGGCGGACGACGGATCGGACGGTACGACCACGTCGACGGGGTTCAACCGCTGGGCCGCCGGGAGCACGACGCCATCATCCGTCATCTCGAGGTGCACCCCGCGCGCCAACAGCATGCGCTCGGTGTGGTCGCGCGACCGCTGCGGCTCCTGCACCGTGACGCCCGAGCCCGAGGCGAGACCGGCGAGCAACAACGCCCCCTTCACCTGTGCGCTCGCGTGCGTGTTCACGACGGTGATCGCGGAGAGGGGCATGCCGTGCACGCGCATCGGTAAGCCATCGTGCCCGTCAGCGGACTCAAAGTCGATGCGCGCGCCCATGCCCGTGAGCGGCGCGGCGATGCGACGCATCGGCCGGCGACTGAGACTCGCATCCCCCTCGAAGCGTGCCACACGGCCCGGGAGTCCGGCCACGAGGCCGGCGACCAAACGCGTGGTGGTCCCGCTGTTGCCGCAGTCGAGGGCCGACTCGGGCGAATGCAGCGCGGCGACACCGTGACCGTGGACGATGAAGTCATCGCTCAACGCCGGGATATCCGCCCCCATCGCGCGTAACGCCGCCGCCGTGGCATGCACGTCAGCCGAGGCGAGGATATCGCGAATGCGCGAGGGGCCGCTCGCCATGGCGGCAAAGATCAGTGCACGATGACTGATCGACTTGTCACCGGGAGCGCGGATGATGCCGCGCACCACCAATGGCGAGCGGGACGTACTCACCGCAACCAGGCCTCGAGCGCGGTGGCGGCATCGGTGCGATCGTCGCGGTACTTCACGATGACAGGCGTTTGCAGCGACAGCCCCTGTGCGTCGCCGAACGCGGACGTCACGCGACGCGCGCCGGGCACGACGACCGCGCCCTCCGGAATGATCAGCGGCTGATCGCCGGTGGCGCGGTGGACGGTTTCCTTGACGAGATCGTACACCGGCGTGCCCCGGGTGAGGATGACGCCAGCGCCCAGCACCGCCTTGGCGCGTACCACGGTACCCTCGTACACGCCGCAGTTGCCACCCACAATGACATCGTCTTCGATGATGACCGGTGAGGCGTTGATGGGTTCGAGCACACCACCGATCTGCGCCGCCGCACTGAGGTGCACCCGCTCACCGATCTGCGCACAGGAGCCAACGAGAGCGTGGGAATCAACCATCGTGCCGCGGCCGACATACGCACCGACGTTGATGTACATCGGCGGCATGCAGACGACGTTCGGGGCGAGGTAGGCCCCCCGGCGCACCGTTGAACCGCCCGGCACGATGCGCACCTGATTCTCGACGCGGAACTCCCTGGTGGGATACGTGTGCTTATCGAGAAAATGAAAAGGCGCCTGCCCCGGCATTTCCACGACACGCCCGATCCGGAAGCCCAACAGGATCGCGCGCTTCACCCACGGGACCGCGTGCCACGTGCCCTCCGCATCGCGACGTGCGGCGCGGATGTCGCCGCGCTCCAGCAGCGCGAGCGCTTGATCGAACAGACTCTGCGCGTCGGACGGGAGCGTCACGCCGCCATCCAGCAGGAGAGGATCGTTGAAGCGCGCTTCGAGTTCGGTCAGCGAGAAGGCCATGAGATCAGCATCGTGTGAAAGGAGGAATCGACGGACGAAACGTTACGACGCGAGTGCGCCAGCCTGCACCAGCGCCGCGCGCACCAGCGGATGATGCCCTGCGAGGAGCGGGACAAGCGGGAGTCGCAGTTCATCCTGCATGCGCCCCATCATCGCCAGCATCGCTTTCACCGGAAGCGGATTCGATTCGATGAACGCGGCGTGCGCGACGGGTGCCAGGCGCGCATCGAGCCGCCGCGCCGCCGCCAGATCCCCACGTGCGAGGGCGTCGCACAACGCCGCCATCAGTGCGGGGACGACGTTCGAAACCACCGAAATCACCCCGTCACCGCCGTGCGCCATGACACTGAGGGTGAGTCCATCGTCTCCCGAGAGGACCGCGAAGTGCTCCGGACGTTCGCGGATGATCTGCGTGATCTGCGCGAGATTGCCCGAGGCTTCCTTGACCGCCACGAAGCGCGGGTCGTTGGCCAGCTCGAGGCAGCTGCGGGGCTCGAGATTGATCCCAGTACGCCCCGGGACATTGTAGAGCACAATCGGCAGATCACACGCGTCCGCGATGGCACGAAAGTGCGCGACCATCGCGCGTTGTGGCGGCTTGTTGTACATCGGGGTGACATGCAGCAGATGCGTCGCGCCGATGGCCTTCATCTCAATTGAGGTGGCGATCGCCCGCCGGGTATCGTTCGAACCGGCGCCGGCGATGACCGGCACGCGACCGTTCACCTGTTCGACGGTGATCTCGACGACCCGCCGATGCTCCGCGGGGGCGAGGGTGACGGCTTCACCGGTCGACCCGCAGGGAATGACCATGTGCACGCCCTCGGTGACTTGCCACTCCACGAACGCCCGGAGGGCAACCTCGTCAATCGAACCGTCTGCCATGAACGGCGTGACGAGCGCGGTACCGCACCCGAAGAGTCGCTGCGCCATTGTTGGTCCGCGCTGAGAGGTCAAGAGTTCGCCTGGCGCGCTGCCAGGACGTCACGCATCGTGTACACGCGTGGCGCGCGCGCGTCCGCGAGCCAGCGGGCCGCCGTGAGCGCGCCGTCGGCGAAGACCCGCCGGTCGCGGGCTTCGTGCACGAGCCGAATCTGCTCGAACGGCGCATCGAAGATGATCTCGTGCGTGCCGGGCACCGAGCCGGTGCGCACACTCGTGATCGGTACGTCGCGCTCGAGGCCTGCCCGCAACCGTTCGGCGATGGCGATGCCCGTCCCGGACGGCGCATCGAGCTTGGCAATGTGATGCGTCTCGACGACGTGCGCGTCGAAGCCGGACACCTGCCGGGCGCGTGTCGCCGCGTCCTCTGCGATCGCGAGGAAGAGTTGCACGCCAATGCTAAAGTTCGGCGACCACAACACGGCGCACTGCGCCGTGTGTGCCGCCGCCTCGATCACCGGCAGCTGCGCCGACCAGCCGGTCGTGCCGATCACGACCGGGCACCCCAGCTGCAGCAGCGCGATGGCATTGCGCACCGACGACTCCGGCGTGGTGAATTCGATCGCCACCTGCGCGCCGTGCAGGTCGCCGGCCGTGACACCATGCGCCATCTCCGCGGCATCGAGCCGCGCGACGATCTCGCAGCCCCGCTCGGGGGCGAGCGCGTCGAGCGCGCGGCCCATACGTCCCATGCCAATCAGGGCGACACGCACTGGCGCGCCGCTCACGAGGGCTGCTCGAAAAATGCCGCGTGCAGTCGCTGCATCGCCGGCACGACCTGCTCGTCGTCGATCACCAGCGTGAAGTTGATGCCCGTGGCGCTGAGGGAGGCCATGTATACCGGAATCGGCCCGAGCGCGATGAGCGCGTCGGCAATGGCGCGGCTGCCGTCGGCGATGCCGGCGCCGACGATCGCCACGATGCCACTGCGTCGCTCCACAGCCACATCACCGAACGCGGCCAGATCCTGCAGAATGGCGCCAAGGTTCGTGGCGTCGTCGAGCGTGACCGACACCGACACTTCGGACGTCGTCACGACGTCGACCGACGTGCGATGTGTTTCGAAGACTTCGAACACGCGGCGCAGAAACCCAGGCGCCAGCAACATTCGGGACGACCGGAGCTTCACGAGCGTGGTGCTGCGCTTGCCGGCGATGGCGCGCACGGGAAGACGTGGCGCATCAAAGGCGATCATCGTCCCCTTCCCGTCCGGCTTGCGCGAATTGAACACAAACACGGGAATCCCGCGTTGCACGGCGGGCGCGATGGTCGCTGGATGCAGTACCTTGGCGCCGAACGCCGCCAGTTCCGCCGCTTCGTCGAAGCTGATGCGTTCAATGAGCTGCGCCGCCGGAATCACGCGGGGGTCCGCCGTCAACATGCCGTCGACGTCGGTCCAGATCTCGATCGCGGTCGCCTCGATGGCTGCCCCAATCAGCGACGCCGAATAGTCGGACCCGCCACGGCCAAGCGTGGTCGTCACCCGTCCTGGTGCCGACCCGACAAATCCTCCCATGACCGGAATCTTCCCCTGCTTCAGCAGCGGCAGCAGGACCTCCTGGGCGGCGAGCGCAATCCGGTCGACATCTGGTTCGGCGCGCGTGAAGGAGTCGTTCGTCTTCATCACATCGCGCGCATCGACCCAGACCGCGGGAAAGCCACGATGACGGAATGCCGCCGCGACGATCTGGGACGACAACAGCTCGCCGAGTGCCGCGACCGTATCGAGCGAACGCGGCGTGAGATAGCCGAGCGTCCGAAACGCTTCGGCCAAGTGGGCCAATTCGTCGAAACTGGCGCTGATGTCGAGCGCCAGCTCCTCCGCCTCCTTCGACCCGTCGAGCAGCGCGTGGACTTCACGCAGGTGACGGTCGCGCAGTTGCTCGACCAGCTGCAGCGCCACGAGGAGTTCGCCGCCCGCCGCCTTGTGGGCCAGATCGAGCAGTACGTTCGTGGCACCGCCCAGCGCGGACACGACGACCACGGGTTGGCTGGCCTGCTTGCTGACGATGACGTCGATCACTCGCGTGATGGCGGCCGCGTCGGCCACCGAGGTACCACCGAACTTGGAGACGATCACGTCGCCACCAGCCCGTCGAGCTGACCGGTGGCCACCAGCAGTTCCGCATTGAGAATCGATCCGCCCGCGGCGCCGCGCACGACGTTGTGCGCCATGGCCACCAGCCGCAGATCGAACAGATTGTCCGCCCGGACGCGACCGATCGTCACGGCCATCCCATTCCCGGCGTTCACGTCGCGGCGTGCCTGCGGACGATCCTGCTCATCGCGCACGATCAGGGCCGGCACCGGTGCCGAGGGGAGGCCCTCGACCGCGGCAAAGCCTTTCCAGGCGCGCAACGTCTCGAGCGCTTGCTCCGGCGTGGGCGCGCGCTCGAAAGCCACCGAGAGACACACCGTGTGGCCATGTTCGACCGCGACGCGATTGGCGTGCGCACTCGTCACGATCGGGGCAGAGACGATCGCGGCGCCGTTATACGTCCCGAGCAGTTTCACGAGCTCCGCTTCGATCTTGGGCTCTTCGTCGCCGATATACGGGATCACATTGCCGAGAATATCGAGCGATGGCACACCGGGATATCCGGCGCCCGATACCGCCTGCATGGTGGTGACAAACACCTTCGTGACGCCGAACGCTGTGTGCAACGGCGCGAGCGCCATGGCGGCGACGGTCACCGCACAGTTGGCGTTCGTCACGATGCCCCCGGGCCATCCGCGGTTCGCGCGCTGCTGCGTGAGCAGCGCGAGGTGATCGCCGTTCACTTCCGGAATGACCAGCGGAACGTCGGACTCCATCCGGTAGTTCTTCGCGTTGCTGAGCACGAGGCGTCCCGCGGCGGCGAAGGCGGCCTCGACGTCCCCAGCAACCGACGAGTCAAGCGCGGAGAAGATGATCGGTGCCATCACCTGCGCCGGCGTGCATCCTTTCACCTGCAATCCGGCCACCGCCGGCGGCATCGTGCCCTCGAGCCACCGCGTGGCCGACGCATACGATTTCCCCGCGCTGCGCTCAGAGGCAGCGACTTCGACGAGATCGAACCAGGGGTGGCCTTCGAGCAGGCGGATGAAAGCCTGGCCAACGGCACCGGTGGCGCCAAGAACGGCGACCGGCCAACGGGTCACGGGCGTAGTCATGCGAGCAGGGTGCGGACGATACGTTCGTAAGCGCCGACAGACGCCTCGAGTTCCGCCAGATCGATGTATTCGAGCGGCGTATGGGCCACGTGAATGGAGCCGGGCCCGAAGAGCAGCGGCGTCCCCCAGCGATCGAGCAGCGGGATGTCGCTTGTGTACGCAACGGGTACCACCTCAAAGCCGTTGAGCACGTGAAAATGCTGCGCCGGGATATGCGATCCCCAAATCAGCTCCGCGCGCTCGCCAGCCCACTCGGCAAAGGCCGCCTTTACCGGCGCGACATCGCCGACGAGCCGAATCATGATCTCGGCTTCGGCGAGCCCCGGGACGATGTTGGCCTCAGTGCCGGCGCGCAGGACGCCGACATTGCAGGTAGTCTCCCCGAGCACCGGATCGGTCGGGAGTACGAGTCCGGGCAGCCGGGGGAGCAGGTCGAGCAACGGTGTGAGCGCACTGCTTCCCAGATGCGCATACGCGGAGTGCGCCTCCCGCCCGCGGACGCGCACGATCACACGCTGCGCACCCTTGCACCCTGAGGCCAGCTTGCTTTCGGTCGGTTCGCCGTTGACCAGGAATTTGCTCGTCGCAGGCAGGCGGTTCGCGGCGATCGCGCCAGGCGAGCCCTTCTCCTCCCCCACCACGAACAGTAAGTCCACCCGATCTTCGCCCGCGTCCGCTAAGCGCTGCGCGGCGATCATCATCGCCGCGGCGATGCCCTTCGCGTCGGAGGAGCCGCGACCGTACAACCGACGTCCTTCAAGCCGGGGCGGCACGTAGGGCGGGACGGTGTCGAGGTGCGTCGAGAGCGTTACGCCGCCACCGCGACGGGTGGCCCAGACGTTCGAGCGCCCCGGCTCGACTTCCTGGAGCGAAACGTTCCAGCCGCGCGCGCTGAGCCAGCGCGCAGCCAAGTCCACCGCCTCCCGTTCGCGGCCGGTGGTGGAGTCGACAGAGAGCAATTCGGTGGCGAGCGTGACGACGTCAGACATGATCGAAACATACAATCGCCGCCGTCGGCCTCCTACTGCATGTACTCCGCGATTGCCTGCGAGAGTGTCAGATCGTCCATGACGTCATCCCAACCCGGGGCCACCAGCGCGATGACCCGCTCGGCGCCCGAGTTGCACTCGATGGCCACCGTGTCTGCAGGGAGCGCCGCGGCAGCGTCACGCTGCTCGACGGGCACTTCCGGCAATTCGAGGCAAATCCATGTCGTACCGCGCGGGTCGCGCACTGTTCGCATCTGGGCTCCAGGCCACTGGGAGAACGAGAGTACGCGACGTGCGCGTACCAACCACACCATGCCGTGCGGGCGACGACGACCGCGTACCCGGAGCGGGACTCGAACCCGCACGTCCTTTGGGGACAGGAGATTTTAAGTCTCACGCGTCTACCGGTTTCGCCATCCGGGTATCGCGCCGTCGACGCACCATCACAGGCCCCGCACGGTCGTCGGAGCTTAGCGCGCCGCACCTCACAACGCAAAACGGGAGCGCCGATGCGCCCCCGTTTGCGAACTGTCGTGCTACCGATTCTTCGATCAGAGCGGGAAACGGGACTCGAACCCGCGACCCCAACCTTGGCAAGGTTGTGCTCTACCAACTGAGCTATTCCCGCACAGCACGCACGTTAGCAGGGCGGCCCGAGCCGGACAAGCGGCCGGGAGCAATCAGGCCCGAAGCCCCAGCGCATGTGCGGCATACCACACGGTGTGCGCCAGCAACCCCGCCAACGCGGCGTCACCGCCGTTGCGGATCGCCCGACCCTCCGAATCCACAAATTCGGCGGCGATCCCGTTGTCGAGCGGGGCGCGACGGAGCCAGCCGAGCACGTCCTGCGCTTCCGGCCCGAGTAAGCGGGCGATCTGCGGCAGCAAGGGGGACGCCGAGACCTCGGAAGCGTTGCCAGCAGCCCCCTCGGCGCGCAGCGCGCGCACCGAGCGACGATAGAGCGAATCGTCGCGGTCGAGCGCGTCATACATCGGCAACCACAGCAACGAGCCAACCGCATCATCGTCGAGCGACGCGTTGCCGGTGAGGTCGACGGACACCGCCAGGCGGGCCTTCTCGCCGCGATCAACCGCGAAATGCCGACGGATCGCCGCGCGCACCGCGGACGGGTCCTCGACGCCCGCCGCTGCGTCCTCGTCGAGTGTGCGACGGAAGACATCGAGGGCCAGCGCGACGACGGCGTTCCCATGCAGCGTGAACGGGTATTTGGCCGGTGCGCCCGACGGCATCACTTCCGTGGAATACAGCGGGACACGTTCATCCCGTCGCGCCGTGATGTCTTCCGAGGCCAGATACAGCGTGTCCGCCACGACGGGATCCTCGACGATCTGATCGTCTTCCGAGTCTCGGATATACCGATCGGTGGCGATGGCAAACGCCGCCGGCCCTTCAATGCTGAAGCCGGGCTGAAAGAGGGTGCCATCGATGTAGTGCACCCCCTGTCCCGGCGCGTAGCCGTGCAGTTCACAGGCGCGCACCAGCAGTTCGCGTGCGAGACCGGTGTCCGCCAGCTGTACGGCCGGCAACGTCCACATGAGTGCTTCCCAATCGCGCACCGTGCACCCCATCGAGTGCCAGGGCGCCCGGGAGCGCACGAGGTAGTAATGCGCGTCGTCGAGCCCGCGTCCGACGCCGTAGAAGTACGCGAAGAGCAGATTCCGGTTCACGATCCGGTCCATCACGTCGCTGCCGGTTGTCTGTTCGAGCGCCGCCAGCGCTTCGCGGGTCGCCGTCACCAGCGCGCGCCACCCACGCCGTCGCAGCACCGCGACCGTGGCTTGCGCGCCATCGCGCTCGGGACCGACGGCAACATAGAACGCGACCTGCACGGCGCCGTTCGCCGGAGCGACGAGCGCCCGCCGAATCGCAAACGGTCGCGCCTCGCGCGATGGGCCGGCGGGTACCTCGAGTGTGGCGGGGCCGTCACTGCCGATGGCAATCGCGGCGAGCCCGGGAATGGCCGTCCCCTCGAGCAGCAGCACCTCATCGGGACCGATGCTCACAAGGTGGTCGTCGTCGAACGGACGGGGCGTCCGAACGCGCTGCTGGCGATGGCCCAGTGCCCCTTCCAGCGCGATCTCGATCGGCACGTCCGTACCACCGCGATTCTCCACCGCGAAGGTGTACACCGCGCCCGCCATGTCGGCATCGCGGCCGTACGGTGCAAAGAGGGTTCCACGCACCACGAGGGATCCAACCGTGCAGGTGAAGGTGGGTAACCACCCCACGGCCCGCTCCCACGCCATCCCTTCGGCCGCCAGCACGCGGACTTCTCCATCAACACGCAACACCGGGCCCATGAGCGGGGTACCCTGCCCCGTGAGGAAGTCCGGCGCACCGGCAAACTCGATCGCGGCCCGTGCGCCGCGATGGAGCACCCCGAGGGCGTGAATGGCGCCATCCATCGGATTGATGCACGGCAGGGTCAGCCAGTGGTTACCGGTGAGTTGCCACGGGACAGAAGGAAGATGCACAGCACGCTCTTGAGTGACGGGACGAGGGGGTTCGTTGACGCCCCCTCCGATGAGGGCTAATCTAGCCGGTTCGGCGCACGACGCTCCCAGCCAACGCCCACACGGGACGTCCCTGGGGCGCGGCCTGCTTCATCTCGCACACGACCTCCCCCTTGGCCTCGCACCAATTGCTGCCCGCGCACTCTCCCGCCTCATCGCTTCGCTGGTCGCTTGCCGTCGCCGGCCTGTTGGCGGTGAGCGCCGCCGCGCGTCCGGTCGTCGTGCACGCTCAAGCCGTGGCCGGTCTCGGCGATGATGCGATTCCCTTGCCGAAGGGCAGCAAACGGTTCCTGATCTCGGGCTTGTGGAACGACTGGGATGCCGTGTCCACCGCGTCGACGACTGGCGGGCCGAACCGACGGCCGCTGTTCGGCGCACTGGCCACGTCGCAAGCGGGCGTCGCGATCTTTCCCCAACTCGTAGCCGCCGAAGCCGGACTCCGGACCCTCACCGGTCAGGCCAGTTTCGCGCTCTCGCTCGGCGCCCTCGATGCCGCGGGTGAAGTCCGACAGAGCGTCGCCCCGCTTGGTCTCAGCGTAGGGGTGTCCCGCCGCCTCTCGTTGCGGCTGCTCGTGCCGTATGTCGAGTCGCGCGACGTGTCGGAGCTCCTGCTCAATCGCGTGGGCTCGACCGCCAACGTGGGCATGAACCCCGCGTATACCGCCAGCACCGGCGCCACCGCGCGCTCCACGAATGGCGCGGTGCTCTCGCAGCTCGACCGTGCGCAGACGCAATTGACGGCCGAGATCACCCGGTGTGCCTCGACGACCGCGTCCGGGTGCGATGCGATCCGCGCCAACAGGGCGGCGGCTCAGGCACTCCTGGCGCGGGCCGGCGCGACGCGCGCAGCCATTGCGTCAGTGTACGGCGATGCGAAGAGCGGCGGCGCGCCCGTGGTTCCCATCGACAACGGCACGGCACACGCCGCGGTGCGAACCACGATCGCGACGCTCCGCACTGATTTTGCCGCCTTTGGTGTCACCAACATCGCAGAAGGGGCAGCACCGGCCGGAGCGACCACCATTTACGGCCCCGGCGGCATCGCGCGCATCGTGCGCGATACGGCGTGGAAGCTAGGCTACGACCGGCTCGGCAACACGCGGCGCGCCGGCATCGGTGATATCGACCTCACGGCGTCCTACTTGCTGTACGATAGCTTCGACGGCAACCAGGTCCGTCGCCTGCTGACACCGCAACGTGGTATCCGCACGATGCTCACCGCCGGATGGCGTTTCGGAACCGCGGGCGCCGACCGCACCGGCGATGCCTTCGACGTACCGATCGGCGAAGGCGCCAATGCGCTGCTCGTGCGCAGCACCACCGACCTCGTGCTCACGCGATCCTTCTGGACAAGCGCAACGGTGCGCGCGGTCAAGCCGCTGTCGGACCAGATCGCCATCGCACTTCCGCTGCGCAACGAGGCGAATGTGTTCGACGCGTTCACGGTGGGTGATGCGACGCGCGCACTCGGCACCCGTCTCGAACTCGAAGTCGCGCCGCGGCTATCGATCGGCCAATTCTTCGGCATTTCCGCCGCGTATCTCGTCCGCCAGTGGGGCGCCGATCGCTACGAGGGGAGTGGCGCGCCCGCGAGCGACTCGGAGCGGCGCAGCTACGAAATGCCATCGCGCACCATGCACGCCGCCGCATTCGGTGCGACCTTCTCCACCCTTGCCAGCTATGTACGGGGCCGTTCCCGCTTTCCCGCCGAAGTGATCTACTCGCACACGCTGCCGATCTCAGGCTCCGGGGCTACGGTGCCGTGGGCAACCAGCGACCGGCTCGAGCTGCGCGTCTATACGGGCTTTCCGCGGCGCTGACGCACGGGGGCCGCGACCGTCGACTCGGCGTCTTCGTCCTCGCCGCGCACCAACAATTCACGCGCATGCGCGCGGCTGACTTCGCGATCGGCGTCACCGCCCAGCATGCGCGCGATCTCCACGACACGGGACTCTTCGCGCACGATCGTCGTATCGGCCGTGGTGACGGTGCCGATCGCGCTCTTGCGCACCACGACGTGATGATGAGCGCGCGCGGCGATCTGGGCGAGGTGTGAGATCGCCAGCACCTGATGGTGCTTCGCCACGCGGCGCATGAGCGCCCCCACCTGCCAGGCCACCGCGCCGCCGATACCGGCATCGACTTCGTCGAAGACGAGCGTCGGCACCTGCTGGAGCCGCGCGAGGACGGTACTGAGCGCCAGCATCACGCGCGCGAGTTCGCCGCCGGATGCCAGCCGGCCCAGCGGGCGCGCCTCGCTGCCAGCGTTCAACGCGGCCACGAAGGTGACCTGCTCCGCACCGAAGGCACTGATCTGTTCGACCGGGGTGAGCAGGACCTGAACGCGCCCCTCCGGCATTCCGAGCTCTGGGAGTAGTTGCGTGACGGCACGGGCCAACTGCTGGGCGCCCGACTGACGACGGCGCGTGAGCTCCGCGGCCGCTTCAGCCAGAGCGCCTTCGGACGCCGCGCGCGCGTCGGCGATCGCCGCCAGATCGAGCGTGCCTCCATCTACGAGACCAAGCTCAGCGCGTGCCTGTGCGCCAGTCTCAATGACCTCTTGGAGGGTCGGGCCGTGCTTCCGCATTAGCGACAGCAGCTGATCGCGACGCCGCTCCATCGAACGCAGTCGCGCCGGATCCGCCTCGATCGATTCGGCATACGTCTCGAGCTCGCGCACGAGTTCGTCCAGCGCATACACCGCCGCATCGAAGCCGACCTGCCACCGCCCCGTATCCGGATCGATGCGCTCGAGCGAGACCAGTGCCCGTCGCACACTCGCCAATCGTGTGAGCGCAGCGCGTTCATCTCCGGAAATCGCGGTCGCGGCTTGCGCCGCCACGGACTGCAGCTCTTCGGCATGCGACAACCGGCGGATCTCACCATCGAGCGTCTCGTCTTCTCCGACGACGGGATTCGCCTCGTCGATTTCGTGCACCACAAAGCGGAGATAGTCTGCGCGCTTGGCCGCCTCGTGGCGGCGGCTCTCGAGCTCTCGCTCACGCGCTCGCAAGGCGCCGAGTTGCGCGAACGCGTCGGCGACACGGGCACGAATGTCGAGCGCGCCGATAAAGGCATCAAGCACGTCACGCTGATGGTCGGCGTCGACCAGCTGCCGCGAATCGTGCTGCCCGAGCACGCTGACCAATTGCGCGCCGACTTCGGCGAGCACGGCGGCCGTCACGGGAGACCCGTTGATCCACGCGCGCGAACGCCCGTTGCTGCCGATCTCCCGCTTGAGGACCAGCGTTTCATCATCGGCTTCGATACCACGCTCATCCAGCATCGTGCGCAGGGCGGGCATCACCCCGGGTTCGAAGACGCCCTCCACGGTAGCTTTGTCGGCGCCGCTGCGCACGCGGTCCGTGGCCGCCCGCTCGCCCAGAAGCATCCCCAAGGCGCCGACAATCAGCGACTTGCCAGCGCCGGTCTCTCCCGTCAGCACGTTCAGCCCAGTGGCCAGCGGCAAAACGACGGTGTCGATGACCGCCACATTGCGGATACGCAGCTCGACGAGCACGACCTACCTCCTCAGATGGTCTCGCCGTCGCGCTCGGACAGTCCACCCCACCCGAGCTTGCGGCGCAATCGCGTGAAGAACGTGGTGCCCGGGAAGCGCACGATCTGCACCGCGTTGCGCGCCTTGCGAACCACCAGCGTCTCGCCACCGGTGAAGGTAGTGCCGACTTGTCCGTCGATCGTCACCAAAAGTTCTTCCGGCCCATCATCTGCACGCACCTTGACTTCAACCCCCGGCGGCAAAACCAAGGGCCGCATGGCCAGCGTGTGCGGCGACACGGGGGTAAGCACGATGCTTTCGACGGTCGGCACCACGATCGGTCCGCCGGCGGAGAGCGAATAGCCGGTGGACCCCGTGGGCGTGGACACCACCAGCCCATCGGCGGAGTACGAACCGATCGCCTCATCGTTCACGAAGACCGTAAACTTCACCACGCGCGCGAAGCCACCCTTGTGCAGCACGACGTCATTCAGCGACAGCCAGCGGCACCGTTCGACGCCGTCGCGATTGAGCGCGCAGGACTCAAGGGCCATGCGCGGCTCCGACACGAAGTCCCCGGCGGCGAAACGCCGTACGCCCGTCTCGAACTCTTCACCGCCACACGCCGTGAGAAATCCGAGACGACCGAGGTTGATGCCCAGGATCGGCACCGTCCGACCGTCGAGGAACCGCGCGCCGCGCAGAAGGGTCCCATCACCACCAAGGGTGAACAGCGCATCGACCTGATCGGGGGTCTCGAGCTTCTCACCGTGCTCCGCGATTTCCCACAGATCCTGCTCGAACAGCAGCGTCAGTCCGAGGTCGGGCGCAATGCTGAGCAACGTGCCGAGGATCGCCGGAAGGCCGACGTATCCCTTGTGGCCGATGACGCCGACTCGCATCAACCCGCGAGTGCTTCGGACTCGTGCAACGCACGCACGCGATCGGCGATGCCAGCCGGGTCGAGCCCGAGCGACGACAGCTGCTTCTTGCGTGGCGCCGAATAGATAATCCGATCAGGCACGCCATGCACCGCCGTGCGCACCGTGGGGGCCTGTCGGTGAATCACCGAGCTGATGAACGCCCCGAATCCGTTGACGACGGTCCCCTCTTCGACCGTGAGCACGTGCGTATGACTCGACAGGATCGCGTTCAGCGTGACCTCGTCGTACGGCTTCATGTACCGACAGTTCACCACGGTGACGTTCATGCCGTCGGCCGCGAGCAGGTCGGCGGCAGCCAGCGCCTGATTGACCATCGTTCCGACGGCTAGAATGGCGACGTCCCGGCCATGACGCAGCACCTCCCACGTGGCGTACGGCGTGGCGGCAATCTGCGACATCGCGCCGGGGATATCGGGCGACGCATCACGCGGATATCGGAAGCTGAACGGCCCGTCGGTATGGTCGACGGACGCGCGCAGGAGTCCAAGCATCTCCGCGCCGTTCTTCGGCGCCGTCACCGTCATGCCGGGGATCGAAAGCATATAGGCAATGTCGTACAGGCCCATGTGCGTTTCGCCGTCCTCACCGACCAATCCGGCACGATCCATGGCAAACACGACGGGGAGTTTCTGCAACGCCGCATCGTGGATGATGTTGTCGTAGCCGCGCTGCAGAAACGTGGAGTAGATCGTGACGATGGGGCGCACGCCGCGCGTGGCAAGCCCGGCAGCGAACGTGACGCCGTGCCCTTCGGCAATGCCGACGTCGAAGAATCGATCCGGGAACGCCTTCGCGAACGACGCTGTCCCCGTTCCCGACGGCATGGCGGCGGTGATCACCGCGACGTCCTTCCGCTCCTCGCCGAGCTCGGCCAACCCCTTGCCGTACACCGCCGTGTAGGCCGGATTTGCCGTGGACACCGCCAACTGTTTGCCGGTGGCCGGATCGTGACCCGGCGGAAGCGCATGCCACTTCTCGCCGTGATCACCAGCGGGAAAGCCTTTCCCCTTCTTCGTGATCACGTGCACCAGACGGGGCGTATTCATCGCACGGACCGCGGTGAACGTCTCCAGCAACGCGTCGAGATCGTGGCCGTCGATCGGTCCGAAGTAGCGGAAGCCCAGCTCTTCGAACAGCACCCCCGGCGTCAGGAGCGACTTCACGCTCTCTTCCCATTTCCGCACGAGCGTACTCACACCGGCGAAGGGGGCCGGCGCGTTATCCACCAGATCGCCGATGCGCGAGCGCAAGCGATTGTACAGCGGATTGCGCTGGATGCTCGTGAGATACTTGTGCATCGCCCCGACGTTGGGCGCAATCGACATCTCATTGTCGTTCAGCACGACGATGATGTCACGATCGGAATGCCCGGCGTTGTTGAGCCCCTCGTACGCCAGCCCGGAACCCATCGAGCCGTCGCCGATGATGGCGGCCACTTTGAACTGCTCGCCGAGCACGTCGCGACCGGCGGCCATGCCAAGCGCCGCCGAGATCGCGGTGGCGGCGTGTCCGGCGCCGAACGTGTCGTACTCGCTCTCGGTGCGCTTCAGGAAGCCGGAGAGTCCGCCTTCCTGCCGCAACGTCTCCATCTCCGCGTCGCGTCCCGTGAGGAGCTTGTGCGGATACGCCTGATGGCCGACGTCCCACACCAACTGGTCTTTCGGCGTTTCGAAGACCGTGTGCAGCGCGATCGTCAACTCGACCACGCCAAGCCCCGCGCCGATGTGGCCACCGGTGCGCGAGCAGACGTCGATCAAGCGCGCACGGATGTCCTGCGCGAGCGTGCGGAGCTCGTCGCGCGACAGTCCACGGAGATCCGCGGGTGAGTTGATGCCTTCGAGAATGGACATGACGGAGTCAGGAGGTGCGCCGCGGGAGACGACCGGGGCGGTCAGGGACGACGATCAGGTACGGCGAAACGTGGAACTGCGGCTATAAGAACTCGGGAACACAGGCGCCGGGCTAGGAACGCCGTTCAACGATGTAGCGAGCCAGCTGGTCGAGCGTCGGCGTGAGCAGCCCCTCGTCGGCCAGCGCTCGGCATCCCTCCTCAACTAACGCCACCGCGCGCTCGATCGCTCCGTCCACCCCCAACAGGGCGGGATAGGTGCTCTTATGCAGCGCGATGTCGCGACCGGCGGTCTTACCCAACTCGTCCGTCGTCGCCGTGATATCCAGGACATCGTCGGCGATCTGGAAGGCCAGCCCGATCGCCGCGCCGTACCGGGCAAGGGCAACCCGTCGAGACGTCGGCGCGAGCGCCGCGCGCGCCCCGAGTGTGACGGAGGCCATGATCAGCGCACCGGTCTTGAGCCGATGCACCCGCTCCAACGCCTCGAGCGTCAGATGAACGCCTTCCGCCTCGAGATCAAGCAGCTGCCCGCCGATCATCCCGCCGGCACCGGACGCATCCATCAAGTCGCGAACGATGTCGCCGGCGACCGTGTCCGACAGCCCCATCGTCTTCGCGGCATGCCACGCACTGCGGGCCGCCATCGGGACCATCGCGAGTCCCGCCGCGGTCGCCACCGGCACCCCGTACACCCGATGCACCGTCGGGCGACCGCGCCGGACATCGTCATCGTCCATACACGGCAAGTCATCGTGCACCAGCGAGTACGCATGCACGACTTCCACCGAGGCGGCCAGCTCTCTGGCGTCGCCCGTGCCACCACACGCGCGGTACGCTTCCATGAGCAGAATGGCCCGCAGCCGCTTGCCTTCCCCCAGCAGCGAATAGCGTATCGCCTCCGCGGTCAACGGCGCGATATCGCCGAGCCAGCGCGCGCAGAAGACGTCGAGCGCCTGCTGCACCGCTGCCCGTTCGGACGCGAACGAGGGGGCCGAGGTTTCCGTACTGGTTCCGAGCGGCGTCATCGGCTCAGCCACCCAGCTCGACGACCGAGAACGAACCATCCGCGGCCTCGACCAGCTGCTGAACGCGCGCATCGACCGTTTTCAGGGAAGCGCCCGCCGAGCGTAGATGCGTGATCCCTTCTTCGAAGAGGCGGAGCGCCTGTTCGAGATCGATCTCGTTGCGCTCGAGCTCGCGCACGATCTCCTCTAGGCGGGTCAGTGACTGTTCGAAGCTCATACGCCCTCCTCAAAAGGAAATCCCGGAATGGACTCGGGGAGCGGACGCCCCCCACCGGCGACTGCCGACACAATACCGTCCCGGAGCCAGAGATCAAACGGGGCGCCCGGCACGAACTGATCCCGTCCGCTCAAAGTAGCGCCCTCGGGCGTTCGCGCCACCGCAAACCCGCGCGCCAGCGTACTCAGGGGGGAGAGCGCGTTGAGCTGACCGGCCAGCGACTCCACACGGGAGCGCCGACGCTCCACGATCCGCGTGGCTGCGCGCCCGAGCCGCTGCTGCACCTGCGTCAGCGCAGCGATCGCGCGTTCCTCGCGGCGGCGCGCCGCCACCGCCAGCCGCTTACCGAGGGATTCGACCCGGGCAATCACCTCGCGACGCGATGGCACGGCGACCTCGGCGGCGGCCGAGGGCGTCGCCGCACGCACGTCGGCCACCAGATCACAGATGGTGATGTCCACCTCGTGGCCGACAGCCGAGATCGTCGGTACGGGACAGCCGGCGAGCGCACGGGCGACCCGTTCGTCGTTGAACGCCCACAGATCTTCGCGCGCACCGCCTCCGCGACCGATAATCAGCACGTCCGCGTCCTGCCAGCGGCTGACGCGCTCGATCGCCGCCACGAGCGATTCCGGCGCCCCCTCCCCCTGCACCTTGGCCGGCACGATCACAATCTCCACGTCGGCGCTGCGGGCCCGCGCGACGGTGATGATGTCGTGCATCGCCGCTCCATCGGGGCTCGTAATCACCGCGATCCGGCGAGGAAACGCGGGCAAGGCGCGCTTACGGGCCGGATCGAGCAATCCGTCCTTCTCGAGGCTCAGCCTGGTGCGTTCGAGCGCCTTCCGCCAGAGCCCATCGCCCTCCGCTTCCAGCGCCCGCACGGAAAACTGAAGATCGCCGCGAACCGGCCAGACGGTCATCTGGCCGTACGCCAACACCTGCATGCCATCATCAGGCGGGGCCGGTATGCGCTTGGCGGCCGAACTCCAGATCACGCACTTGACCTGCGCCTCGGCGTCGCGCAACGCGAAATACCAGTGGCCGTTCCGATGCGCCTTGAAATCGCTCACTTCCCCCCGCACCCAAAGCGGTGGGAAGGCTCCTTCGATCAGATCCTTGGCGGCACTCGTGAGCGTGTGCACGGCGATCGCCGACTCCGGCGCGCTACCCGGCGCCTCGTCGGACGGGACCGATGGTCCATAGCTCTGAGCTCCGCTCATGCGGCGACCGGCCACGCGACTCAGCTCAGCGTGCGTTCGGCCGCACGCACCGTGTTGCGCAGCAACATCGCAATGGTCATCGGGCCGACGCCGCCGGGAACCGGCGTGATGTGCGAGGCAACGTCGACGGCGCTCGCAAAATGCACGTCACCACACAAGCGACTGCCCTTGGCCCGCGTCGCATCGGGCACGCTATTCATACCGACATCGATCACCACGGCACCGGGCTTGATCATGTCGCCGGTGATCATCTCGGCACGACCGGCCGCGACGATGAGGATATCGGCGCGGCGCGTATGCGTCGCCAGATCCTTCGTACGGCTGTGGCAGATGGTCACCGTCGCGTCGCCGCCGGCTCGCGCCTGTACCAGCAGTGCGGCCATCGGCTTCCCCACGATGTTACTGCGTCCGACCACGACGACTTCCGCCCCGCGGGTATCGACACCGCTGCGCAGCAGCAGCTCGATCACCCCTGCCGGTGTGCATGACACGAACCCGTCGGTGTGACCAATCAACAGCTTGCCGACATTCTCGGGATGGAAGCCATCCACATCCTTGTCCGGCCGGATATGGCGGATCACCGTGTCGGGATCGATGTGCGGAGGCAGCGGCATCTGCACGAGGATGCCATGCACGGCCTCGTCCGCGTTGAGCTGGGCGATCAACGACAGCAGCGCCGCCTGCGTCGTGTCAGCGGGGAGCCGGATGGTTCCCCCAGCCATACCCGCCTCGCGCGACGCCTTCTCCTTGGCCCCCACGTAGGTCGCGCTGGCGATGTCGTCGCCGACGAGGACCACCGTGAGCCCCGGCACCACGCCACGCGCACGCAAGGCCGCCACGTCGCGCGCCACGTCGGCGCGCACGTCGGCCGCGATGGCTTTGCCATCGATCAGTTCAGCGGGCAAAGTCCACCGCCCGGCTCTCACGAATCACCACGACCTTGATCTGCCCCGGATATTGGAGTTCGGACTCAATGCGACGCGCGATCTCCTCGGAAAGCGCCGTCATGCGCGTGTCGTCGACCGTTTCCGGTGTCACGACGACACGGATTTCCCGGCCGGCCTGAATGGCAAACACCCGCTCCACGCCGCGATAGCTCGACGCGATCTTTTCCAGCCCTTCGAGCCGCTTGACGTAGGTCTCGAACGCCTCGCGACGCGCCCCAGGGCGCGAACCAGAAATGCTGTCGCCGGCCTGCACGAGCACGGAGACCTCGCTTTCATGCGGCACGTCGTCGTGGTGGGCCGCGATGCAGTTCACCACGAGTGGATTCTCGCCGTACTTGGTGGCGACTTCGACACCGAGTTGCACGTGGGTGCCCTCGTGCTCATGGGTGAGCACTTTGCCGATATCGTGCAGCAGCGCGCCGCGCTTGGCGAGGGCGACATCCAACCCGAGTTCCGCCGCCATCATGCCGGCCAGCCACGCCACCTCCTTGGAGTGCGCGAGGATGTTCTGCCCGTAGCTCGTCCGCCACTTCATGCGGCCGATGAGTTTGATCAGCTCCGGGTGCAGCCCCGCCACACCGACGTCGTACGCCGCCTGTTCGCCGGTTTCGATGATCGCCACCTCGACCTCTTTCCGGGCTTTGGCAACCACTTCCTCGATTCGCCCCGGATGGATTCGCCCATCGCTTACCAACTTCTCGAGCGCGAGCCGCGCCGTCTCGCGGCGCACCGGATCGAAGCAGGAGACAACCACCGTGTCGGGCGTATCATCGATGATGACGTCCACACCGGTCGCCAGTTCGAAGGCGCGAATGTTGCGCCCCTCACGGCCGATGATGCGCCCCTTCATCTCATCGTTCGGCAGCGACACCGCCGAGACGGTGCTCTCCGCGGTCGTCTCCGCGGCCACGCGCTGCACCGCCAGTGCCACGATCTTCTTGGCTTCCCGATCCGCGGTGCGCTTCGCCGTCTCGCGAATCTCACGCAGGCGACTGGCCGCATCCGCCAGCGCCTCGTCCTCCAGCCGACGAATGAGCTCGGCCTTGGCCTGATCGGCGCTGACACCGGCCAGCTGTTCAAGCTTCCGCCGTTCCTCCGCGATAAGCTTGTCGACCTCCTGCTCTTTCGAGGCCGCCACGGTCTCCCGGCGACCCAAGTCCGTACCGCGCCGCTGCACTTCCTGCTCGCGACTTTCCAGTGACTCGCGGGCTCGATCCAGTTGCGATTCGCGCTCGAGCACCCGCTTTTCTTCACGCTCGAGTTCGACCCGACGCTGCCGAACCTCCTGCTCGTGCGACTCGCGCAGCTTGAGGACTTCCTCCTTGCCCGCCACGATCGCGCTCCGTCGGAGCGTCTCGGCCTCCCGCTTCGCTTCATCGAGGACGCGCGACGCGCCCTCCTCGGCGATGACGAGCGCCCGCTGCTGCTCGGTGGTCTCCACCTTACGCCACGACTGTCGTCCGACAACGTACGCGACGACGGCCGCGATGAACCCAAGGGCGCCAACCAGCGCCGCTGCGGGAATCTCGCCCATGAGGATCTATGCTCCACCGCGGCTGAGCGCGGGTTCTTGATCGTTTTCCAGCGGATCTATCGTGCGAACGGCACGGGCGACTTCCACGATCCGCTGCGGCCTGCGGAGTGACACCGACCTCCGCGGCCGCGGCACATCGGTGCGCGCCTGCCGTTGACGTTCAGAACGTACGGGCCCGTCGGGAGGCCCGCAACAGGGAGCGTTGGGCCGTCCCCTGCCCGATCGCCCGCTCAATTCCGAGAACGACGCGCGAATCAGACCGGATTACCATCCTCGCCACGTTTGGCCGGAGGCAATAGCGGGCGAATATCGGACGCGAGCTGACGGATGTCCGCCGTCATCGTGTCCACCGCCGCGCGCTCACGGAACAGCTCGTCGGTGATCTGGAGGGCGGCCAGGATCGCGGCCTTCTGGGCTTCCATCGTGGACCCGCCACCCATGATGGCCCGGATGGTCCGGTCCACGTGTTCCGCCACCGACTTGGTGTGTTCCGGAGAGGCCTCGGTGCGAAGCGTGTATTCCTCACCGACGATCCGGACCTTCACGACCATCTTGTTGTCGATCACCGTTCTGCTCCGTGCCCGATCTGCTGGCGGAGGAAGCGAAGGCGTTCGCCCAGTTGCGCCGTTTTCCCCCCGGCCTCGGCCAAGCGGTTGCGCAGCCGCTCGTTCTCCCGGGCCAGTTCGTTGTCCACCGCCATCGGCGTGGCCGCCTCGGCCGCGGCGGCGAACGCAGCCTGAACCCGTACGACCTCGGCCTTGGCAACCTCGGCCTTCGCCTCCAGTTCCCGGACCTTTGCTTCCAAGAGCGCGCGCGCGTGGTGCACCCGCTGCGCATCCGCCCGCACTTCGATCAGCGTGCCATCCCGCTCGGCGACCGCCTGCTCCAGCTCACGGGTGCGCGACTCGGCCGACAGCGCCCGCCGACGGTATCCCGCCAACTGGTCACTGAGGTTGCGAACCAGCGTATCGAGTTCGCGAAATGCGGCGGTGTCAGGACGCACGTGGACGGATACCGAGTTCCTTGTCGAGGAAATCCAGCAGGCGGGCGCGCCGACCTTCGATTTCCTTATCCCGCAGGGTGCGCTCCGGGTGCCGGAACGTCAACCGCCACCCGAGGCTTCGGTGTGCGTCGGGCACGCCAGCGCCGCGGAATTCATCAAACAGGGCGACCTGTTCCAGCAACTCACCGCCAGCCGTCCGAAGCGCCTGCTCCACTGAGGCGGCAGGGACACCGTCCGGAACCAGCAACGCCAGGTCGATTTCGGCCGCCGGCGTGGTCGGGAGCGTCATAAAGCGGATGCCCGCCGACGCAGCGGCCGGCCGATCGAGTGGGGAGGCATCGTGTCCATGCGAACGCGGCGCGGCGACGTCGGCCGACGGCATCACGCCGAGCGTGACCTCGATGCCGAACGCCTCACTGGCCCACACGGGGCGATCGAGCGCGAGCGCGTCGACCCGACCGACGGTGCCGAGTCCCTCGACCGCAAGCGTCCAAATGGCCGGCGTCACGCCGGCCGTCAACGTGGCCTGCCGCCCAGGGAAGGCCGCCGCGAGCACGCGCTCGGCGATCTCCTTCGCATCCCACAGATCGAAGACGGGGGGCTGAGGTTCGGTGAAGTGTGCCGGTCGACGACGGCCCATGACGAGTGCGCCCACGCGGACCTCCTCCCGCGGTAGACGGTCCGACGTGCCGAGGAAGACGTTACCGACTTCAAACAGCCGCAGGTCGCCCTGCATGCGAGTCAGGTTGTATTCCGCACGACGGGCGAGCGTATCAAGAATCGACGCGCGCAGGAACGGTTCGTCGTCAGCCAGCGGATTCCGGACGCGCGGTGTGTGTTCATCGCCGGTGCTCGTGAACGGCATCGGGCGCGTTTCCGCGAGGCCCATCCCCGCGAGCAGATCACGTACGCGACGACCGGCCAAGTGCAGCGGATGATCCGGCGCCGCACCGGGGCGGAATGGGCGCAATTCGTCCGGGAGGCTGTCGAAACCGACGAGACGCGCGACTTCCTCGATCAGATCGACTTCGATCAGCAGATCGTGTCGCCAGGTCGGGGGCGTCACGATCAGACCATGCGCATCTTCCGTGACCGCGCAGCCCAGCGATTCGAGGCGATGACGAATTTCCGACGGAGCGACCACGACGCCGAGCACGCGTGCGAGCCGCGACGGCCGCAGCGTCACCGCGCGTGGCGGGTCAGACGGCTCCCCGACGTCAATGAACTCGACGACCTCACCACCGGCGACCTGCGCGATCAGTGCCGCTGCGGTGCGCGCCACCGCGAGCGTATCGCCGGCATCCACCCCGCGCTCGAAACGATAGGAGGCGTCGGTGGACAGGTTGACGGCGCGGCGTACGCGGCGCACGAAGCGCGGCTCGAACACCGCAACCTCCAGCAGCACGTCCGTCGTCGACGTGGTGACCTCGCTCTCGAGCCCGCCCATGATGCCGGCCAGCGCTACCGGCGCGGCTCCGTCACAGATGACCGTCGTGCCGGCCGCCAGCACGCGGGTCGTTCCGTCGAGCGTCACGATCGACTCGCCTTCCACCGTCGGGCGCACGACGATACCCTTCCCCGCCAACTTGGCGAGGTCGAAGGCATGCACCGGTTGTCCGAGCCCGTGCAACACATAGTTCGTGGCATCGACGACGTTGCTGATGCTGCGCTGTCCGATGCTCTCGAGACGCTGGCGGAGCCAATCCGGACTGGGGCCGACCCGGACGCCCGCGAGCACGGCCGCGACATACCGCGGGCAACTCACCGCATCGTCGACGCGCACCGAAGCGTGCGCACCGGTGGCACTCGACCGCGCGCTGTGCACGGCCACGTTCAGCGCCGCTGACGCAAGTTCGGCGGGATGCGCGGTCATGGGCACGCCGAGCACGGCGGCGACTTCACGCGCCACGCCCACATGCGAGAGCAGATCGGGACGATTGGGCAACACGTCGAGATCCAGACGCGCGTCGGCTACCGGCAAGACGTCCAGCAGCGGCGTACCGGGTGCGGCGTCGGTGTCGAGGGCGAGAATGCCGTCGTGCTCCTGACCGAGGCCGAGTTCACGAGACGAACACAGCATGCCGTTGCTCGTCTCGCCGCGGATCTTGCGCTTCTCGATCTTCAGTCCGCCGGGCATGATCGTGCCGGTGCGCGCAAACGGGTACTTGGTGCCCGCGACAACATTCGGCGCGCCACACACGACGTCGAGCAGCGTTCCGCTCCCGTCATCCACCTTGGTGACCCAGAGATGATCGGAGTTGGGATGGCGTCCCGCTTCGACCACCTGTGCGACCACGAACGACGCGAGTTCCGCACCGAGCCGCTCGATGTTGTCGAGCGTGACGCAGTGCCGACTCAGCGCATCCCCGATGTCCTGGGCGCTTCGGGTGTGCGGCACGAACTGCTTGAGCCATTCATGAGAGACGATCATCGTGCGAACTGCTCCAGGAAACGGACGTCGGAGTCGTACAGGACACGGATATCGCTGATGTCGTAGCGTGACATGGCGATGCGCGCCGGCCCCATCCCGAACGCCCAGCCGGTGAATTTCTCGCTGTCGAGACCCGCGTCCTCGAGGACGTGCGGATGCACCATCCCGCAGCCGAGAATCTCGACCCAGCGCAGCCCCTTGCCATCGTTCAGGTCGACTTCAACGTCCATCTGGGCGCCCGGTTCGACGAACGGGAAATACGACGGGCCAAATCGCACGCGACGGGAGGCACCGTAGAAGCGACGGGCAAACTCGGCGAGCGTCGCCTTGAGATCGACGAACGAAATGCCCTCGTCCACCGCGAGTCCTTCGAGCTGCATGAAGGCCGGCGCGTGCGTGGCATCGAAAAAATCGCGGCGATACACCTGTCCCGGGGCGAGCACGCGCACCGGCGGCTTGTAGCGCTGCAGGGTGCGCACCTGCACGGGAGACGTATGCGTGCGCAGCAGCGTATCCTGACCAAGGTACAACGTGTCGTGCAGCTCCATCGCCGGATGATCGGGCGGGAAGTTAAGCGCGCCAAAGTTATACCACTCCGTTTCGGCTTCCGGACCGAGCGCGACCGTAAAGCCGAGTTCGCGGAAGATCTCGCCGATCTCGTCGATGACGAGCGTGACCGGGTGCAACGATCCGCGCCACCCCCGGCGCGCCGGCATCGTCGGATCGAGCGTTGAGCCACCTGCCGTCGCGGACTGCCGCGCCGCAAAGGCATCCAGCGCCTCCTGAATGCCCTGCTTCAACGTATTGAAGGCGCTGCCCGCCGCGCGCCGATCGTCAGGTGGCAGCGCACGAAGCGCGCCCTGCAGGGCAGCGAGCCGGTCGTCCTTCAAGGCGTTGAGCTGCCCTTTGGCGACATCAAGACGCGTGTCGGGTTCGAGCCCGTCAAGCAGTGCGCGCGCGTCCTGCGCGAGGGCGTTCGCCTGGGCGAGATACTCGGAAAGTTGCACGAAACCAAATCGGAAAGCGGGGGATCGCGACGGATGGCGGAGCGGGTCCGCCGAGGATGCGCGAAGGGCCGACATCGCGTCGATGCCGGCCCTACAACTTAACGATGAACGGCGCGGCCGCTCACGCGTTGCGGCACGTGTTCGTTACGCGGCAGCCGACTTGGCGTCGATCGCCTTGCGCACCTGCTCGGCGATGACCGCGAAGGCTTCCGGCTCGCGCACGGCGAGGTCGGCGAGGACCTTACGGTCGATCTCGATGCCAGCGGCGTGCAGGCCGTTGATGAACACGCTGTACGACATGTCGTGCATACGGGCCGCGGCGTTGATACGCACGATCCAGAGGCGACGGAAGTCGCGCTTCTTGTTCTTGCGGTCGCGGTACGCATAGCGCCAGCCACGCTCCACGGTTTCCTTGGCGGCCTTCCAGAGCTTGGACCGGCCACCAAAGGCACCCTTGGCGTGCTTGAGGATCTGCTTCTTCCGCTTGAGGCGGACGACGTTGGATTTTACGCGGGGCATAGTAGGTCCTCAGGCCAGGATAAG
>CANHNQ010000022.1 GCA_947462095.1 Gemmatimonadota bacterium
AGGTACTGGTCGAACCTATCGCTGAGTTACTTGATCTTCCGGGCGCACTCGGCTGTACGCCGCACAGCATGAGCGTACTGCGAAAGATCGTGGGAGCAGGTGGTGTGGAGTACGCGCGCAATAGCGAGGTAGATGAACCGCTATCGCCCGCTGCGCCTCAGAATGGAGGTATCGAACTCGCCTCCCTCAGGGTTCAATCCATACGCCATTCTATCATCGATCTGATCGGAGCGGTAACGGAAGAAAAGCCGCTTTTTCTGGTTATCGAGGATGCCCATTGGATTGATGATGACTCGTGGGGCGTGCTTGTCGACCTCGCTGAGAGCGTCGGGCTGATGCGAGTATTCTTGGTGGTCACGACACGTCCTCCCGCACGACGTATCGAAAGATCGTCGAAGTCGCCATCGGCGCTTCAGGTCATCAAGCTCACAGCACTATTGCCAGAAGAATCTCTATCCCTGACGCGATGGCTCAGCCAAGAGATGGCGGCTCCTCTCTCTTCGCAAACGGAGGATTGGATTGTAAGTGCGAGCGAAGGCAGCCCCTTCTTTCTTATGGCCCTAATGAATCACTGGGTAGAGACAGGGGATGCAGGAGGCATACCTCCGACGCTGCAGGCGCTACTAGACCAACGAATTGAACGGTTACCTACGGCTTCCATTCGCGCGTTGCAGACCATCTCGCTTCTTGGTGATTACGCGTCCCTAGATCGCATCATGGAGTCGTTGCAGCTACCGACTCACCAGTTGTTGGCGTCCTTGGAGCAACTAGAAAAAGAGGGCTATCTCGCTCAAGATGCGGCAGCGCTTGTTGTTTCGCACGAACTTGTTGGCAAGGCAGCGACGAACCGCTTGTCTTCGCTTGTTCGTGCAGCGCTTCGCTCTTCAATTGCCGAAGCGTTCGACCGCGAGTTCGAGAATACGGCAGATACTGAAGTTCTCCTCCAAGCACTGCATCACATCGAGCTTAGCGGTAGAGACGAGGCGGTACTTCGTTTTCTGGTGAAGCATGCGGATTCACTAGTTCAGTTGGGAAGACCGCGTGCTCTGCTTCAGATACTCAACCGAGCCACGACTGCTGGGAGATTCAGTCCAAAGAAGAATGAGATCAGGCGCCTTCAGGCACGCCTGGAGCTAGACTCTGGCGAATATGCAAAGTTTCTCGCCACGGGACCGAGTGGCCTTCGCCTGCCAAATGATTTTGGTTCTGTAACGGAGAGCGAAGCCGATGACGCCCTGTCAGTAGTCGACTCCGCCTATCGCGCGGATCCGTTTGTCGACAGGAATGAGCTTGCCGGGTTCACACTCCAACTTGTTCGCTGCGATCACCTTCCTCGGTCAACGCGATTACGGGCGGCGGAAATTGGCCTCGTCATTTGCTCGAATACCTGCAATAGCGTAACGGCGACCTCCATTTTCAATTCGATCGCACCAACTCGGCACGAGTGTGAGACGGACGATCGCATACAGCGAATGGCCCTCCTATTTCACACCGTTTTTGGCTCGTTGGAACTGGCCCAAAGGCTAGCGGAGATCCTGTTCGCGAAGTCCAGTAATTCCACTGCTACAACTACGTCATATCAGGATTCAGGCCGAGCGGCCTTCACACTTCGTATGTGCGGGCAGACTGCTAGTGCCGTAAACGCATTTAAGCTTAGCTTCGAACGTGCAGTCGAAATCGACGCCCCGCGGCTCGCACAATTCCCGGCTTGGCAACTTGCGAATCTTCATCTTGAAATTGGAGATGAAGCCGCATCGAGAGAATGGACTAGCAGCCTAGCGACCCTTTTCGAGAGTGAAGAAGACGAGGTTTCTTCAAGCTATGTCGTTGGCTACTTCTGTCGGCTCGCGATCCATGACAGAAACGCTAGCAGCGCGGTGGAATTGCTGGACCGGTACAAGCGGACGCAACCACGATTCCCAACCGTTAAGGCGCACGCTTATCTCGTCGCACTCGAGATCGGCGTCCACCTCATCGATCCGCACTGGATGCCGAGCGAAGCTTTATTGGAAGTGGCAAGGGTACGATACGATGCCACTGCGCGGTTCGGTACGAGCGACTTCTTTTCGACGGTGTACTTCAGTGCCCTTGCTCGCGCGGGGCGCGTCACTGAAGCAAAGTCAAAGGCATTGCAATACGTCAATGAACTCCGCCGTGACCGCTCCCCTTTAGCATACAATCTCCGAGACCTTCTTGACGAACTCGGCTGCCAGCAGACGTTACGCGACCGCCGGAGTCTTCATGCGGCGTCTCACGAGTTCGAAGATTTGAGTGAGCGACTGTAGACGTCCCGAGTCGTTCTGGTCAAAAAGTCGAGCAAAGTCTGGAGATTCTATCAGCGTATCGCAGATGTACGGATCAAACTGGATGCCGCGAAATTTTCTGAGTTCTGAACGGACCTCTGCCTCACCGAGGGCCTTTCGATATGGGCGATCCGTCGTCATCGCATCGATAGTGTCGGCGAACATGATGATTCGTGATCCTAGAGGGATGTCCCGGCCTTCAAGCTGATCGGGGTATCCTGTTCCGTCCCAATTCTCATGATGATGCCGTACCGCTGGAATGATATCCTGAAGCTCTGATATCTTCGCGACTAGTTCAGCACTCTTGATAGGGTGGAGCTCCATGATCGCACGTTCTTCCGGAGTGAGCCTACCAGGTTTCGAGAGAATCGGTGCGAAGATCTCATGGATCTTTCCAACGTCATGCAGCAGTGCAGCGGTGGAAATTCTGTCGATATCCTTTGGCCCAAGCCCGATCACCTGTGCGATGATGCGAGAATAACGGCTTACCCTTTGAGAGTGACCGGACGTGTAGGGGTCTCGAAATTCAACCGTCTGAACGAACAGTTCGAGAAGTTCCTTGTTCGTTGTCTCAAGTTGGTGTTTGGACTGATACGTAAGCCTAAGGCCGAGGACAAGCGCACAAAGTACCGCGACTCCCCAGCCACCCCAGTCGACGTAGGCCCGAGCGAACGCATAAACGACAGGAATCGCGACGACGTCATAGACGAGGCCCGCAGAGTTCCCCTCGTACCAGGTTTTTATGACGCTCTTCCCCTCAGCGAGACCAATGGCGGCGGCTACTGAGAGCGTGTTGACAAACAGGAAAACGACTACAGCGGATGCATGTGGGCCTGCACGAAACTGCGCATTCAACAGCAGCGGCTGGCCTCCGAGCGAAGTATACGCCACAATCGCAAAACACCCTGCCAACACAATTTGCGCGACATTGAAGGCGCGCTTGATCGCCATTTTTGGCTTAAGCATTTCAGCGACAAAGGAACCAGTGCCAACGATTGCCACTGTCGCCCAAGAGGGATACAACACGAACGCCGTCAAAAACGGAATAAATGAAACTGCACCAAACGTGCTACCCTGAACACGGTAGCTGAGCACCGTGCCTAAGAATGCAACCAACGTCAGCCAACCGGCTCCAGCCAGGTAAAGAACATTGACGTCTGGCTGGTACAAATACAGCCCAACAAGCGAGGCAGCCGCAGCTGCCACGATCGCGTATACATAGGCGATTACGCTTGTCTTCATGGACATAGAGAAAGCCGGTCCCCATCAACCTAATGCTTTAGGTCAGCCCCAAAGCTTAAGATCAGCCAACACGAACGACCACATCGCATTCACGAGCTGGGCCACGAATTCCATCTTTGCGTCACCTCCCATCGGGGTAGTCACGTGTGTCCCGCTCGGGACTCCACGTGCTTGACGAGGTTGGCTCCGCTCCTACTGCTTGGCCTGCCCGCTCAGCTCCGCTCTGTTACGGTTGACGGGGACACTTGTGTTTCGTCTCGTTCAGACGATAGGGGGTGATCATACAAGAAGCGCCGCGTTCGGCGCCTCACGAATTCCTTACCGATCGATGTGCACCCAGCGGTTGGTTGCATCCAGCACCGCAAGGACAGCGCTCGTCTCGGCACTCTCACGGACTTCACAGCTTCCCGTCAGCACCGCCGTCTCGCGCCCAACGCGCGCGACCACGCTGACAAAAATGAACTCACGGTCGAACGCGTCGATCAGCTTCGAACCTTCCAGCGCCAGCGAGCGCTCTCCGCCCGTCGTCGCCTTCATGGCCGCCACGATCGCCAACACCGTGGCGCGAGCCGCCAGGTCGATGCGCGATCGCTCGCTCTCCTGACCTTCTGCCTCGCCCACGAATTCCGTGCCGTCACGGCTCAGGGTGACGCGGCAGAGCACACCGCGAGACCGCGACCGCCGGACTTCGACATCCTCGAACACCAAGAGCCGTCGACCAGCCGAAGCCGCGGCGGCCATCGGCGCAGCCATCGGCGCCGCCGCCGAACGCCCTGCCACGGTCCCTTCCACTAGACCACCGGGCTCGGCAGACGCAACGTTTGTGGCCTGAGACACGGCCGGGGCTACCGGGGCCGGCGCGGAGGTCACGCCGCCCGCCATCGCGCTCAACCCCGCCGGTGCCGACACAGTCGGGGGATAGTCGGCCGCCCGAGGGGCGTCCAAGGTCGTCGCAATCGAGATCTTCCGGTGGTTGACCCGAAGACCGAGCTGCGCCATGAGCGCGCTCTCGATGTTGCGCACGGTGTTCTTCGGCTGCACCAGGTCGGTGGTCAACACGTGGATTTCGTCCACGGCCCCCGTGTCGTTGGGCACGATGCGCACCGAGAGCACCCCAGGAAGGGTGCCGATCAGCTCTTCAGCCCGCCGGATAGGCAGCACACTCCCGGCGATCGTTCCAGAGGGGATCTGAGGGGACATCATGCCGAAATTGACTGGTATGGACAGGCGCGGCTCCGCGGATGAGTCAAACCGGACACAGCTGTCAGGCTGTCTGCAGAGCTAATATGTGACATGGGTCAGCTTTCGGCAAGGCTCCCAAGTTCACAACACGTTGTCTCGCATGGACGTATCGACTCGGACCTCAAGCTTCGTCTAGGGGACCGTTCTCCGCATCCCCGCCCTCGCCCGCCTCGCCGTCGTACTCCCGGAGCTTCCGATACAGGGTGCGCTCGCCGATCCCCAGCAGATCGGCGGCTTTTCGCCGGTTCCCCCCGGTGTCCCGGAGCGCCGCCCGGATCGCCACCCGCTCGATTTCCGCCATGGTCATCCCGGGCCCGAGCGTAATCACGGTGGCCTGCGGGGCATCGTCCCGCGGCTCGATGCCCCGCATCAGCCCATAGCCCGGCATCGCCACGACCTCGCCGATCCCCGCGCCGGACACCGACGTGGACGCGCGCGCATCGCCGACCCATCCGGGCGCCGGCGCCCGGCTCTCCACATCGACCCGACGACGTAGCTCCTCGACCTGCAACTTGAGCTCGACAAGCGAACGCACGATGAATTCCAGCTCACGTCCCTGCGCGCGTTCGCCCTCGCGGACCATCGGCCCCACGTGCACCGGCAGCAGCCGACGCCCACCGCCGTCGCGGATCGGCCGAGGGATGTCGTCCGCGCTGATTTCGCGCCCGTGGGCGAGCACCACCATGCTCTCCACGAGATTGCGCAGTTCGCGCACGTTGCCCGGCCAGCCGTACTCGACCAGCAGCGTGAGCGCCTCGGCCGAGATGCCGTGGAATTCGCGATCGTGCAGCGTGGCGAATTCGGTGACGAAGCGCCGCACGAGCAACGGGATATCATCACGGCGTTCGCGCAGCGGCGGGAGATAGATACCGAGCACGTTGAGCCGATAGAACAGGTCGGCGCGGAATCCGCCCTCTTCGACGTGCTCGCGCAACGGACGGTTCGTCGCGGCCACCACCCGGACATCGATGGCAATCGGCTGCCCACTGCCCACACGCGTGACTTCGCGCTCCTCGAGCACGCGCAACAGCTTCACCTGCGTACTCGCGGGAATCTCGCCGATCTCATCGAGGAAGAGCGTGCCGGTATCCGCCAGTTCAAACCGGCCGAGTCGCCGTTCGGTGGCACCGGTGAACGCGCCCTTCTCGTGCCCGAACAGCTCACTCTCGAGCAACGTTTCGGTGAGCGCGCCGACGTTCACGGCAATGAACGGCTTCCCGCGCCGCGGACTGAGCCGATGGATCGCGCGCGCCACCAGCTCCTTGCCGGTGCCGCTTTCACCCTCGATCAACACGGTACTCGTGACCGGTGCGATCTGCTCCACCTTCACGAGGACTTCGCGAATCGCCGCCGATTCACCCACGAGTCCGGTCAGTTCGGCCAACCGCTGACGCTCGAGACGCCGTCGCACACTGTCCACAACGTCCTCGATGCGCACCGGCTTCGGCCATGTTTCGGCGTAGCCGATGTCACGCAGCCGTTCGACCATCTGCGGATCGGAGACATCGGTGAAGCCGAGGACCGCCACGTTGTCCCACAACAGCTGCCGCACCAGCGACATATTGGCCGGGTCGAGCAGGGCGCCGGTCAGCACGACAATGTCGGGACGTGCGCGACGCAGATCACCGCGCACGTCGTCCATCGGCGAGATGGTGACCGTGGTGGTCCCCCCCGCCTCGAGTGCGGCGTTGAGCCGTACCGCCGGCTCGACGTCGGTCATCAGGATCGCGACAACACTCGCCGCGCCATCGTCCACACCGCCCCGCCGCATGGCGGCGGGGCGCGAACGCGTGCTCACGCCTTCCCTGCCCGCTTGTAGAACGGCAGCTTGACCACGCGCGCCGGCAGCTTCCGCCCGCGGATATCGATCTCAAACGCGGTGCCTTCCACGGCTGCCGCTGCGGGGAGATAGCAGGTCCCGATCGGCACACCGAGCGTGGGACTCATGCAGCCGCTGCACACCTCGCCGATGGCGACGCCGCCGTAGACCACACCGTGCCCGTGACGCGGAATCGCCCGCTCGTCGATCGTGAAACCCACGAGCTTGCGGTCGGTGCCGTCCTGCTGCTGACGCACGAGCACCTCCTTCCCCAGGAACGGCTCGCGCTTGGCCAGCTTCACCAGCCAGTTGAGTCCTGCTTCCACCGGCGTGGTCCGATCGTCGAGTTCGTTGCCGTAGAGACACATGCCGGCCTCGAGGCGCAGGGAATCGCGGCACCCGAGCCCCGCCGGCGTGACGGCACCGGCGGCCATCACCGCGTTCCATACGTCGACGGCACGCGAGGCATCGAAATACAACTCGAATCCGAGCTCTCCGGTGTAGCCGGTGCGCGAAATGATGCACGGCACGCCGGCCACGTTGCCTTCGGTGAACCAGTAGTACTTGATGCCGTCGAGCGGCACGTCCGACAACGACGCCACGATGCCGGGCGCCATCGGCCCCTGTACGGCCAGCAACGCGATGCTGTCGGAGATATCCGTCATCGTGCAATCGAAGCCGGCGATGTTCGCCTGCAGATGCGCGAGGTCTTTGTCGCGGTTGCTCGCGTTGATGACTAGCATCAGATGATCGGCGAACCGATACACGAGCAGGTCATCGACAATCGTGCCGTCAGCACGCAGGAGGGTGGAGTACTGGACCTGTCCGACCGCAAGCGCCTCCACGTCGTTGCTGGTGACCGAGGCGACGAAGCGGATCGCGTCCGGGCCCCGCACGATGACCTCACCCATGTGCGACACATCGAACATGCCGCACGCCGTCCGCACGGCGTGGTGCTCGGCCGTGATGCCGGTGGGATACTGCACCGGCATTTCGTAGCCGGCGAAGGGGACGATCTTCGCGCCAAGGGCGACGTGAACGTCGTGGAGCGGAGTACGCTTGAGCGTGCCGGGAGCGATAGCAGTCATGTCTGGAAAAGAAGCAGGGCGCGACCGGAGCGGACGCGCCCTATAACATGACCAATTTGGCAGGAACCTGCCAGCGTATTGCCACGCTGGCAGATACTTGACTTCGACTCAGCCGATCGCGGCCAGAACTTCGGCGGCGTGGCCGGCCGGCTTCACCTTGGCAAACACCTTCGCGATCTGCCCCTTCGGATCGATCAGGAAGGTGGTGCGCTCGACACCCATGTACTTCTTGCCATACATGGACTTCTCCTTCCACACGTCGTACGCCTGCAGCGCCGACTTCTCTTCATCGGCCAGCAGCGTGTAGGGCAATTCGTACTTGGCCTTGAACTTGACGTGCGACTTCACGGAGTCGGGGCTGATCCCGAGAATGACCGCCTTCGAGGCATCGAAGCGGGGGAAGGCGTCGCGAAACTCGCATGCCTCGACCGTACATCCCGAGGTGTCATCCTTGGGGTAGGCAAAGAGCACGACCCACTGCCCGCGGAGCGACGACAGCGTGAGTGCGTCGCCGATATCGGTCGGCAGCGTGAAATCGGGGGCGGGTGTTCCTTCAGCGATGGGCATGCGGTGTGAATTCCGGGTTAGAGCGCTTCGTTCCCCATGAGCGCCGCCATGATGGCTTTCTGAATGTGCAGGCGATTCTCGGCTTCATCCCATACCACACTTTGCGGGCCGTCGAGCACGTCGGCAGTGACTTCCTCACCGCGATGCGCAGGCAGGCAGTGCAGGAAAATCGCGTGGGGCGCCGCGAGCTGCATCAGCGACGCGTCGACCTGATAGAGGGCGAACGCCAGCGCGCGCTTGGCCTGTTCCTCCTCCTGCCCCATGGACGCCCACACATCGGTGGTGACCACGTCGGCGCCGGCCACGGCCTCACGGGGGTCCCGCAGCAACTGCACCATCCCCGACGCCACGCCGGCGCGCAGGAACGTGTTATCGGGGTCGTACCCTTCGGGACACGCCAGCCTGAGCGTGAACCCCAGATGCGCCGCCGCCTCGATCCAGGAGTTGGCCATGTTGTTGCCGTCCCCGATCCAGGCGACCGTCTTGCCGCGCACGTCGCCGAGATGCTGCTGGATGGTGAGCACATCGGCCAGAATCTGACAAGGATGCGACAGGTCGGTGAGGCCGTTGATGATGGGCACCTTGGCGTACTCCGCCAGCGTTTCCACGTCGGCGTGGGCAAAGGTGCGGATCATGATGCCGTGCACATAGCGGTCGAGCACCCGCGCGGTGTCGGCGATCGGCTCACCGCGCCCCAGCTGGACGTCGCGCGGCGAGAGAAAGTGCGCGGTGCCACCCAACTGGGTCACCCCGACCTCGAACGAGACGCGCGTGCGCGTGGACGATTTCATGAAGATCATAGCCAACGCCTTCCCCACCAACGGCTTACGATCGTACGCGCCAGTGCGCATGCGTTCGGCCAGGCCGAGCAGGGCGAACGTCTCCGCGGGGGAGAAGTCGGCGATGTTCAGGAAATCGCGATGCGGCGGATGATTATGCGGCATCCGTGAAAAGTTATTGCGCACACGTGGCGAGACCAAGCCTTCGGCCGCACAAGCTGCCATTGGGCTAGAGGATGTACTTCCGGAGGTCCTCGTCCTCACTCACGGCTTTCAGGCGCTCCCGGACCATGGCCGAGTCGACGACCACGGCGGCGGTGCCGCGGTCAGGGAGCTCGAACAGCACGTCTTCCAGCAGCGTGGTCATCACGGTGTGTAACCGGCGCGCACCGATGTTCTCCATGCGCTCGTTCACCCGCGTCGCGACCCGCGCGAGTTCCGCGATACCATCATCCTCGAACTTCAGCGACGCGCCGTCGGCTTCCACGAGTGCCGCGTACTGCTTGGTGAGCGCGTTCTCCGGCTCCGTCATGATCCGCACGAAGTCCTGCTCGGTGAGCGGCTTGAGTTCGACGCGAATGGGAAAGCGTCCCTGCAACTCGGGAATGAGATCGCTGGGCTTCGATACGTGGAATGCACCGGCGGCGATGAACAGGATGTGATCGGTCTTCACCGTGCCGTACTTCGTCTGCACGTTCGATCCTTCCACGATCGGCAGCAGATCGCGCTGCACGCCTTCGCGCGACACGTCGGGACCACCGCCCTGCCCGCGCTCGCCGGCGATCTTGTCGATCTCGTCAAGAAAGATGATCCCCATCGCCTCGGTGCGTTCGAGGGCATCCTCGGTGATGTCGTCGAGATCGATCAGCTTGTCGAACTCCTCGTCGAGCAGAATGCGACGGGCTTCGCTCACCTTCACGGTGCGCCGCTTCTTCTTCTTGGGCATCATGTCCCGGAACCACTCGGCCACACTTTCCATCCCCTCATTGCCGCCGGGGTTCATCGCCCCGGGCATGCCGGGCGCCGATTGCGTGACCTCAAGCTCCACGTCGCGGCCGTCGAGTTGCCCGTCCAGCAGCAACAGACGCAGCTTGTCGCGCGTGCGCTTGTGGCGTTCCATCAGCGCGTCGTGCTCCGCCTTGACCTCCGGCGTGTCCCCGGTGGCGACCGGCGGCACGGGCAGCAGCAAGTCGAGCAGTCGCTCGTCGACTTTCTCATTGGCCAGGTCTTCGATTTCCGACTCGCGCTCGGTGCGCACCATGTCGATCGCGCTCTCGATGAGATCGCGCACCATGGATTCCACATCACGGCCTACGTAGCCCACCTCGGTGAACTTCGACGCTTCCACCTTGGCGAACGGTGCGCCGGACAGCTTCGCGAGTCGCCGCGCGATCTCCGTCTTCCCGACGCCCGTGGGGCCGATGAGGATGATGTTGTTGGGCGAGATCTCCTCGCGGATGGCGTCGGGGGTGCGCTGACGGCGCCAGCGATTGCGCAAGGCGATCGCCACGGACTTCTTGGCGTCGGCCTGGCCGACGATGTAGCGATCGAGCTCCGCGACGATCTGTCGCGGCGTCAGGTCAGCGAGCCGAGCGATGGCCTGCTGCGTACGGGGAGAGGGCATGCCGAACGCTAACCAGCCTCCTAGCTTTCGCGCATGTCTTTTCTGCTCAGTCTTGCCGGTGCGCTGCAGCTGTCGGGGGCTTCCCTTCCCGCCGTGTCCGCCACCCACGCGCGAAGTGATTCGACTCCGGCGGTCTATCACGCCATCAACGGCCAGACCGAGGTCCGCATGGGCCGCCCGAACGCGGCGGTCGTGGAGATCGACGGGCGTCTGGACGAGCCGGTGTGGCGTTCGGCCTCGCTGCTGACCGGTTTTTCCCTCTACAACCCCACCGACGGCCGACCGGCACCGGACTCGACGGAAGTGCGCGTGTGGTACTCGTCGACCGCGATGTACTTCGGGGTCCGCGCGTTCGAGCCGCACGGCATTGTGCGCGCCACGCTGGCGGACCGCGACCGTATCAGCGCCGACGACAACATCGAGATTCATCTCGATCCCTTTCAGGAGCGCCGTCGCGCGTTCGTGTTTATCGTGAACCCGCTCGGCATTCAGGCCGACGGCACGAAGGCGGAAGGTGGCGGATTCATCCCGGGGTCGAACGTGATGCCCGGGCAGAACGATCTCAGCGCGGATTTCCTCTGGACGTCACGCGGGCACGTGGAGGACTGGGGCTACGAAGTCGAGATTCGCATTCCGTATACCAGCCTGCGCTTTCCCTCGGGCGGCGTGCAGCGCTGGGGCGTGCAGTTCAGCCGCAAGGTGCAGCACAGCGGGTACGAAGAAACGTGGACGCCGGTGCAGCGGGGGGCGGCCTCGTTCATCGCGCAGGAGGGATGGCTGGCCGGCATGACAGGACTGTCGCGCGGCCTCGATGCGCTGATCAATCCCGAGCTCACGAGCACGATCAGCGGTGTGCCGTCAACCGATCCTACCAACGTGAAGGATTGGCGTTACTCGAGTACGCCGCGCGTGGGCGGCAATGTGCGGGTGGGGCTTGGGAGCAATTTCGTGCTGAACGGCAGCATCCGTCCGGATTTTTCGCAGGTCGAGGCCGACGCCTTGCAGGTGGCCGCCGACCCGCGATTCGCGCTGTTCTATCCGGAGCGCCGTCCGTTTTTCGTGGAGGGTGCCGACCAGTTCAACGTGCCGAACACGCTGGTGTACACGCGCCGCATCGTGCAACCCGATGCGGCCCTCAAGCTCACCGGCCGACTGGGCCGCTCGAACATCGCCGTGCTGTCGGCGCTCGACGCCGCACCGAGCACGCTGGGCGCGACGAGACCGCTGGTGGACATCGTGCGCATCACGCGCGACTTCCAGCTGCAGTCGCAGAGTGGGGTGGTGTACAGCGAGCGGGTGAGCGAAGGGCGCGCCAACCGGGTGTTCGGTGCCGACGTCCGCCACGTCTTCGGCGGCATGTACTACGCGCAGGCGCAGGCGGTGGGCAGTCTCACGCGCGCGGCAGGCGAGCAGAAGCGCGGCGGCCTGTGGGAAGCGGTGGTGGATCGCACCGGCCGTGGCTGGGGGTTCCACTACAACGTGCTCGGTGTGACGCCGGAGTTCCGCACCGACAACGGCTTTGTGGCGCGTACGGGTTTTGTGACCGTGAATACCGCCAACCGCGTGTCGATTTTCGGCAAGCAGGGGCAGCTCTTCGAAAAGCTGCAGACCTTCTCGCAGGTGAGCGGCCTGTGGCAGTACGGTGAGTTCTTCAAGGGCCGGAGCCTGCTCGAGAGCAAAGCGAGCCTCGGCAACACGGTCACGCTGCGCCGTGGTTGGTCGCTGGGCTACACGCCGGCGCTGGCCACCTACGCATTCGATCCGTCGGTGTACGGCGCACTGCGCGTACTGGTGAACAACAGCGCGATGCCGTTCACGCCGTCGCCGCGCATCACTGCGTTCTCACAGCAGGCCAGTATCTCCACCCCGCAGTTCCGTCGCTTTGCGGCGTCGGCCAGTGTGCTGCGCTCGCGCGACGTGGACTTCAACGAGACGTCGCGCGTGAACCGCACCGCCTACAGCGGCAGTGTGGATTGGCGTCCGAATACACGACTGCGGATGAACGCCACCTACGCCAGTAATGAGTTCGTGCGCCGTGTGGACGATGTGTCGACGTTCTCGACGCAGATTCCGCGTGTGAAGGCAGAGTATCAGCTGTCGCGGTGGGTGTTCGTGCGACTCATCACGCAGTACGAAGCGAACCGACGCGAGACATTGCGCGACTGGCGCACCGGCTCCCTGCTGTACACCCGGCGGGCCGACGGTTCACTCACGCCGACGGTGGCCACGCGCTCGAATCTGTTGCGCGCCGATTGGCTGTTCTCGTTCCGCCCGAGTCCAGGCACGGTGCTGTTCGCCGGCTATGGCAGCAGCCTCACCGAGCCCGAAGCACTCGGACTGAATCGACTGCGCCGAGTGAGCGACAGTTTCTTTCTGAAGGCCAGCTGGGTGAACCGGATCGGCGCGCGCTAAGCGGCGTGCTCAGCCGCTCGCTACGCCGTGGGTTCGAGGACGGTGATGTTGGTGTTGGTGTAAATACAGATTTCACCGGCGATCGTGAGGGCCTTCTCCACGATCTCCGCGGGTGAGAGCGTGGTCTCGCGCACGAGGGCGCGGGCGGCGGCCTGCGCATAGGCACCGCCGGAGCCGATGGCGAGAATGCCGTCGTCGGGCTCGATGAGTTCGCCGTTGCCGCTCAGCATGAAGCCGTGATCGACATCCGTCACGATGAGCATGGCTTCAAGGCGGCGGAGCACACGATCGCTGCGCCACTCCTTGGCCAGTTCGACGGCGGCCTTGGGGAGGTTTCCGGGGAAGCGATCGAGCTTCTCCTCGAACTTCTCGAAGAGGGTGATCGCGTCGGCCACGGAACCGGCGAACCCGGCGATCACGCGTCCCCCCTTGAGGGGACGGACCTTCACCGCCTGCGCCTTGGCGATGGTGTCGCCAACGGAGACCTGGCCGTCGCCGCCGATGGCCACGCGTCCGTCGCGTCGCACGGCCAGGATGGTGGTGGCACGGATGATTGGGAGAGGCATATTTCAGGAATGTACCCTATCTCCTTCGACGACGTCGTCGCGGCGCGCTCCCGGCTGCGCCCGTATCTGGACCCGTCTCCGGTCCGACACTATCCGCCACTGGACGAGTTGGTCGGCCACGGCATCCGCGTGCTGGTGAAGCACGAGAACCATCTGCCCACCGGCAGCTTCAAGGTGCGCAACGGGACCTCGTCGATCACCGCGCTTACCGACGACGAGGTGGCGCGCGGCGTGATCGCCGCCAGCACGGGGAACCACGGGCTGGGGCTGGCGTGGTCGGGGGCCCAGCGCGGCGTGTCGGTCACGATCTGCGTGCCGCGCGGCAACAACCCGGAGAAGAGCGCCGCCATCCGCGGACTGGGGGCGACCGTGCTTGAGGTGGGCGACCGGTACGACGAGACGATCGCGGCCTGTCGCGCACTGGCCGATCGCGATGGCAAGACGTTGGTGCACTCGACGAACCACCGCGAGGTGATCGCCGGCGCGGGTACGATGACGGCGGAGTTACTGGAGCAGGCGCCGGACGTGGATGCGGTGATTATCGCCTTGGGCGGTGGTTCGCAGGCCGTTGGTGCGGCGGTGGTACGCGACGCGGTGAAGCCGGCGCTCGAGGTGTACGCGGTGCAGAGCGTCGGCGCATCAGCGCAGCACGATGCGTGGCACGACGGCGCGCCGCGCGCGGGCGCATCGGTGCAGACGTTCGCCGAGGGGATCGCAACCGGCGCGACGTACGACCTGACGTTCGCGGCCCTGCGCGACGGACTGGCCGGGTTCGTGCTGGTTGAGGAGGCGGCCATTGCGCAGGGGGTCCGCGATCTGTGGCGGATCACGCACAACCTGGCCGAGGGTGCCGGGGCGACCGGACTGGCGGGGCTGCATGCCTTGGCCCCGCGGCTCGCGGGGCGCACAGTGGGCATCATCGTGTGCGGAGGCAATCTCGATGCGGCGCGCGCGGTAACGGTGTTGTCCGGGGGCACGCCGGTTTGAGTCGTTGGTGTGCTGGCGGACGGGTGATGGTCGCCGATGCACCTCCCTTTCGCCGCTTCCTGCGGGCGGGACCCGTGGGTTCGCCGCGCGGGTGAGGGGCGGCCGCCCGCAGAGGCGGCTGCAGGGCGATGCACCGCCGCCCTACCGGGGGGCCGAGGGAGCACACGGCTCGGGGCTCGAGGGTGGCGTGCCTTCGGGGAGCTCGTGGCGCGCGAGCCGCGTCGCCGTGATTGCTGTCGGGCTTTGCGGTGGCGCGTGGCTCTCCGCGCTTACTCACCTCCGCAACTGCGCGCCGGACTTACCCTCGGGGCACGGGGCCATCGGCAAACAGCACGGACGTGATTTCTGGCCATCTGCGAGTGTAGCCGCTCGGTCCGTGGGGCTCCACGGCGGCTCTCTGCGAGGGCCGCGCAGTCCTCTCGCGGCGCTCCGATGGTGCACCCCGCGGAAAAGCCGACGAGGAGTTCCCCACGGGCCGACGCGGCGTACGCGCCCAAGCCAGCCACCGCACGCACCACGACCCGAGCCGCAAGCGCACCACCACCCACAGAATTCAGGCGCGCGGGTGCGCCTGCCGATAGACCTTTTTGAGACGCTCGACGCTGGTGTGCGTGTAGATCTGCGTGGTGCTGATGCTGGCGTGGCCGAGCAGCTCCTGTACGGCGCGCAGATCCGCGCCGCCGTCGACGAGATGCGTGGCGAAGCTGTGCCGTAGCGAGTGCGTGCTCAGCCCTGCCCCTTCATCGACCGCGGAGAGCAGCCCCACGATCGCGTGTTGAATGGCGCGCGGGCTCATGCGTCCACCGCGCTCGCTGAGAAACACGGCCCCGCGCGCGGGCTTCTTGTGGCTCTCCTTCACCTTCGCGAGCAAGGCATCGCGCTTCACGAGGTAGTTGCGCAGCGCGCGTTGAGCGTGATCACCCACCGGCACGATGCGCTCCTTGCGTCCCTTGCCGCGCACCTTGACCTGTTGTGCCACGAGGTCGAGATCGCCGAGGTCGATCCCGCGCAATTCGGAAAGCCGGAGCCCGCTCGAGTAAAACAGCTCGAGCATCGCGAGGTTGCGCACGTCGGTGAACTCGAGACTCTGGGCTCTCGTGGCGGCATGTTCGAGCAGCGTCTCGGCCTGCCGCTTGTCGAGATAGGCTGGCAGCGTACGCGGCAGCCGCGGTGATCCCACCGCGCGCGCGGGATTGACGTCGACCCGTTCGTCGCGGTGCATCCAGCGATAGAAGCTGCGCACCGCCGACAGTTGACGCGCCACGGAGCGTTTGGCGAGTCCGCGGCGGGTGCAGTATGCCATGAAGCCGCGGATGTCGGTGCGTCCCAGGTCGTTCCATTGCCACCCGTCAATGCCGTGCGTACTGGCGAGCCAGGTGGAAAACTCGCGCAGGTCACGCCGATACGCCGAGATGGTGTTGGGCGACAGATCACGCTCCTTGGCGAGATGGACGAGGAACTCGTCGATCTCGGCGGGGAGCGGCGCGTCCGGCATTGCGGTAGGCGGGAGCGCGATCTCGTCGCTCACGGGGTCACCCGTGCACGGCGGCGGGAATAATGCCGGCCTCGTCGCGCCACGCCGCCATCGCGGAGAGCGCGCGTTCGGCGAAGAGTTCGCGCTTCTTCGCCTTGTCCTTCAGCACCTTCGGCGCGACGCCTTCCAACTCATCGAGCAACCCGAAGTTGGCGTTCATGGGCTGGAAGTGCTTGGGATCGGCTTCGCGCATGTAGCGATACAGGGCGCCCATCATCGTGGCGGGCGGCGGCACCACCGGGGCATCGCCGGAGATCTGCCGCGCGAGATTGATGCCCGCCAAGAGGCCGGTGGCACTGCTCTCGGTGTAGCCCTCCACGCCGGTGATCTGTCCCGCGAACATCAGCTGTGGCGTATCGCGCAACGACAGATGCGGCGACAGCGCGGCCGGGGCATTCACGTACGAGTTGCGATGAATGGACCCGAAGCGCAGGAACTCCGCGTCGGCCAATCCGGGGATCATGCGAAACACGCGCGCCTGTTCAGGGATGCGCAGGCGCGTCTGAAAGCCCACGAGATTCCACATGCGACCGCCGCGGTCCTCCATGCGCAGCTGCACGACGGCGTGCGGACGCGAGGTGGAGCGTGGGTCCTGCAGGCCGATCGGCTTCATGGGGCCAAAGCGCAAGGACTCACGTCCGCGGCGCGCCATCTCTTCGATGGGCATGCACCCTTCGAAGTACGGCACCGCGTCGAACTCGTGCGCGGTGAACTGGTCGGCCGTGCTGAGGGCGTCGATGAACGCTTCGTATTCGTCGCGGGTGAAGGCGCAGTTGAGATACGCGCCTTCGTCGCCGGCACCGTCCATCGTTTCCTTCCCCCAGCGCGACGCACGGAATGCGATGGTCTGGTCGATCGACTCCAGCGACACCACGGGGGCGATGGCATCGTAGAAGGCCAACGACTCAACGCCGAGTCGGGCCCGGATGGCGTCGGCGAGCGCGTCGGAGGTGAGCGGGCCGGTGGCGATGATGCCGACGTCGGGGAGCGACGTGACTTCCTCCCGCGACACGCGGATGCGCGGGTGCGCATGGATGCGATCATGCACGTGCTGCGAGAAGATCTCGCGATCGACCGTGAGCGCCGATCCGCCGGGGACGCGCGACTGATCGGCGCAGTCGAGAATGAGCGAGCCGAGCTGACGCATCTCGGCTTTCAGCAGGCCGTGGGCGTTGCTGGTCTCGGTGCTCTTGAAGGTGTTCGAGCAGACGAGTTCACCGAGTTTTTCGGTGCGGTGCGCGGCGGTGCCGCGGACGGGGCGCATTTCATGCACCACGACAGAATGCCCGCGCTCGGCGAGCTGCCAAGCGGCTTCGCTTCCGGCGAGCCCGCCGCCGATCACATGCACTTCGTTGGATGCCATGCGTGAAGTCTAACGGGGCGCGCTTTCGTTGGGTTCGTGGTGCGCGCGGTGGCTCGGTCGGTGTGAACGCTCGTGCGACATCGGGGGGCAGCGGTACGCGCTCGACGCAGCCCGGCCAGGCCCGTGGGTCCCCGCGGCGAATCTCTGCGGGGGTGACGCCGGCGCCGGCGCGTAGCGACAGGCGCACGGCCACCCCCGCAGCAAATTCGCCAAGGGGATCCCACGGTTCGCGTCGGGCGTCTCGCGCACACCACAGCCCATAGCCGATGGCCCATTGCCCATAGCAAAACGGTCGCGTCAGGCATGAATGCCAGCGCGACCGTTCCACGATTCATCCAACCCGGCCGGTCAGGCCACTTCGGCCACCAACTCGGCTTCGTCCGGGCTCGGCACATCCCACTCGTTCGCGCACTTGAGGCACTTCCGGAACGCGCCGCGGGTCTTGTTGCTCTTGGCCTCGGCCCCCACGTATCCGCACTCCGGGCACGCTTCCGCCACGGGCTTGTCCCAGACCACGAAATCGCAGTTCGGGTAGTTCTCGCAGCCGTAGAAGGCCTTGCCGCGCTTCTTGCTGCGCCGTTCCGCGATCTCTCCGCCGTCCTTGGGACACTTCACGCCGGTAGGCATGGAGCGCGTGCCGCGACACTTCGGGAACTTGGAGCAGCCTAGGAAATCGCCCGAGCGACCGTGACGCACCACCATGGCTTCGCCGCATTCCTGGCACATGTACTTCGTGAGCTCGGCCGGCTTCTTCTCGCCCTTGATGGGGCGCGTGTACTTGCAGGCCTTGGGGTGATTCTCACAGGCCACGAAGGGTCCGAAGAAGCCGCCCTTCGCCACGAGCTTGCCGCCACAGTCGGGGCACTTCTCGGTGGCGAGCGCCGACAGGTCGTACGCTTCGCCGATGAGGACGTCGAGATCGTTGTCGTTGAGCGTGGCTTGGAACGGCGTCCAGAAATCGGTCAGCGCGCGAACCCACCCCAGTTCCCCGTCGGCGATCTTGTCGAGTTCCCCTTCCATCTGTGCCGTGAACTGCACGTTAAAGATGGCGGGGAATTTCTTGACCATAACCTTCTCCACCGTCTCGCCCAGCGGTGTGGGGAAGAAGCGACGCTGTTCGAGCGACACGTAGCGTCGTTCGGCAAGCACCGAAATGATGGACGCGTAGGTGGACGGCCGGCCGATGCCCAGACGCTCGAGCTCCTTCACCAGCGAGGCTTCGGAGAAGCGCGGCGGGGGCGCGGTGAAGTGCTGGGTGGGGGTGATCGCCTTGACCGGCACCGCCTCGTGCAGCTCGAGATACGGCAACGCCTGTTCGTCTTCGAGCGCCTTGGCGTCGCCTTCTTCTCGCGCTTCACGATAGAGCGTGAGGAAGCCGTCGAACTTGATGACGGAGCCCGTGGCGCGGAACAGGTATGCGTGTCCCTGCGTCGGGATATCGAAGTCGACCGTGGTGGTATCGAAGACGGCCGGGGCCATCTGCGACGCCATGAACCGCTTCCAGATCAATTCGTACAGTTTGAACTGATCGGCCGTCAACTTCTTGGCGAGCCGATCATCCGGGCGGCGGGTGGGATCGGTGGGACGCACACCTTCGTGGGCGTCCTGCGCGTTGGCCTTGCCGCTGGGATAGAGCTGCATGCCGGCCGCGAGGTAGGATTCCCCGTACTCCTGCTTGAGCCAATCACGCGCCGAACCGGCCGCGGTCTCGGAGACGCGCGACGAGTCGGTACGCATGTAGGTGATGAGACCGACCTGGCCCTCTTCACCACCGACGTCGATACCCTCGTACAAATCCTGCGCGAGGCGCATCGTGCGCTTGGAGCCGAAGCCGAGCTTCTTGGCGGCTTCCTGCTGCAGCGTGGACGTGGTGAACGGCGCCGCCGGGTTCTTCCGCTTCTCGCGACGCTTGACTTCGGTGACGGTGAACTGCGTCCGCCCCTTGAGGTCGGCGAGAATACGCGCGGCCTCGGGTCCGGTGGCGATCTCCGGCTTATTGCCGTCGACCTGATGCAGCTTGGCCGTGAACGCCTGGGCGCCCTTCTGCAGATCGGCTGCGATGCTCCAGTACTCGACCGGCGTGAAGGCGCGGATCTCGCGCTCACGCTCCACGATGATCCGCAATGCGACGGTCTGCACACGACCGGCCGACAGTCCTTTCTTGACCGTCTTCCAGAGCACCGGGCTGGCCTTGTAGCCAACGAGGCGATCGAGCACGCGGCGCGCTTGCTGGGCATCGACTTTCTTATTGTCGATATCCATTGGGTTCGCCATCGACTCCTGCACCTTGTCTTTCGTGATCTCGTGGAACATCACGCGACGGATCGGCGCCGTGACGGCGTAGCGAGGCGGCTGCGTGAAGAACTGCTCCACATGCCACCCGATCGCCTCTCCTTCGCGGTCAGGGTCGGTGGCGATGAAGATCTCGCGGGCGCCCTTCGCGACCCGTTTGAGTTCGGTGAGAATGTCTTCCTTGCCCTCGATGGTGACGTAATCGGGGGCGAATCCGTGCTCGATATCGATGCCAAGCTTCTTGGCGGGGAGGTCACGGACGTGACCGACCGTGGCCTTGACCGTGAAGCCCTTGCCGAGGTACTTGCCGATCGTCTTGGCCTTGGCGGGAGACTCCACGATCACCAGCGTGGTGCCGCCGGCGGGGGCGGGTTCGTCGTCAGGGGCCGAGTCGTCGAGGCGGGCCCGGCTGCGGGCCTTGGTGCTGGCGCTCTTCTTCGCGGCGGTCTTGGCTGCCGCCTTCTTGGCGACCGTTTTCGCCGGCGACTTCGCCGCCGCCTTGGTGGCGATCGAGCGCGCAGGCAACGGCTCAGCGAGCAGCCCGGTGGCCGTCGCTGCCGACTTCTTGACCGTCTTTTTCGCGGCCTTCTTGGCCACTTTCTTCACGGCTTTCTTGGTCGCAGGCTTGGATACGCTGGTACCCGCTGCGGTCGTGCCCTTCTTGATTGGCATCAGATCAGTGTACCTGGGAACGCTCGCCGTCCATCGCCCCATCATCAAACCCCACGTCGTCCGCGATGCCACGGATGTCCGCGAGGTTGATGCGGCCGTCGATATGGACCAGCGCGCGCTCCACCAACTGCTCAAAATCGTTGAGATTCACCGCTCCGGAGCCACCCAGCATGACCAGGTAACCCCAGGCTTCGGCGGTAAACCGTCCGCGCTCATGCGGCCCCTGAACGCGGAGCGGCGCGTTGCGCGACATCACGGCATCACCCGACCGGCGGGGTGGTGCAGTATCGCTATAAAGAAGCGAAAGAATCTCACCAATCTGTCGCCGGTCGTACCCTTGCGACGACAGATAGGCTTCGACCTCCACGACATCCGTGTCGGCCGCGAATCGTTCGCGTAAATCATCGATGACAGGCGTCCACCGATCGTCCATCGCCTAACCTATCCCTAGAGTCCCGTCGTGGGCAAGCGCCACCACGGAATCAATAAGTCGTTGTGAGTCAACAGCTTCCACGTTCACGGCCACATCGGCGCGCGCGTACAGTCCAGATCGGCGCTCCCACAATGCCTGCATCGCCATGGCTGGGTCCGCTTGAACGAGCAGCGGGCGCACGATCCGTGACCGGGAGAGGCGCCGCAGCGCCTCGGCCGGGGAAATCTGAAGATGAATGATACGCCCCGGAGGACGCAGGAGTGCCATGGCGCCGGGAATGGTGACCCAGCCGCCGCCTGGCGCCAGCACCATGGGTGGCGCCGCCGCCAGCTCTCGGGTGAGCGCGTGTTCCAATTCACGGAACGCCGCCTCCCCTTTTTCTGCGAACAGCCGAGCCACGGACAGTCCTTCCCGTCGCTCGATTTCCGCGTCGAAGTCCAGGAACGGCCGAGACAGCCGCTTCGCCACCGCGCGCCCGACGGTGGACTTGCCGGAACCCGGCAGCCCGACGAGCACGAGGTGCCCGTCGATCTGAAGGTCGGTGCCCTCGGTCACCCCGCCCGCTCGTCCAAGCGGGCCAGATAGGCCTCGAAGTTCCGGCGCACCTCACCCAGCGAGTCGCCCCCGAACTTCTCGAGCAGGGCATCGGCCAGCACGTACGCGGCCATGGCTTCGGCAATCACCCCCATCGCCGGCACCGCCGTGACATCGCTCCGTTCGGCCACGGCCGAGGCCGCCTGACCGGTGGCCACGTCAACCGTCCCGAGCGGGCGCATCAAGGTCGAGATCGGCTTCATGGCCACGCGAATCACCAGCTCCTCGCCCGTGGTCATGCCGCCTTCGGTGCCACCCGCCCGATTCGTCCGGCGTCGCACATGCCCCGTGCGCGTGTTGCCCGGGGCCGCCTCGATTTCATCGTGTACATCAGCCCCGGTACGGCGCGCGGTTTCAAAGCCCATCCCGATTTCTACGCCCTTGACCGCCGGGATGGAGAGCATAGCCTGCCCGAGCCGTCCGTCGAGCCGACGATCCCACGACACATGGGAGCCGAGCCCCACCGGCAGCCCCGTGACGACCACTTCGCAGATGCCGCCCAGCGTATTGCCCTCTTTCTTCGCGGCATCGATCCGCGCGATCATCTCCGCTTCGGCGGCGGGATCGAGCGTGCGCAACGGCGATGCATCCGAGGCGGCATTGATGTCGGCGGGCATGACGGCAGGGCGTTGCGCATCGACCCCGCCAAGGTGCACGAGATGCGACCCGACCCGGATGTCGAGCTCGCGCAGGAACACGCGGCACAGGGCGCCTGCGGCGACGCGCGCCGTTGTTTCGCGGGCCGAGGCTCGCTCGAGGATGTCCCGGGCGTCGGTCCGGTCGTACTTGAGCAGCCCCGTCAGATCGGCATGTCCCGGGCGAACGCGGGTCACCTGACGCTTGCGCGGTCCGCCGGCATCGCCGTCACGGGGCGCCGGATCCATGATCTCGACCCAGTTCTTCCAGTCGAGGTTGCGGATGAGCATCGAAATCGGCGAGCCGAGGGTCTCGCCGGCGCGCACCCCCGAGAGGAACTCGATCCGATCCGTCTCGATCTGCATGCGCCGCCCACGCCCGTACCCCTGCTGACGGCGCGCGAGGTCGAGGTCGACATCGGCGGCCAGGAGCGGCACGCCGGCCGGCATGCCCTCCAGGATCGAGACGAGCGCCGGGCCATGCGATTCGCCGGCGGTGGTGAAACGGAGCATGAGTGTGCGAGGCGGACGACAACTGGACCCCGGTGGTTCCGACGCCCGTGTGACAACGTATGACGCGACACGGCGCGACGGCAGCGTGTTGCGACAAGACATTGCGGCCGATGCGTGCCGGCGCAGACGCAGCACGGCCCCGGAGCGAATGCCCCGGGGCCGTGCCCACGTCCCCGCCCAGCCGACCGCCGACGTGTCGCGACGTCTTCGTCCTTACTGGCAGGTCGTGGTGAAATTGTCCGGGAGCGCGACCACGGTGACGCCGCGGATCGTGGCGCCGACCAGCACCAGCTGGCCATTCGGCCGCGTGGTGGCGCGCACCGGACCGATGATGGGGTTACGGATCGGGATCGATGCGATCTTGCGGTAGCAGTACGTATCGAACACGTCGATCACCGGCTCGCTCGAGGCGATGAACGCGAGGCGCGTGCGCAGGGACGAATTGGCACCCGTGTTCAGCGGGTGGAAGTCGAGTCCGCCACCACTCGGCCGTGACTGCAGGATGCCCTGAAGCCGCAGCGCCCGATCGAATAGATACGTGGAGTCACCCTTCACGGCATTCAGCTCACCGTCGAAGTTGATGCCGACGCCCTGCACGCGGGAGAAGGTATTGGCCACGAAGTCGGTCACATCGAGCGGCCGGGAGATACCCCGATCGATCACCGGCATCGGCGGCGTGGAGTCCATCCCCATGGTGGCGTCGTAGGTCATGGCGCGGCTACCGAGTACCGATCCGCCTTCGCCGAACACGGCGCGCCGGAAGTTGCCCGAGCCGCGTACGAAGGTGGTATCGCGGAAGGCCAGCTTGTCGAGTCGCACGACGACGGAGTAGGAGAAGGTGCCACCGCTGCCGTTCGGGACGTTCTGCTTGTACGGGAGCAGCATCGAATCAGTGCCGAAGCCGGCCGCCGCGAAGCGTTGCACTTCCAGTGTGTCCGAGCGCCCTTCCGACTGGCCGATCGCCTGTTCGAAGAAGAAGTGCGACGTGCGCTGCGTGAGATTCTCCCAGCGAATCGTGCCCTGGTTCGGGAACGGCAGCGACTGCCCCGGTGTGGGCGTGGTGGAATACACCGCGATGACGTCCCGGCACGGTGCGCCGGGCGTATTCGCGCCGTTGCAGGTCGCCGCGATGTATTGCGGCCGATCACTGAAGTCGTAGAGCGTGCGCTGCGCCAACGGCGCATCGGTGGCCTGTGAGCGCACCGTCGTGACGCTGTAGGCCACGATGTTCGGCAGCGCGTAGCGGAACACCTCGCGCCCCGTCGTTCCGGTGTTCAGATCGACATAGCTGATGTTCGTTCCCCCGGAGTTCGCCACCAACAGCGTATCACCCATGACACCGTCACGGTTGCGCGGCCACGGGGCGATGCCCCACGGCCGTGAGCCCACGGCGATCGGCGAACGGAACGTGGAGTCGGCGAGGTTGTAGACCTCGAGCCAATTGCGCTCGATGTTCGACAAGTAGAGCCGATCGGTGCGCGGGAAGTAGAAGGCGTCGGCCACCTGGCCACCGCTCGGCAGCGGACTAGTGTACCCAGCGACCACGGCGACCGTGTCGAGGCGTAGGGCGCCGGATGCGAAGCGGGCAATGTCGCGACGCCCGTTCGCATTGCGGGCAAAACCATTCACGGTAACCAGCGTCGGGAACACGGTGACCGGCAGGCGGGAGCGAAACGTGCGCAGTAAGGTGGAGAAGCCACCGGTCGAGGTGACCGAGTCGGCGACGAGCAACTGGCCGGTGAGCGCGCGCACCTCGTAACCGAGCACCGATATCCCCACGGGGTCCGTGGCCTCGACGAACACCGTATCAGCCACCTCGAGGCGCGAGGCGACCCCGGTGCGGACGATCGGCACCGTGGTGGCATTGGCCGGGCTCTGGACGGCGTACTGCACCGCGTTGCCGACCACGCGCTGGTTCAGCGAGTCGGTCACGAACGGCGTGACCGTGATGAGCTGCCCCTTGACCGTATCCGGCACGACGAGCGTGTCGAGCACCGCCACGGAGTCCTTGAGCGGATTCCCGAACGACGCGGAGTTCTTGAAGTTGTACGCACCGGTGATCTCGTAGCCGAGCGTACGCACTTTGTAGCGTGCCTTGGCGGAGAACGCGATCACGAGCGACTTGCCGCTGACGACCGGCGAACCGGTGACCGGACTGGTGATGACCGCCTGCGGCGGCTCGAGATTGCCGATGGTGAGCGCTACGCGCGCCGTGTCCGACAGGTTGCCGGCGCCGTCGAGGGCAACGGCCTGCGCATTCACCGTGGCCCCCAGCGGCGCGTTCGCGGGCACCTTGATGTTGACGTTCACGGTGAGCGTCGTGACGGCGCTCGTCATGACGGTGTCGTAGGTGGCGCTGATCCCGCCGGCGAGCAGCACGCGCACGCGCTTCAGGCCAATGTTGTCCGTGGCATTGACGGTGACGGAGAGCAGCGTATCGGCGACCGTGTTGCCCTTGGCCACCTGGACGCGCGGCTTGATGACGTCCTTGAACGGCGGGTCGATCACCGCGTCACCGCTGCACGCGCCAAGGGCGGCGAGTGCGACGATCGCCACGAGGGCGGCCGGGCGGGCGGTACGAGGGGTGGGCCGCACAGACCGGCGGCCGGCGATGACATCAGACATGATTATGTGACTCCTCGTCGCGTCAGCGGCTCGGCGGGATCGCACCATCATCCAGGATGTGCGGGGTCACCAGGATGAGCAGGTCGCGCTTCGTTTCGTTCTTGGAGTTCTGCGAGAACAAGCGACCGACGAACGGGAGGTTCATGAGAATCGGGATGCCGCTGCGGAAGCGGTTCGTCTCGGTGACGGTCAGACCGCCGATCACTGCGGCTTCACCATCCGCCACGAGCACTTGCGACTCGGCGCGCTGGCGATTGAAGATCACGCCCACGTCGGTGGCCGCAATTTCCGCACTCGAGTTTTCCGCTTTGATGTTGAGCAGCACCATCTTGTTGTTCGTGATCTGCGGCGTCACGGAGAGCTTGATACCGGCCTCTTCCTTCGACACCGTGGCACGGGGGAAGAACGCGGCGGCATTCGGCTGCCCCTGTGCGCCACCGCCGCCACCACCACCGCCACCGCCGCCGCCCTGGCCACCCGAGCTCGCGTCGATCACGCGGATCGGGATTTCCTGCCCGACGAAGATTTCGGCACTGCGGTTGTTCAGAATCGTGATGCTCGGCTCCGACTGCACGTCGGCGAGCGACGAGGTCTGCAGCGCGTTCAAGAAGGCGGTGAGCTGATAGCGGCCAAGCGCGGTGCTGTAGATCAGGTTGAGCGCGTTCGGCTTGATCGCGTTGTTGGCATTTGCGATGCCGGCAAGGGCATTGCCACCCAGAGCGATTCGGGCCGGCCCTTCGTACGCCTTGCCGCCACCGGTCGCGTCCGGCACCCCATCACCATCGGTATCGATGGCAGTCAGCGTATTCGGATCCGTGCGCGGCACGAGCTGCTGGAAGAACTGCTTGTTGCCGGTCCCAAGGTCGTAGGCGAGACCGATGTCCTGAATGCCCGTGCGATTCACGAAGATGATTTTTGCTTTGATCGCGACCTGCGGCGTACGCACATCGAGCTGCTGGACGCGCGCCACGATCTCCGGGAGCCGCGACGGGACTTCGGTGATAATCAGCTTGTTCGTCGCGCTGTCGGCCGCGACCGACCCCCGCACGACGCAGCCCTGTCCCGCCGTCTGATCCTGCTGACCGCCCCGGCCACCGCCGCCCTGATTCATCGGCATGCCCAAGTCACGGCCGGTCGCCATCGTGGAGAGGCCGGTACAATCCCGGGCCAGCAACTGCTGCACGGTACCGCGCAGCACGGAGGCCTTCGAGTAATTGATGTCGATGATCTGCGTCACGAGCGGCTCGAGCGCCTGATTCGTGGCGAGATTCCGGTAGCTGTCCACCGTGATGATGCCGCTGGCATCTTCGGTGGCCGCGAGCCCCTGCGCCTGCAGAATGGCCTGGAGTGCGACATCCCACGGCTTGTCGGCGATGTCGGCGGTCACGTTGCCTTCGACGTCCTTGCCCACGACGATGGTCCGTCCGGAGAAGGTCGCGAATGCCGCGATCACATCGCGAATGTTGGTCCCGTCATAGCTGACCGTGATGCGTGGCTTCTGCTGTTGGCGCCGCGCCGCGGCCATCGACGAGACGGTCGCCGGCGTGCGCGCGGTGAGGGGGTCACCGGAGTGATTGTCGACCACGAGGGGCGCCGCGCTGGCCTTCACGATCGGCGTCTCCACCGGCTGCTCTACCAACCGTTCTACCGGCGGTGCCGCCGCCGGTTTTGCGTCGACCGGCACAGCCGCTGGCGCGACGGCCGCCGATGCGACCGACGCCGATGCAACCGGCGCCGGCTGTTCGAGGCGACCAGCCGCCACCTGCGAGGACAACGCACCGTCGACGGTGGGAGAGCCCCAACGGGCAAATGTCACGGCCGGCGCCGTCACCGCGATACGGACTTGCGCGCCATCACGGACGACCGTGTAGGTGCGCCGCGCGTCCAGGTCGATGACGAGACGCACCGTATCGGCGCGAAACTGGGAGAGGCGCAGATTACGCACCGACCCGCGGGACTTCCCGTCGTAGTTCGAACGGATGGCGAGGTGGGCGCCCCCGAGATCCACGACGATCCGTGAGGGATTAGCGAGCGTGAAATGCCGCAACGTGACGCTCGAGTCGATCGCGAGGACAATGTCGACACCGCTCGACGCGGATGTGATGGCAAGACCCAGCACCCGGCCGCGTGCCGCCACGTCGGACGAGGCCGTGATGGCCACATGGGGCGAGGGAGCAGTGGCATCTGCGGGGGCGTTCACGTGCGCCAGCGCCAGTGCGCCAGGCGCCAGAAGCGCGGAGATCACTGCTACGGTTGTCGGGCCCATCATGGGTTCCTCACTTTCGTCGTGTCGCTGCTAAGGGGCAGCGTTTCCTGCCGGTTGAATCCGAATTCCTCGATCGTGAACAGTACGGCTCTCTGCCGGATCGCGGCAACACGCAGTCGTCCGAGCTGCTGCCCGACACGCACGCGATACTGCTGCTTGGAGTACGTGTCACGCAGGATGGCGACCGAGTTGCTGCCGTTGCCGACCGGATCGAACGCGACGGCCGTCAGGCGCAGATCGCTGAGCAGCGGGCGCACGTCGCTGCTGCTCATGAGCGACTTGTATGGGTCGCGACGTCCGCCGCCGTTGTAGGCGAAGGTTTCGCGCTGCAGCGTGATTTCGGTCGGCATGCCGACCCCCTTCTTGGGTGACGCGGGGACGCCGACCCGGCCGGCCGATTCGCCGGTCACGAGCCGCGCGGGTGCGGGACGGACGGGCGGCTGCGCATCGACGACCAGCACCGACGCCGTGACGGCGAGCATGGCAACGACAATCGTGAGGCGCTTCATGACGAACGCTCCTTGGCGGCGGGCTTGGCCGGCGTCGTTTTCTCGACGTAGGTCTGCAGCGTGATCGTGGCGGCGAGCGCCCCCTTCTCCGATGTCTTGATCACGGTTCGCGAGGCGTTTGCCCCCGAGCCCGCGACAACGGAGAAGTTCACCGGTGCCACAATACGGGCGAGGGAGCCGACGTTGGCGAGGAACTCGCCAAACTGATGATAGCCACCGATGATCGTGACGGTGTAGCGAAACGTGTCGAAGCGCTCCCCGGGGATGACCGGCTCGGGAGTCACGCCACCGACGTCGAGGCCAGCGCGGCGTGCGGCCGTACTGACCTCCTCGAGGAGGGCCGGCACTTCATTGCCCGTGGGCACGAGGCGCCGCATCACCAGCAGGGCGGAGCGGTTCTCCGCGGCCTGAACCCGGAGATGCTCGATGCTGCCCGACGCGAATTCACGGGCCGCGCGCTGATTGGCGTCTTCGAGCTGCGCCACGCGTTCGCCGTCGGCGGCGAGTTGCGCCTCGCGGGCCGAGTACGGATAGAGATAGTACGCCACCGCGAGGGCGAGTGCCGCGAAGCCGATCAGGAACTTGACCTGATCACGCTGAGTCTGAGGAAGCAGTGTCATGAGAGTCTCTGGTCAGCGTACGGGAACGACGAGCGGCGAGGTTCGCACCACCCCCGGCGGCGGTACTTCGTATTCCGCCGACAACTCGAACTGCGTGACGTCCTTGCCGTCGACGATCACGATCTCCGACTTGCTCAGCGCGACATGCTGGATGAACGGCGAGCTTTCCAGCTGCCGCATGAACATCGTGAGCGCCTGAATGTCGACCGTCTGGCCAACCAGACGGAACGTGAGCGGCGGATGGATCTGAATGGAGTCCGGCGCCGATGCCGCGTTCTTGGCCTTCTCGGCGGCCGAGGGCGCGACCGGCGTCGTCATGCCCGCCAACGAGTCGGCGCCCGGCGGCACCGGCGTCTTGCTCGTCTGCTCGAGCGTCGTGAGCCAGGTGTACGCGGGGAGCGCGCGGCTCACTTCGTCGAGGATATGCGCCCAATTGAAGCGGTTTTCGTCGATTGTGCGGATGATCTGCAGCTGCCGCTGCACCGAGTCACGCTCGGCGGTCAGCTTGCGCCGCGCCTCGAGCACTTTGGCGAAGCGTGTGGAATCGCGCACGGCGCGATCCAGCTTTTCAGAGACTTCCCCCGCGCGAGCGCTCTGTGCGGTAAAAAGCAGACCGACAACGGCGCAGGCGATCACGACCGCGCCGGCCGCGCCGACGAGCCACGGATCGCGCACCGATGCCCCGATCGCGCTGAGCGAGTCGGAGAGACTGCTGCCGCGCGAGGTCTTCTTCGAACCCGGGAGGAGATTGATTTGGAGCAGCATGGTCGGACGCCTCAGGCCGCGGTGCGGAGCGCGAGTCCCACCGGCAGCATCAGCAGCGGTGCGACTTCATCGGTGGACAGGAATTCCATCGCCCCCTCTCGCACCGTGATCCGGGCGAGGGCATTGGCCGGTTGCACGGGAAGGCGCAGACGATCGGACAACCAGGCGAGCAGGCCCGGCACGCGCGATCCGCCGCCACACGCGTACACGGCGCGGATCTGACCAAAATTGCGGGATGATGAGGCAAGGAACGTGGTGGCGCGCTCGAGACCGACGGCGAGTTCCTCACCACGCATGGCGATCGTACCATCGAGGACGGTGGAGCGATCGAAGCCGCGCAACAGATCCTCGGCGTCATCCCCGCTGACGCCGTGCTCGCGTTGGACATCCTCGCGAAAACGCCGGGTACCGACGCCGAGATCGCGCGTAAGAATCGGGATCCCCTCGTCGAGGATGTTCAGATTCGTCTGCTCATGCCCGATGTTGAGCAGTGCCACTGTGCCGCGCATCGCATCGGGATAGTTCGTCTCAAAAGCGTTGTGCAGCGCGAACGCATCCACATCGATCACCGAGGGCGGGAAGCCCGCATCCTCGAGGAGGGTGCGCTTCGCTTCCACCAGTTCACGCTTCGCGGCCACGAGCAGCACACTCATGTCGAGACCGTCGCCGTCGGGATCGAGAACCTGGAAGTCGAGTTCGACCGAATCCATGTCGAACGGCACGTGCTGCTCGGCTTCCCACCGCATCAGCTCACGTGCCTGTGCTTCCTTGACCCGCTCAATCGAGATCTTCTTGACGATCACGTCGCGCCCGCCCACCGCCGTCACCAGACTCCGCGTCTTCACGCCAGTCGCCTCAAGCGTCTGGCGGATTGCATCCGCCACGAGGCCGTGATCCATCACTTCGCCCTCGACGATGGCCGTCTCGTTGAGCGGGGTGATGACGACCTTGACCAGCTCCGGCGAGGGTCCGCTGTGATCGATGACCACTGCCTTCACAAGACCCGATCCGACGTCGAGTCCGACAGTGATTTTCTTTCGGCCGAAGATCGCCATGGCTGTTGGGATTTTTCTGGTGGTTGATACGCTGCCGTTCGGCACTGAGAGCGCCGACCGGACAGATAGACCTGCGGCAAGACGGCATGTCTCCCTTCAAACGACCGGCGCCACACGAGGTAACGCTCTCCCAAGGGGATTAGCCGGTTCGTATGCCTACACTGTGACAGTGTCGGCCGATTCAACGGGTGCTCGTGCCCGGACGTTCCGGCCTGTCGGCGGTCAGTGCACCGGCGAATACCACAGCGAGAAGGGCTGTGCGCGCGGGAGGCTGACCGTGGCCAGTGCCAGTTGTACGGCGCACTGGTCGTATCGGAGCTGCGTCCGATCGCCAAGCTCGACGACCGGATCACCGACGGACGCGACGAGGATCGCGCCGCGTACCCGGAGCACGGCGCCGCGCGCGTCGAGCCGCCCACGAACGAGCAGCACGCCATCGAGCTCCAGCGTTCCGGTGACCACAAGGTCACCAGCCACCGCCAGCATGCCGCGCCATCGCGACGGTGCGCGGAGCGCGACGCGCGCCCCCTGTAGTGACAAGGCATGCCACCCCGGTAACGGCACCAGAAGCCTCGGGGTCGAATCTGACGCGAGTGAGGCGCTCCGGGCGATCACCGAGCGCCAGGCCGCGTCGAAGGCCACCCGCGCCTTCGCGGGATCGGCGAGGATCAGCGCGGCCGATGGCCAGAGCCAGGGGCCTGTCGGACCATCGGGCAGCGCGGGCGCGGCAATCGGTGCGCGCGAGAGCGTGTCCCGCGCGGCGCCGCACGCATCGGTGGGGTCGGCCCGATCGCGTCCGTCGATGGTAGTGGGCGCTTGCGCGTGGACAGCCGAGAAGGCGGTGAGTGCACCGATGATCGGCAACGTGGGTGGTTCGAGGGACAGCACACGCGTGACCTGCCGGTGGATGCGCCCCGGCGTACCCATCGATGCGAGCCTGACATCGGCCGTCAGCCACGCAACAAGCGGCTGCGTCCGCGTGACGCGGACGCGGACGCTGTCCCCTGCCGCGGTCGTCACCCGCGTCGAGATCGTGGTACCCGGTGCCTGCGCGGCCAGTGACTCCGCGGGCCAGGCATCGAGCAGGATCGCGACGCCTTCGTCCCCGGCAAACTGGGCGCGCACGCCGTTGGCGGCGAGTCGTGTGGCACGGTAGCCGCGCCAGCTCATGCTGACGGCCGCCAGCGCCAACAGGGCCGCGAGTGCCGTGGCCACCACCACGAAGGGCAAGACGAAGCCGGCACGCGGTGCGGGGTCAGCGGCGGCGTTGCGCACTTTCCGCTCGGAGCACGACCTCGAACATGGCGGTGTCACGCCGCAGCGGGGCGCGCCCGTCGGACGCCCGATCGGCACGGAGCTCGAAACGCAGTGCCGCGGCGTCGGCCACGGCCAGCGTGACAACACCGGCGGCATCGAGCAACTGCACCGTTAATCCGCGCTGTGACGGCGAGAGCAACGGACCGGCAACCGGCTGCACCACATCCCACACACCGCCTACGCGAGCGCGCTTGCCCAGAAACCACGCGGTACCGCTGCGATACAACGAGAAGCGTGTCCGCCGGCGTAGCGCGACGGGCGAGCCGACCACAACGGCTGACGAGCTGGGATCGGTGACGGTCAGGCGCAGCGTGCGTTGATCGGCCCAGGCGGCCATCCACGGCGAGGTGGTACAGGCCGCGCCCCACGAGAGCGCGCGCGCGGTCGTGCGGTGTTCAAGCGGCGCCGCGAGCCGGTCGTCCGCGGTGCGCCAGAGTGACAGCGCATCGCCCGTCTGCACGCTGCTGGCCCAGGACAGACCGCGCGGATCGGCCGGATCGCCCGACGCCAGATCGAGGCGGTTGGCGGCATCGGCGGCACACACCACCCCCGTGCCCAGCAGGGCGTCGAATTCCACCGCCGTGTCGCCGACCGTTGTGATGTCCCGTGCGCGCAGCGGACGGATCTCGGACTCCAGCGCCGCCTGCGCGTGGCGCAGTTCCCGGGCGCTCCCCTGCGTGACGACGACCCGTCGCACGACACGCCAGGCGCCGATGAGTGTGGCCGCCGCGGCCACGGCCAGCAGGGCGGCGATCGGCAACGCCGTGAGCAGTTCCACCAGCGTCCCTCCGCGGCGCCCCTTCGCGGCGACACTCATCGGCATCGCGCCGCACTGCTGACGTGCAAGTCGCGCGCGGCGTCCGTGGCGAGCGCCGATGCCGTCCAGCGGACATCCACCCGACGACGGTGCAGCATGCCGGCGCTGCTCAGTGCCTCATCCACTCGCAGTCGGACCGTCGGCCAGCGCGTCGTGGCGACGCGCCGAACCACCGTGTCGCACGGCGCGAGGAGCGCGCGGCCAGCCGCGTTCCCCTGCTCGCGCATCGCACGCCCGGCCTGCACGGCATCCTCATGCATCGTCGCCACCGACATGGCGGTGGTGGTGAGCATCAGGCTGGCGATCGCCACCAGCGCGAGCGACATGAGACACTCAACGAGCAGTTGCCCACGTCGACCGCGCCCCGGGAATGGACGCGAGAGCGGGGGGCACAACGGCGGGCACGGTGGCAGGAACGAGGGCATGGCCGCACGGTAGCGCGACCCGGCGCGCTTCGTATCACCAGAATCGCGCGCACCAGGTCATGACACCGCAGGTCACTCGCCGGACGCCACCGCCGGGAGACCACTCGCACCAGCGTGCAACGGCAAGAGAATCACGAACGCGGCGCCGCCTTCACGCGCGCGTTGCACCCAGATCGTGCCGCCCAGATTCTCGATCGTGCTCGCCACGATCGCGAGCCCGAGCCCGGTGCCCTTCCCCGGCTGCTTCGTTGAGAAGAACGGCTCGAAGATGCGCTCCTCGTCCTCGGGGGCCACGCCGGTACCCGAGTCGGCCATGACGACCTGCAAGAAGCGCCGCGGCGACTCGGGACGGGATAGCCATACCAGTGCCCGCTTACTTGGGCGATGTGTCCAACGCTGGGGCGTCGGGTCCGTCCGGCGCTTGTCGATCGCCTCCGTGAACGAGTCCGCGTCATTGATGCGGGTACTGATCACGACATCACCCTCCCGATCCATGGCGTCGACCGCGTTCAGCAGCAGGTTCACGAACACCTGCTCAAGATCGTGGCGTTCGGCATACACCATCCCATCCGGCGCCTCGAGACCACGCGTCACCCGAAAGCGGCGGACGATGCCTTGATCGTCCAGCAGGCGCACCACATCGTCGATGACCTCATCGACCACGATGGGCTTCGGCGTGAGACGTCTAGGGCGCGCGTAATCCAAAAGTCCCCGCATGATGCGGTCGATGCGCGTGATTTCCCGTTCGAGGGCATCGAGCGGTTCCGTCGTTCCCGGTACCTCGGCCGTGCGCATGCGCAGCACGTACGCGTAGTTCGCGATCGCCGATACCGGATTGCCGATCTCGTGCGAGATGCCGGCGGCAATCCGTCCCATAGTCGCCAGCTTCTCGACACGCATGCGCGACTGCGTGGCGGCGAGCATCTGCTCGGTCATTCGGTTGATGCTGGCGGCCAGCTGCGCGAACTCGTGAGTCTGCCCGGCCTGCAGCCGACGGCTGTTGTCACCACCGGCAATCGACTCCGCCGCCTCGACGCACTGCGCCAGGGGGACCTCGACCAATTCCACCACTTGTCGTCGCAACACGCTCACAAAGACGATCGACACGAGGACCACCAGCAGCGCGACCAGTGGCCACCGGAGGAGCGGCGGCAGGTGCTCCGTGACCCACATAGTCAGGATGATCGCCGCCAGCGCCCCCCCGCTGGTAAGGACGAGCACCTGCTTGAGTCGTTGGTGGATGCGGGGCGTCGGGGTGGTAAGCACCTGCGGAGGATGCGCGTCGGGGGCTCGTGTGGCAACTGGCGCCGGCCAGAACGCGGCTCGCCGGAAACGAAAACGAGGGGCCGAGCGTGTGCCCGGCCCCTCGAGTGATCGCGCGGTCCTCAGCGCGGCATGCGCTTTACTTGCAGGTCGCGCCGCCAGGCTGGCCTTCGGAGAGACCGCTCGGCGTGCTCGTCCCCGTGCCGATCGAGCAGGTCGCGCCCGTCACGTTCGTATGCGTGGCCGTGGCCGACCAGCCGGTCGTGGTGCCCGTGAAGGTCAGCGCGACGCCCGCCGAACCCGCGGGCGTGGTGAAGCCGACGTAGGTGTTGTTGTCCGAGAAAAACGCCTCGGCCGACGACACCAGGTTCTTGAGGTCTGACTTCATGGCCGTCACATACGCCTTGCGCTTCGTCTCGGCAAACTTCGGGATCGCGATCGCGGCCAGGATACCAATGATGACGACGACGATCAGAAGTTCAATGAGGGTAAAACCCTTGCGCGTGCGCTGCATGAGACGGCTCCTTGGATTTAGTTCGAACGAGCATCGGCGCCCGTGTCGTTACTATCTCGTTTGGCAACTGGCGTACCACGAGGCATACAAACTCCAAGTCGTTGATTTTGAACGCTTTTCGTGTCCACCATGACGCGTGGAGCGGACCGCCAGCGTTTCATTTCGCCAGACAACCTGCAATGTGCGAGACATTCGCATCCGTCGGCGCCGCGACGACGGCCACGACGACGGCACGACCACGGCACCAGCAACGGCAAAGGGGTCGAGCACGTGCTCGACCCCTCCCCCCCATCAGGTAGCCCTACACGAGGCGGAGCAGCACTCCGCCATCGTGCGACATTACTTGCAGGTCGCGCCGCCCG
>CANHNQ010000023.1 GCA_947462095.1 Gemmatimonadota bacterium
ATCCTTAATCAGTTCTGGCGTTGCGAGCTTGTCGAGCAAGGCGACTGTTTGAAGTACTCTTAGTGCATCACTCGATAGCTGATTCAGTCGCTGATCAAGCACCGATACTAGGGTCGGCGGCACGCCGCCTGCGCTCCCTGTTTCAACCCAATGGCTTACTAGGGCGTTTAGGTACAGCGGGCCACCCTCGCAGGCTGTCGCGAACCAGTGCGCCAGCTGATCAGAAAGTATCGCCGAGGCATCTGCTGCGAGCGCAGTCGCTAGTCGGACGCATTCATCTTCCGCCAAAGGTGGAAGCGGGAGCATTTCTAGCCGTGAAGGCAGATAGGCCGCCGAATCGATTCTCGGCCGAGAAGTCCTCGATGTCAGGACGCAGAAGACCCGAGCGTTCTCAAGTCTCTCGATAAGGCCTACGACTAAATCCCATGACTCCTCATCTAGCCATTGAACGTCTTCTAGAATTAAAAGCGTCGGGGACTCGTACGCGATTGCAAAGAGTAGGTCAACGAAGGCCGTCCGAAGAGCGCTGCTGGAAGGCAGCGGTTGGCGTACCGGAAGGTGCGACTCGTCATGGGCATTCTCCGACGAAGATATCTTGAACGCCTCCTCCTGAGTCTCGGCCTCTCGAAGAAAGTTTAGCGTTCGCAGCGAATCCGGCGAGCAACCCAACGCTCCCTTCTCTTGAAGCATCTCAGGAATGAGATCCAGCATGGCACCGAGATGGCGTGTTACCTCGGTGGGCCTGCATGCAGTCTGAATGATGCGAACCCCTTCGATGGTTGCAACCTTCGCGAGCTCACGCGCTAGACGCGTTTTCCCAATGCCGGATGGGCCGTGGACCATCACCGCGCTCCCGTCATGCCACCGCGCACGCCGCATCGCCATCGTCAGGGTCGCCAGCTCGCTCGTCCGGCCCACGAAGTACCGCTCCGTCGGCAGGAACGACGGACGCTTCTTCGCGGGCGGCTCGGTGAACCGCTTCCGCAGCTGGGTCGCCGGGAGCCGAATGTCGCCGGCCGACGGGCCGATCTCGGCGAGATAACGATCGATGATCGCCACCGCCTCGGCCTTCGAGCCGGCGAGCATTGTGCACTCCGCCAGCGTGAGCGTCGCTTCCTCATGCAGTGGATCAAACTGGAGCAGCCAGCGCGCCAACGCCTCGGCGCCCCCCCAATCGGCGCGCTCTCGCCGGGCACGCAGCTGCTCCACCAGCACGCGTCGCACGGCGGCATGCACCGTGGCACGCTGCGCCTCGACCCACTCCTGAAAGTCCGGCCACGGCGCCGCATAGGTCGAGAGAAACACGCCGAAGGGCTCGCGGCCGCGCACGACATCCCGCTCGAACAGCGCCGCGGTCTGCGACAGCGAAAACGTCGTCACGACCTGCCGCGGATCAAGGCACACGCTGTCCCCCACCAATGACACGTTGATCCCCATCGAACGCGCTTTGTACAACGTCTGGCGTAGGTTCCCCCGCTGCCGCGCCATCGACTGCCCGGGCCACAGCGCCATCAGCAATTCGTCGCGCCCATGACGGTACTCCGGGCTGTACGCCACGCGGACCAGCAGCGCGAACAACGTCCCGGTCGATGGCACGATCCGGTTCTCGCCGAGCACCAGGCGGGCGGCCCCCAAGGTCTGAAAGACCAACGGCAGCCCCCCGAGGTCGGAGGCCGGCGCCAGATCCGGCAGGGTCAGCGCGTCCCGCGCCGCTGATTGGAGTCGCATGCGAGCCATTGGCACACCCGTCGGCAAGAGAACACTGGGCGATCGTCGTCGTCACCCGGAACGACCAGACACTGCGCTGGCAGCGTCAGCGACCCGTCAGCGACCATTGCGCACGACTAAATGTCGCATCGGTGGAGCACGCTCGGCACCATCGCTGAATCGGCATAGCCAGAAACGCACCACGGGCGGTCTCCCCCAAGGAGAAACCGCCCGTGGCCCGTCATCCGTATGGTCCCCGCGACATCGGGGCCCCGCCGCGCACCGCTACGGGAATTCGATCAAGGACTCGGTGGGAATGCCGTCCGCTTCCGCCTGGAAGTTCACCACCAGCCGGTGACGCAACACGGCCTTCGCCACGCTACGCACGTCGTCGAGATCCGGCATCGCGCGCCCGTCCATCGCAGCACGGGCCTTGGCGCCCAGCACGAGATACTGCGACGCCCGAGGACCGGCACCCCAGCTCACGTACTTCCTCACCTTGGCCGTCGCGTTCGGGTCGTCCGGCCGCGTGCTGCGCGCCAGCTTCACCGCATACTCCACCAGACTCGGCGCCGCCGGCAACCGACGGACAAGGCGCTGCAGCCGCAGCAACTCTTCGCCACCGACCACCGGGCGGACATCACCCTGCGACGCGCCCGTCGTCGACATCACGATCTGCTCTTCCTCTTCACGCGTCGGATACCCGACCGTAAGCTCGAACATGAAGCGGTCCAGCTGCGCTTCCGGCAACGGATACGTGCCTTCCTGCTCGATCGGATTCTGCGTCGCGAGCACGAAAAACGGCTTCGGCAATTCGTACGTGCGCCCAGCCACGGTCACCGTGCGCTCCTGCATCGCCTGCAGCAACGCGGCCTGCGTTTTCGGGGGCGCTCGATTGATTTCGTCGGCAAGCACCATGTTCGCGAACACCGGTCCCTCGGCAAAACGAAACGCCCGTTTCCCGGTGCCGGGCTCCTCTTCCATCAACTCCGTGCCGGTGATGTCGCTCGGCATCAGGTCGGGCGTGAATTGCACGCGCGAGAAGGTGAGATCGAGCGCCTGCGCCACGGTCTGCACGAGCAGCGTCTTCGCGAGGCCCGGCACGCCGACCAGCACCACGTGACCGCCGGCGAGCAGCGCCGTCACGAGATCGTCGACGACCTGCGTCTGGCCTACAATGCGCTTCCCGATTTGCGTGGCGAGCTCACGTCGCGCCTCGGCAAGTCGGTCAAGCAGGGCAAGGTCGTTCTCGACAGGCGGTGTAGTCACGAGATCGGAGTGAGATGCGAAATGGACGACGCTGAAAATAGATACGGACGCCCGCGGGCGTCCGTTGCAGTTGGAAAGAATGTAACGCCCGGCGCGGACGGCGCGAGCGCGGCCGGCAACCGCGACCGCCGCCCCACCCGACTAGCGGAGCGCGAAATCGACGCGCTGCTGGACCGGATAGTTCTCGCTGCGCAGCGAGGCCACCAGCGTGTAGTGCCCCGGCGATGGGGGCGACCATTGCTCGTCGTACACCACGGAATCGTGCGCATCGAGCAGACGGTTCTGCATGGACTGCGTGAACAACCGGCCCGCACTCCAGCGCCACACCTCACGGCCCGCGTCGTTCAGAACGACGAAATCGTGCGTCCGTCCGTCGGGGAAGTTGAGCTCGACCCGCTTGCGCGAGTCGTTCGCCACCTCGATCGCGAAGCGCACCACCCCGCTCGACGTATCGACCATGACATGTGACGTCACACCCCGCTCGGCGCCGCCTTTCAGGCGCGCACTGGCCACCGGACTCGGAGTGCGTGGACCACACGCAAACATGAGTCCGGCAGCAGCCAACAGTGGAACGATGATGCGGGAAAGCATCAGGAATTGGGGCGGATGGTCGGGGCGCGATCGCCGATGCTGATCATGAGCACCGACATAGGCTCGGACGACGCACGGTCACATTTCGATACTCCGCCACGTTATCAACGATGCATGGGGCTGTCAAGCATCAGTTGACACGCTAAGTGACGATGCTGCTTCGCATTCGGTTGGGAGGACTTGCCCGCATTCGCGTGTCGGTATTTGTTCGGTTCGGTCATTTTGATAGCTTGCGAAAAATTTCACAAGCCTCTAGCTTGCCCCCCGCATGGCTGATGAACCGCGGAACCAGACACCCGGCTCGACGCCGCCCGGAGAGCAATCTCCGTGGGCGCTCGCCGGCCTCGGAATGCAGTTCTTCGCGTCCATTCTGTTGTTCGTGTATGCCGGCACGTGGCTGGATCGCCGGTTCAACACGTCGCCCGTCTTCCTGCTGGGTGGGTTGTTCGGCGGTGGCGGCGGGTCTTTCTATCTAAGCTACCGGCGTCTGATGAAGCCGGGGGCATCGCGTTCCACGGACGACACCGATTCGTTGCCGAAGCCATGACGACTGATCGTGTCGCCCCCAGTGGTATGGTTCGCGCCGTGCTCGCCTTCACGGCGGCGCAGGTCGTTTTGGTGTTGGTTGCTGCGTTCATCATGCAGCGGTTCGTCTGGACCGATCCCGCGTCGGCCGGGGCGGTGCGTGCCAGTGCGTGGCTCGCCGTCATCGTGCAGACGTTCACGTTTGCGATCGCGATGCTCGTGGCGCGGACGCAGGTGATGGCGGGGTGGGGGCTGGGCGTGCTGTTACGGTTCGCTACGGTGGCCTTCTGGGCCTTCCTGGGGGCCAAGGCGCTGGGGTTGCCCTCGACCCCGGCGCTGATGTCGCTGGTCGTTTTCTACTTCGTCTCGACAGTGATCGAGCCGATCTTTCTGAACGCTCACTAAGGCCTGAATCGGATGCAGTCGATGCTCCGCTCGTTGTCCTGTGCCATGCTCCTCGCCCTCGCACCCATCGCGCTGAGCGCGCAGGAGCATACCGAACACGCCCCGGCCACGCCGGCTGCGGGTCCGGTGGACTTTATCACGCCGCACATCACGGACGGCTCGCACCTCGAAATTCCGTGGCCGAACAGCCACCTCGCCAAGGAAGTCGAACTTCCGAAGTGGGCGCCGGTGCACATTGGCGGCATGGAAGTGGATCTCTCGCCCACCAAGCATGTCGTGTTCATGCTGGGCGCGGCGCTGCTCGTGGCCGTGGTGCTGATCAGCGCGGCATCGGCCTCCCGGAAGCAGCATGAGACCGACGGGCGCACCAAAGGCTTTGCCGGGGCCATGGAAGCGATGGCGCTGTATCTGCGCAACGAAGTGGTGCTGCCGAATGTCGGCCATCACGGCGAGGCCTTCGTGCCCTTCGCGCTCACGCTGTTCTTCTTCATCCTCACCTGCAATCTGTTCGGGATGATCCCGTACGGCGCCACGGCCACCGGCAACATCGCCGTGACCGCCACGCTGGCGATCATCACGGCCATCGTCGTGGAGGTCGCGGGTATCCGCGCCAACGGCCTGGGCTACCTGAGCACGATCTTCTATTGGAACAAGGATCTGCCCATCGTCATGCGCGTCGTGATGTTCTTCGTCATGTCGCCCGTCGAAATGGTGGGCAAGATCTCGAAGCCGTTCGCGCTGACCATCCGTTTGTTCGCGAACATGACGGCGGGGCACATCGTCCTGCTCGCGCTCATCGGGCTCATCTTCGCGTTCCAGTCGTGGGCCCTGGCCGGCGTGCCGGTCCTCATGGCCACCGCGATCAGCATGCTCGAACTGTTCGTGAGCTTCCTGCAGGCCTTCATCTTCACGCTGCTCGCCTGCGTGTTCATCGGACAGATCCGCGAAGCACACCACTAGGCGTTTCTACTCTCACGGCGGGTCCTCCCACCGCCCACGAGAGACGTAGCCGATCGAGCGATCGGTGAGACCCGTTGGGCTCCGGCCCGCTGACGGGGACGCGGTCCTGCCGCGGGGAGTGCACTTCTCAACGACTATTTTCGGAGTATTACGATGGAAATCATGGGTCTCCTCCAGGCCGCTGCGCCGGTTGTTCAGGATCCGAAGGGCCTCGCCATGATCGGCGCCGGCATCGCTGCCGGTGGTGCCGTGATCGGCGCCGGTATGGGCATCGGCCGCATCGGTGGTTCGGCCGTCGAAGGCATGGCGCGTCAGCCGGAAGCCGCGGGTCGTATCCAGACCGCCGCGCTCATCCTGGCCGCGCTCATCGAAGGCGCCGCGCTGTTCGGCGTCGTGATCGGCTTCCAGATCCAGGGCAAGATCACGTTCTAACGTGTTCGCGTGCGGGGCGTCCATCGGGGCGCCCCGCCGCACTCTCTTCTTCTCGTGGACCCCTCCATGTTCGCTCTTTCCGCTCGCCGTATCGGCGCGCTTGCTACGATGCTCGCCGTCACCGCGTCTCCGGCTTTTGCCTCGGAAGCCGCCGAAGGTGGCCCGCCGAATCTGCTCGACCCGAATGTCGGCGTGATGGCCTGGACGCTGATCATCTTTGTCCTGCTGCTCGTCGTCCTCTCGAAGTTCGCCTTCAAGCCGCTCTTCGCCGCCGTCGAGGCGCGTGAAAAGGCGCTCGAGGATGCCATCGAGGGCGCCAAGCGTGATCGTGCGGCCGCCGAATCCCTCCTCGCGGAGCAGAAGGCCCATCTTGAAACCGCGCGCACCGAGGCGCAGCAGATCATTGCTGACAGCCGTGCCACGGCCGAGCGGATGCGCACCGATCTGCTCGCGCAGACCAAGTCGCAGCAGGAAGAGATGATCGAACAGGCCCGTCGTGCGATCGAGGGCGAGAAAGCGGCCGCCATCGCCGCGCTGCGGACGGAAGCGGTCGATCTCGCGATCGCCGGCGCCTCGCGCGTGATCGAGCAGAATCTCGATTCGGCCGGGAACCGGAAGATCGTCGAGACCTTCCTGGCGTCGCTCGACGGCGCGAAGGGTACGCGCTGATGCCGGCCGGCGTGCAGGGCGAATCGGTCGCCCGTAACTACGCCGAGGCGCTGTTGACCCTCGCGCGCAAGGCCGAGGATACGACGGGGTGGGGCACGATGTTGCGGCAGATCGCAACGGCGATCGAATCCGACATCACGCTCTTTCGCTTCCTCGAGTCGCCGCGCATCGCGGCCGACCAGAAGGCGGCGGTGCTGACCAAAGCGCTCGGTGATCGGGTGCCGCGTCTGTTCCTGCGTTTTCTGCAACAGCTGGTGAAGAACCGTCGGCAGATGCTCATCCCGATCGTCGCCAACGAGTACGACACGCTGCTCGACGCCTCGGCTGGCATCGTGCACGCCCGCGTCACCGTGGCACGTGAAACGGGCAACGACGAGCGCGACGAGATCGGCAAGCGGTTGTCGGCCATCGTCGGCAAAACGGTGGTGCCGCATCTCGCGGTGGATCCGAGCATTCTCGGTGGCGTCGTGGTCCGCATCGGCGACACGGTCATGGACGGATCGTTGCGCCGCAAGCTCGCCCTGCTGCGTCGCCGCATGGGTGCCTCGCGCGTCTGAGTTGGCGCCACACGTTTCGTGACGGAACGGGGGAGTGCACTGCGGTGCACTCCCCCGATTCACATCCGGTCGGTCATCCCTGTGCTCATTCGCCTCGCCGCCGTCGTTCTCCTCGCCGCGCAGATCGTCGTGGCGCACCGCGCGTCTGCGCAGTCTGGCAGCCTGCCGAATCAACAGGCGCTCGCGCCGCGCCTGCCGTGGCGTCCTGCGACCACGCCGCCCAGCGGCGACACGGTGGGATACTGGCAGCAGCGGGCCGATTATCAGATCGTCGCTACGCTCGATGAACGACTGGGTGTGCTCACCGCCACCGGGAGCCTGCGCTATGTGAACCGCAGCCCCGACGTGCTGCGTGAGCTGTGGGTGCATCAGCATCTCAACGCCTTCCGCCCCGGCTCAAAGTGGTCCGCCACCGACGCGCGCGAGGGGCGGCTGCGCTTTCAGGAGCTGCGGGATCCCGACTTCGCGTACGAGCGATTCACCGCGCCGCCGCGGGTGAACGGCCGGTCGGTCGTGGTGGAGTATCCCCTGGCACCCGACAGCACGGTGGTGCGGTTGGCACTGCCCGCGCCGTTGTCGTCGGGGGATTCCGTCACCGTCGATTTCGCGTGGATGGCGCGGCCCAGTACGGTGCCGCGGCGTCAGGCGCGCCGAGGGCGGAGCTTCGACTTTTCGCAGTGGTATCCGAAGGTGGCGGTGTACGATCGCGACGGCTGGAAGCCGAATGCGCTGGTACCCGCCGGCGAGTTCTACGGAGAGTTCGGCGCCTTCGATGTCACGCTCGTGGTGCCGTCCGATCAGACCATCGGGGCCACGGGCGTGCCGGTGAGCGGCGATCCGGGATACGCGCGCGTCATGGCGCCCGGCAGCGAGCGTCCGCGGTTGGCGGCGCAGGCGTATCGCGACGTGCCCCCCGCGCCGACCGTGCGCGTGCCGGCGGGATACAAAGCCGTGCGGTTCATCGCGCGCAACGTGCACCATTTCGCGTGGAGCACGTCACCGGGGTATCGCTACGAAGGCACCTCCTACGTCCATGCGCCGTCGCAGCGCTATCGCTTCCCGATCTGGGACACGGTGTCGGTGCACGTGCTGTATCGCGCGGACGCCGCCGATGATTGCGCGCGGGCATCGGCCGATGGCGCCGACCAGAAGACGTGCATCGACCAGTCGCTCACCCAATGGCAAGGGGGAAAGGCCCTCGCCCAGACCCGGACCGCGCTCCGGTGGCTGGAGGCGTTGTACGGGGATTATCCGTATCCGCAGATCACGGTGGTCAAGCGGATCGACGCGAGCGGCACCGAATTCCCGATGCTCCTGATGAACGGCGAGGCCTCGGTGGGGCTGACCGTGCACGAACTCGGGCACGTGTACACCTACGGGATTCTCGCCAACAACGAATGGCAGAGCGGCTGGATGGACGAAGGCCTCAGTTCGTACCAGGAGCTGCTGCAGGCCGGCGACTCACGCGTGTTGCTGGCCGCGCGGCTCGAGATGGCGCGCGAACGCAATCCCGCGCAGCCTGCCGACACGGCGCTTCGTCGTCTGCGCGCACGGCTCGACTCCATGTCGGACGAACAGGCGGCCACGGTGCGCGCGGGGACCGCGGAGCCGATCGGCACGCGGGCGGATCTTTTTCGCAGCTTTGCCGTGTACAACGCCTCGGTGTACGATCGCGGCCAGTCGATGTATCAGGCGCTCCACGATGCGCTGGGGAACGCGGTGTTCCAGCGCGTCTTGCGCGAGTACTACGCGATGTGGCAATTCCGGCATGTGGATCGCTGGGCGATGCAGGCGGTGGCGGAACGGGTCGGTGAGCAGAAGCTGGACTGGTTCTTCGACCAGTGGGTGCAGCAGGCCGGGGTCATCGATTACGCCCTGCGGGCACCGATCGTCCGTAGGGAGCAGGTGGCTGGGCGCTCCCGGTGGGTCGTGACCGCGCAGCTCGTTCGGGTTGGTCGGTACCGGCATCCGATGCCGGTCGGGGTGCGGACGGCGGCCGGTTGGACGATCGTGCGCGCTGACCCGTTGAAGGATGCACAGCTGGTGCAGTTTCGGCTCGACGAGGCCCCCGACGCCCTATGGCTCGATCCATACGGCAGCACGGAGAGCACGACGGCCCGATTCTATCGCGTGGCATTGCCGTCCCGCTGACGTCAGCGGGGGGGCGCATGATTCGTCTACGATTCTGGAGCGTTGCATGAGTGGTCGCGTCGAAGTCCGGCATGTGCCGAAACCGTGGGGACACGAGACGATCTGGGCCCATACCGATCGGTACGTGGGCAAGATCCTGCACATCACGGCCGGACAGGCTTTGTCCGTGCAGTACCACGAGCGGAAGGACGAAACCGTCTATTTGCTGCGGGGCGAAATGAAGTACTGGGTGCAGCTGCCGGGGGAAACCGAGCTGCAGGACCAGCGCCTGACCACCGGCCAGTCGTTCCGGATCACGCCGGGCACGATCCACTACATGGAAGCCATCACCGATTGCGATGTGCTGGAAGCCAGCACGCCGGAGCTCGATGACGTCGTCCGGATCAAGGATCGATATGGCCGTGAGGGGACCAGCGCCCCCTGATGGGCCGGTCGACCCCGCCGGCCCCCCGACCGCACTTCGTACGGCGCCGCCCCTCCCCGAGGGCGGCGCCGTTCTGCATCTTGCGACGATCTGCAGGAGCGCCCGACTCACCCCGCCACTCGGGACCGAATCCGACATGAAGGTCATTATCCCCCTCGCCGGGAAAGGCACGCGCCTTCGTCCGCACACCCACGTGACGCCGAAGCCGATGCTGAAGGTGGCCGGCCGCCCGGTCATGAGCTACGTCATGGACGACGTGCTCACGCTCGGCAACGTGGAACAGGTGGTGTACATCACCGGCCACCTGAAGGACAAAGTCGAAGCGTACGCCCGCGCCACGTACGACATCCCGAGCGTGTTCATCGAGCAGGCGGTGCAGGACGGCACGGCGGGCGCGGTCGCCCTGGCGAAGCCGTTCGTCGATCAGCCGGTGCTGATCATCTTCGTCGATACGATCTTCGATGCCGATCTGACCATCCTCAAGGACAGTGACGACGACGGCATCATCTGGACCAAGGAAGTCGAAGACTACCAGCGCTTCGGCGTCGTGGTGACCGACGAGCATGGCCACATGACGAAGATCGTGGAGAAGCCCAAAGAGCCGATCTCCAAGCGGGCGAACATCGGCCTGTACTACATCAAGAACTGGAAGCTGTTGTACGAGGGGATCGACCATGTGCTGACCACGACGCCGCACAAGGGCGAGTGGTATCTCACCGATGCCTTCCAGTACATGATCGATCACGGCGCCAAGATCAAAGTGGTGGATGTCGCCGGGTGGTACGACGCCGGGCAGCTCGAGACGCTCCTGGACACCAATCGCACGATGCTCGAGAAGGGACGCGCCCGTCGCCCGGACACGCTGGGTGCCGGTGCGACGATCGTGGAGCCCGTCTACATCGAAGACGGCTGCGTCATCGAGCATGCGACGGTCGGGCCGAACGTGTCGCTTGGGGCGGGCAGTACGGTGCGCCACTCGTCCGTGACCAACGCCGTGATTGGCGAGCATACGACCGTCGAACATGCGCAGCTGCACGACGCATTTCTGGGCGACCGCGTGGTGGTGAAGGGCGTGAAAGGCAGCCTGAACGTGGGCGATGACTCCGACATCCGGATGGACGCGTGAACGACGACTCGAACGATCTCCGCCACGGCGTCTCACGCCGTGACCTGTTGAGCGGCGCCGCCGCACTGGCCGCCGCGGCGGTGACCGGCACGCCGGCACGATTGCTGGCCAGCACTGACGACTGGCGCGTTGATCTCACCCCGCCGCGGATGGCCGGCAACGGCAGCATGCTCGGCGTCCCGTTCGACAAGCACGCGACGGTACGCATCGCCATCGTCGGGACCGGTTTGCGTGGAAGCTCCGTGCTGGGCGAACTGCTGGCCATCGACGGCGTGGAGATTACGGCACTCGCCGACGTCGTACCGGAAAAGGCGCAGCGCGCGGCCGATCGCGTCGTGAAGGCCGGTCGTAAAGCGCCCGCGTTGTACACGAATGGCGAGCGCGATTTCGAACGGCTCGTGCAGCGCGACGACATCGATTTCGTGTACACGGCCACCCCGTGGCCGTGGCACACCCCCGTGGCGCTGGCCGCGATGCGGGCGGGGAAGCACGCCGGCAGCGAGGTGCCCATCGCGCTCTCGGTCGATCAGTGCTGGGAACTCGTTGACACGTCGGAAAAGACCAAACGGCACTGCATGCTCATGGAGAACTGCTGCTACGGCAACAGTGAGCTCACGGTGCTGCGCATGGTGCGTGAGGGGGTGTTCGGGACGCTGCTGCACGCCGAAGCGGCGTACCTGCACGATCTCCGCAAGATCCTGTTCGAGAACCGGGATGAAGGACTCTGGCGTCGCTTTCCGCACACGGAGCGCGACACGAACTTCTATCCCACGCATGGCCTCGGCCCGGTCGCGCAGTACCTCGGCATTCACCGCGGCGACAAGTTCGAGTATGTCGTGTCGATGTCGTCCCCCGAGGCCGGACTCACCGAATGGCGTGAGCAGTCGGAGCCGAAGGACAGTCCGAAGTGGAAGGAGCGCTACAAGGCGGGCGACATGAACACGTCGCTGATCAAAACGGCGAAGGGGCGCACGATCCTGCTGCAGCACGACGTCGTGAATCCGCGCCCGTACTCGCGATTGAACAACCTGCAGGGCTCGAAGGCGATCTTCAACGACTACCCTGCTCGCCTGTACATCGACGGCGCGGCGGGCGGTGAGAAGTGGACGCCGTTGTCCGAGTTCAAGGGCAAGTACGAGCATCCGCTCTGGACGGCCGTGGGCGAGATGGCGCGGAAGAACGGCGGACACGGCGGGATGGACTTCATCATGGCGTACCGTCTCGTGCAGTGCATGCGCGAAGGGCTTGCGCCGGATTTCGACGTGTACGACGCCGCCGCATGGAGCGTGCCGTACGCGCTCTGTGAGCAGTCGATCAAGAAGGGGAGCGCGCCGGTCAAGTTCCCGGACTTCACCCGTGGTGCGTGGCAGACGTCCACCGCGCCTCAGGGCCCCAGCACGACATGATCCGTTCGGCCGTCATCATGGCGGGAGGCCTCGGGAGCCGGATGCGTCGCAGTGACGAGACGGCAACACTCGAGGCCTCGCAGGTGGCGGCCGCCGATGCCGGTGTGAAAGGGATGATTCCCATCAAGCGTCCCTTTCTCGATTACGTGATATCGGCGCTCGCCGACGCGGGCATCACCGAGGTCCTGCTCGTGATCGGCCCCGGTCATGACGCCGTTCGACAGTACTTCACGGTCGACGCGCCGCCCCGTCGCGTGCGTCTTCGTTTCGCCGTGCAGCCGGCGCCGATCGGCACGGCCAACGCGGTCACGGTGGCCGCCGATGCGCTCGGCGAGGCGCCGTTCCTCGTGTTGAACGCCGACAACTACTATCCCGTCGATGCCTATCGCGCGTTGGCGGCACACGACAGCGCCGGCGTCGTCGCCTTCGAGCGCGACGCGCTCGTGCGCGACGGCAACATCGACGCGGAGCGCGTACGGGCCTTCGCGGTGCTCGATATTGGCAACGACGGCATGCTGCGCGGGATCATCGAGAAGCCCGGTGATGCCTTCGATCTCACGAGCGCTGCGGCCGCATGGGTGGGTATGAACCTCTGGGCTGTGACGCCGGCCATCGTCGATGCCTGTCGCCGTGTGCCGCAGTCGGCACGCGGCGAGTTCGAGTTGCCGGAAGCGGTTGGACTCGCACTCCGGGCAGGCGTACCCGTGCGCGCCATCTGCATGCGCGCGCCCGTGCTCGACCTGTCTCGTCGCTCGGATATTGCCGGCGTCGTGGATCGGTTGTCGTCGCTCGATCCGCACCCGTGATGCTCCGATGACGTCACCGAGCGCGACCGAGGCGTTTCCCCCACTCCACGAGCTGTTCGTGCGGCGCGCGTTCGACGGTGTTGGATTCTCGCCGTCGGTCGCCAACGCGTACCGCGCGCTGCTGCGCGATGCGCATCGCTCGCTCGACGACGCGGGCGTGCCGGCGGACAACCGTCGAACGTGGATTCTCCCCGGGCGTATCGAAGTCCTTGGCAAGCATGTGGACTACGCCGGCGGGCGGTCGCTGTTGTGCACCGCGGAGCGTGGCATCGTGCTGGTGGCGCGCCGACGCGACGATCGGGTGGCGGTGCTGCGTGATGCGCGCCGCCGCGAAGCGGTCACGATTGCATTCGATGCACCGGCCCGCGGCCCGTCACCGTGGGCGGTCTATCCGCGCACGGTCCTCCGGCGCCTCGTCTCGAACTTCGGCAGCGCCGTGCGTGGCGCCGACATTGGTCTGGCCAGCAATTTGCCGTCAGCCGCCGGGGTATCCAGTTCCAGTGCGCTGACCGTGGGACTCACGCTCGCCTTCACGGCGTTGTCGGACCTTGCCGAGTTGCCGGCATGGCGCACCACGATCGTTGATCGGACCGCGTTGGCCGGCTACATCGGGGCGCTCGAGAATGGCACCGACTTCGGCGCGTTGGCGGGCGAGCGCGGGGTGGGGACGATGGGTGGCGCGCAGGATCAGACCGCGATCCTGTGCAGTGAGCCCGGACGGCTGGAGATGTTCCGGTGGGCACCGGTCACGTACGAGCGATCGGTGCCCTGGCAGTCGGACTACGCCTTCGTGATCGGTGTGAGTGGCGTGACGGCGGCGAAATCCGGTGCCGCCAAAGACCGCTACAATCGCGCCGCCCGCACCGCGCACCGGCTGGTGGATAGCTGGAATCGCCACGGCGGCGCAGCCGCGTCCACACCCGCGCGTACGTTGCGTGAGGCCTTCGAAGCCGCTGCTGGGGGGGGCGTGACGCGCGTCCCGTCGGTGCTGGTCGATGCGGCGCGGGCCGGTGCTGATCACGAGTTCACCGCCCACGATCTCGTCGCGCGGCTCGAGCAATTCTTCGAAGAAACATTCGTGATCGTGCCGCGCGCCGCCGACGCACTCGCCGCTGGCGATGTCGCGGCATTCGGGTCGCTGGTGGATCGTTCGCAGGGCGGCGCGGAGCGGGCGCTCGAAAATCAGATCGCGGAGACCGTGCATCTGGCGCGGTACGCGCGCGACCTCGGGGCGCGCGCCGCCAGCGCCTTCGGCGCCGGTTTTGGCGGCAGTGTGTGGGCGATGGTGCCGACCGGTGATGCCGAACGGTTTGCGGCGCGGTGGCGGGAGCGGTATTTGCGCACGCACGGTCAGGCCTCGCACCGGGCGCAGTTCTTTACCACGCAGCCGACAGCCCCGGCGCTCGAAGTGCTGGACGCCGACGCGGCGACAGGACGTTCCACCGGGTGAGTGGGGGCGCCGGGCCTTAGAGCCGCTCGGCCATGCCCAACGCCACAATGAGTCGGATGACCCGCTCGAGTCCGATGTCACTGTCGGTGTCGTCGTACCACTCGTCCGCGGTATGGGACGCGCTGCCGCTACCGCCGGCGCCGATGGCGATCGCGGGGATGCCACGAGACAGCGGAACGTTGGCATCGGTGGATGCCGACGCCGACTGCGGTTCGCGCCCGACGGCGCGGGTGGCCGATGCGGCCGCGATCACGAGCGGGTGCCGATCGTCGATGTTGCCGGCTGGCCGATCGCCGAGGGTGGTGATGGCAACGTGCAGCGCTTGCGTCGGCATCCGCTGCGATTCGTCCTGCACGGCGCGCGTCGCGATGCGCCGGACCTCGTCGCTCAGTGTGCGCAGCCGGTCCGGATCGAGAGAGCGCATGTCGACATCGATCCACGCCTGCATGGGCACGCCGGTCAGATGTTCACCGCCCTGCATGCGTGTGACGGTGACCACGCCGTACGGGCGCGACGCCTCCGCGAGGCGGGCGATCGCCGCGATGCAGGCGCCGGCGGCGTGGACCGGGTTGGGCGTGGCGGCATTGGCCCAGCTGTGCCCCCCCACGCCGGTGAAGGTGAGGCGCCATCGTCGTGAGCCGGCGGCGTGGTGCACGATGCTCCGGTCGCCGGGGCCATCAATCGCGACGGCGGCCAGCGGCACGATCCCACGTCCGGCCGCGTCGTCAAACCACCGGGTGGCACCTCGCAGATTGCCTTCGCCTTCCTCGCCCACGGTGAGCACGAGTTCGACCGCCCGACGTAATCGCGTACGGACCGCGGGGTGCTGCAGCACCCGCGCCAGCACCGACATGGCGGCCAACCCGCGACCGTTGTCGCCGATACCGGGGCAGTACGTGCGCGTGCCGTCGCGCCGCACGGTCAGCGGCACGTCGGCACCGAATACCGTATCGAGGTGCGCCAGACAGACCACCGGTGCACGATCGTGCTCGACGGTCATCGACGTCGGCTGTACGCGCGTGATCACGTTGCCCACGTGATCACGCGCGACTATGTGTCCCCAGTGGTGCCAGTCCCGTTGCAGCAGCGCGGCACGGGCGCTTTCGTTCCCAGTCGGTGCGGCCGTGCGCACGATCGCGAGCTGATGCGCGAGCACCCACGCGCGCTGAGCTCGCCATGAGCCCAGTATCGGTGACATCCAGTCCCGTTCGGAGTCCGTCGTGATCATCGCAGGAGCTCCCTTCCGTCAGTGTCGCCGGTGAACGACTCCATGCCCACGGCGCGCTGGAGGCCGTCGCGGAACGTGCTGGCTCTCGCGGCGGTGAGTTTTCTCACCGACGCCTCCAGCGAAATCATCGCGCCGTTGCTCCCGCTGTTTCTGGTCGGCACCTTGGGGGCGACGGTGAGCATGGTGGGTGTGATCGAGGGAGGCGCCGAGGCGGTCGCCGCACTGCTGAAGCTGGCAAGTGGATGGTGGTCGGATCGGGTGTCCCGCCGCAAGCCGTTGATCGTGGCCGGGTATACGATCGCGTCGCTGGTGCGCCCCCTGGTGGCCATGGCGCAAAGCGCCACGCAGGTACTGGCGATCCGACTGGTGGATCGCGTCGGCAAGGGCATCCGAGGCGCGCCGCGTGACGCGCTGATCGCCGCATCGACGCCGCGTGAATTCCGCGGCCGGGCCTTCGGCTTTCATCGGGCGGCCGATCACGCCGGCGCGGTCGTCGGACCACTCATTGCCCTCGCCTGTCTCCAGTGGCTGGGTATGCCGGTTCGTCACGTGTTCTGGGTGGCGGCCATTCCGGGGGCGTTGGCGGTCGTGGTGGCCATGACGTTCGTCCGCGAGCCGCGCGCGCAGCATGTCCGTCCCGCACGTGCGCCGGCGCCCGCCACGCCGGTCGCGGGAACGGCGCGGCCGCTCACGGCGCGGCCGCTCACGGCGCGGCCGCTCACGGCGCTGCCGCGGTCGTTCTGGTTCACGATGCTCCCCATTCTGATCTTTACGCTGGGCAACTCCACCGACGCCTTCCTCCTGCTGCGGGCGTCGCAGCTGGGTGTCCCGACGGCGCTGATTCCGCTGGTGTGGGTGCTGTTGCATCTGGTGAAGAGTGCGTCCAGCACGCCCGCGGGGGCGCTTTCAGACCGGGTGGGCCGTCGGCCGCTGATCGTCGCCGGCTGGGCACTCTACGCGGCCGTGTACGCCGGTTTTTCGATGGCGACCGCCCCGTGGCATGCCTGGGCGCTGTTTGGCGCGTACGGGGTCGTGTTCGGCCTGACGGAGGGCACCGAGAAAGCACTGGTCGCGGATCTCGTCGCGGCGCCGCGACGGGGCACGGCGTTTGGCTGGTATCAAGCCACCGTCGGTGTGGCCGCGCTGCCGGCGAGCATCGTGTTCGGCGCGGTCTGGGACGCCTACGGATCCCCGACGGCCTTTGGCATGGGGGCGACGCTCGCCGTGGTGGCTGCCGCGGTCATGGCCCTCGTGGTGCAGCCCCCGCCGGAAGCGTAGCCCCGGTCGCTGCAACGCGAGCGACGCTCAGCAGCAACGCGATCCGGGTTGGGTGTACCGGTCGATCAGGCGCTGCTTCTCGAAGGCGCGCGCATCGAGCGGCGTGCAGCCGGGATGCTTGCGGTGCATGTGCGCCAGATACGCCTCGTAGTCCGGCGCGCCGATAATGCGGTGCACGGTCGCAATCCAACGACGCATCGTGACTTTCCACGGCGTGCTCGGCGCTGCGTGCGACATGGCGTAAGGGAAGCGGCGCCGCCATGACACGAGGATTGCCTCGGCCACGCCCGGCTCGTTGAGAGAGTGAGCGCCCGACCTCCGCCCGGTCGTGATACGCCCCGTTCCTAAGTTCGTTCGCGAACCGCCATTTGGCGAGAGCCACTGCTCCGCCCGGATACGCATCGGGGGCGACGGCAGATGCCGTCGCCCCCGGGGTACTGCCGGTCCAGGCCGCAGTCTTTACGCGTCCACCAGCTTCGTGCGCACGTACGGCGTTTCGCTCGACACGTGCCGCGTGCTGCCGTTCATCACCTTCACCCACTCGATGATCGATGCGGTGAGAATCACGACCACCGACACGAGGAAGAAGCCGGCCACCGCTGCGTCCAGGTGATCGTTGAAGATCATGCGCTGCGCGGCTTCGAGCGTCTTGATGTTGGCCGGTAGCGTGCCCGCAGCGATCTGCCCTTCGATCAATCGCGCATGCGACAGGAAGCCGAGCTTCGGATCGCTGGAGAAGATCTTGAGGAGGCCGGCCGAGGAGGTCACGATCACGAGCCACACCAGCGGGATGATGGTGACGAACGCGTACTTCGCCTTCCCCATCTTCACGATCACGGTCGTGCCGACGCACAGCGCCACCGTCGCCAGCAGCTGATTCGAGATACCGAACAGCGGCCAGAGCGAGTTGATACCGCCCAGGGGATCCGTCACGCCCTGATACAGGAAGTACCCCCACATCGAGACGAACAGGGCGGAGCAGATCACCACGGCGGGATACCAGGACACGCGGCCGAGCGGCTTGTACACCTGACCAAGCAGATCCTGCAGCATGAAGCGGCCCACGCGTGTGCCGGCGTCGAGCGTGGTCAGAATGAACAACGCTTCGAACATGATGGCGAAGTGGTACCACAGCGACATCGCCCCTTCACCGCCCAACGCGCGCGAGAACAGGTGGGCCATGCCCACCGCGAGGCTGGGCGCGCCACCCGTGCGGGAGAGCAACGAGTTCTCACCAACCTGGCGGGCCAATGTCTCGAGATCCGCGGCGGAAATCGTCTTGAACAACGCCCAACCGTTGATTGTATCGGCCGCGCTCATGGCGGTGGTTCCGATCACGCCCGCCGGCGAGTTGATCGCGAAGTAGATGCCGGGCGTGAGCACGCAGGCGGCGATCAGGGCCATCGTGGCCACCAGCGACTCGGTGAGCATCGAGCCGTAGCCGATCAGGCGGGCATCCGGCTCACGACGCAGCAGCTTGGGCGTGGTGCCCGACGAGATCAGCGCATGGAAGCCGGAGATGGCACCGCACGCGATGGTGACGAACACGAACGGGAACAACTTGCCGGCGAACACCGGGCCGGTGCCGTCGATGAACTTCGTGACCGGCGGCATCTCCATGTCCGGGAGTACCACGATGATGCCGACGCCAAGCGCCAGCACCACGCCGATCTTCACGAACGCCGACAGGTAGTCACGCGGCGCCAGCAGCATCCACACCGGCAGCACGGAGGCGAAGAAGCCGTACACCATGATGGACAGCGACAGCGTGGTCCCGCTCAGGGTGAACACAGGCGCCCACGTAGCCGACTCCGACACCCACTTGCCGGCGTACAGGGACAGGAACAGCAGCACCAGGCCACCCGCCGTCGCTTCGAGCACGCGACCGGGACGGATCCAGCGCAGATACACGCCCATCAGCATGGCGATCGGAATCGAGAGGCCGATCGTGACCGTGCCCCACGGACTGTCGCGCAGCGCGTTGACCACGACCAGCGCCAGCACCGAGATCAGGATGATCATGATGCCGAGAATGGAGACGAGCGCCGTGGCACCGGCCACCGTGCCGATCTCTTCCTTGGCCATCTGCCCCAACGACTTGCCATCGCGGCGGATCGAGGCGCAGAGGATCACGAAGTCCTGTACCGCACCGCCCAGCACCACGCCCACGAGAATCCAGAGGGCGCCGGGGAGGAAGCCGAATTGGGCCGCCAGCGTGGGGCCGACCAGCGGTCCCGGGCCGGCGATCGCCGCAAAGTGGTGACCGAAGACGATCCACTTGTTCGTCGGTACATAGTCCCGACCGTCCTCCAGCCGCTCGGCGGGGGTCGATCGGGTGGCGTCAAGACCGAAGATGTCCGCCGCGATGAAGCGGCTGTAGAACCGGTAGGCGATGAGGTAGGTACAGACCGCCGCGGTAAGCAACCACGCGGCGCTGATCGTCTCACCCTTGTTCAGGGCGACGGTGGCGAGGGCGCCAGCGCCGAGCACGGCGATGGCGATCCACGGGACCTGCTTGAGCAGGCCAGAGGCAGGCGAGGAGGAGGGCATGGCATACGGTGTACGCTCTGGTACATACCGCTGTCAATGCAGGGCCGCATAAAAACCCGAAAAATGGGGCAGGTCGTGATCCCGCTTGGCTGTGCCGTTGTCCGTCACGGCGCTTTCCGCCACGTCGCTTCTCTCACCGCGCGCGTCCGGCGATCTTACAGCATGGCCACTCCCGTAACGCTCATCCCCGGCGACGGCATCGGACCGTCCATCGCCGACGCCACTGTCCGCATCCTGGCCGCCGCCGGCGCCGATGTTGAATGGGACCGCCAGGTCGCCGGCATGGCCGGCGTGGCGCGCTGGAACGATCCCATCCCCGACGCCACCCTCGACTCGATCAAACGCACCCGCGTGGCCCTCAAGGGCCCGCTCGAGACGCCGGTCGGCGACGGGTTCCGCTCCATCAACGTCGCCCTCCGGAAGACGTTCGACCTCTACGCCAACGTGCGCCCGGCCTACACGATCGTGCCGGGGCGCTTCAACAACGTCGACATCGTGCTGGTGCGCGAGAACACCGAAGGGCTGTATATCGGCGTCGAGCACTATGTGAAGATCGGCGACGATCCGAAGGCGGCCGCTGAATCGGTGGCGATCATCACGCGGCACGGGTCGGAGCGCATCGTTCGCTACGCGTTCGAGTACGCGATTGCCCACAATCGCAAAAAGGTCACGCTCGTCCACAAGGCGAACATCCTCAAGTTCTCGCAGGGATTGTTTCTCGATGTCGGACGCATGATCGCCCGTGAGTACGAGGGGCGCGTGCAGTTCGAGGAGCGCATCATCGACGCGATGGCGATGCACTTGGTCATGCGCCCCGAACAGTTCGACGTGGTCGTCACTACCAACCTCTTCGGCGACATTCTCTCCGACGAGATCTCGGGGCTCGTGGGCGGACTTGGCCTCGCGCCCGGGGCGAACTTCGGCACCAGCGCCGCCATTTTCGAAGCCGTGCACGGCACCGCGCCTGATATCGCCGGGAAGAACATCGCGAACCCCGGCGCCCTCGTGCTCGCCGCCTGCATGATGCTCGATCACATTGGCGATCGGGGCCGTGCCACCAGCATCCGGAACGCCTTCGAAGGCACCATCCGCGATGGCCTCGTGCTCACCCGCGACCTCGGAGGCACGTCGACCACCGATCAGTTCACCGACGCCGTGATTGCGCGCCTTGGCTGACGCCGTGGCAGGCCCAGCGCCCGTGCGCGTGCTGCACGTGTCGGACATCCACTGCGGCCGCCGGTTCGTGCACGAACACGTGGCGGCGGCGCTCGAGGTGGCCGGTGCGTCGCGGTTCGACGCCATCGTGATCTCGGGCGATTTCTCGCAGCGCGCCCGCGTGCACGAGTTCGAGCAGGCGCGGGGGATTCTCGAGCGATTCCGCGCCATGGCGCCCACGCTCGAAGTCCCGGGCAATCACGATACCGCCTGGTGGCATGCGCCCTTCGGATTGGGCGACGCCAGTCGGCTGCACGAGCGCTATCGCGCGTACCTCAATCCCGTGCTCGAACCGGTGGTGCGCGTGCCTGGCGTGACGATGGTGGGGCTCAACTCCGCGGCGGGGATGCTGCCGCAGTCGATCACCTGGTATCCGCGAGACTGGCGCGTGAAAGGCGGGCTGACCGGCGCGCAGCTCGACTCAGCGACGCGTGCACTTGCCGCCAGCCCGGCGGGTGATCTCCGTCTGCTCGTGGTGCATCACAATGTCGTGCGCGGTCGCCTGTCGAATCGGTGGGGACTCAAGCAGCCTACAGCGGCGCTCGATCGCATCGCCGCCATGTCGGTCGATGTCGTGTGCACTGGGCATGACCACGAGGAGCGCACCGAGGTGGTGAGCCGCGCCGGCGGACGATTCATGGTGAGCGCGGCAAACACGCTCTCGAGTCGTATACGAGGCCACCGGGCAAGCGCACTCAATGTCATCGAGGCAAACGCGACGACGGTGACCGTGCGGGCGTGGACCTACAACGGTGGCGTCTTCGTGCCGAGTGCCACCCAGGCGACCATTCCGCGCACCTGACGGCCGGTTAGCCGCGCGGTCCGACGAACCGGCACACGAGGGCCACCGCGTCGAGCGGGGCCAGCGTGGTATGCGAAATGCCCGACACCACGCGCGTGATGTCGTGATCGACGGCGCCGGGCGTCGACCAGCGTGCACCGTCGGCGTTGGTGAAATACACCGAAAACGTATGGTGTCCGGTGCCCGGGCGTTCCCCCACGATGTGCAGCAGCACGCGGGGGCCGCGTTGTCCGGCAAACAGCTGCTCACCAGCCATGTAGCCGGCGCGGACGCGTCCCGACGTGATCACCACGTGCTCAGGGGCCACGCACCATCCTTGCGTGGTCAGTGTCGCCCGCAGCGCCTCAAGAAACGGCAGCAGATGCCCCGGCTGCCGAATGGCCAGTGCGTTGAGCCCGTCGGACACGACGATCTGCGCATCGATGGTCCCATCGCGCTGCGCCGCGAGCGCTTGCAGCGTGGCCACCGCGGAGGGCGACAGCACCTCCCCCGATGTCGGGTGCAAGATGAACGTGTCACGGTCGGAGGAGCAGCTCTGCACCGAGACCGCGTGCGGAATCGAGGCGATGAATGCCGGCGACATGGTGGCATGGAACGCGCGGCGGGATTCTGTGCACAGCGTGTCAATCGCGCGCGCGAGCGTGGGCTCGAGATCGTGCGGCTGCGCCCCGTGGCCGGTGACCAGAAACACGCCCCGGGCACGCACGGCGTCGATGGCGGCCGCGCCCTCGGCCCGCAGTGCCTCGGTGGGACGCAGGTCGCCCCGTCGCCGGCTGTACGCGACGTACACGTGCAGCGGGTCACCAAAGTGCGGGCCAGGCGCTCCAGTGGCATCGAGCACGCCCAGCGACTCGAAGAACGCCTGCATCGGCGGATTGACGCGGCGTCCAAACTGGGCGCGCAGTCGCACGTGATCCTGGTAACCCGTGGTGAGATACCCGAGCATCGGATCGACCTTCGTGGGCAGCGCCATCAGATATGCCGGGCTCGCCGGCATGACCTGCTCCAGGCACCAGTCGAGATCGGCTGGCCCGATGTCCATATGCAGCGTGGCACACACGTCGAGACCAATGGTCAGGCCGTGCAGCTTTCCCATGAGCAGATCTTCGAGGCAGCAGCGCACCAACTGCTCGCGGCGGCGGAACACCTCGGGCCCAATGAAACCCGCCACATCGTTCACATGAACCCACGGGGCGGGCACCTGTCCACGGCGCAACTGTGCGGTGGCCACGCGCGCCGCGAGTGCCCGCACGAATCCGTACTTCCGCGACTCGTGCAGCACCATGTCGGCGCCCTGCGCGTGGCCGTTGGTGAAGTCGGCCCCTTGGCCGGTCTCGAGGTACAAGCCGTAGCGCCCCGCGCGCGAATCGGCGTGCGCCAGCATCCCCTCCACCGTGACGTCGAAGGTCCGGTTGGCGGCGTCGCTGCCTGCCAGACTCTGGAACCACAAGGCGGTCCGGCCCGGGACCTGCGCCTCGACCTGCGCCTGCACGTCGATATGCGCGAGCACGCAATGGGGGAGCACGTCGGTCAGCGCGAACACCGACAACACCTCTTGCAGCGTGTGCTCCGTCCGCGCCACCTGCGCCGGTTCGCTCGAGACGGGGTTGGTGCCGAGCAGTACGTCGCCCACGCCATACGCCCACGCGTCGAACACCTGCCACCGGATGTCGTCGGGATGATCGGTGGGAGAGTTGGGCTGCACCCGGGCCCCCAGAAACCCTTCGGCGCCGATCTGGCTTCCCGGCAGCGGCACGTGCACCTTGCCGCTCACGGCGCGCAGCTCGTCGTCGCTCATGAGCTTCACCACACAGCCGATCACGTCGCTCGACAGCCCGCGCGCCACGGTGGCGATCGTTGCGCCATCCTCTGTGAGCAGCACGTCACGCAGTTGTCCCATGGACCACGAGGCGCTGCGCCGCTGCGCCTCGGTGTCGACGGTCGTGCGGAGCAGCGCGCCGAGGTCGTCGTCGATCACGGGGTGGGCGTCGATGTCGCCCACGCGCGTGGCGGCCAGCATCGTGCGCGCCTGTGACCGTGCCTGCTCGTCCGGCGCCGCCACGCCGATAGCGTCGTCGCCCTCCTTGTATGCGTTCGCCGCGCCGAGCAGCTGCAGGTAACGGGTGCGGTCGAATCCCCCCGTGGTCCGCTGCACGTAGGCGAAGAGGTCTTCGTCGCGCAGCGGTGGCGGCGCGGGGAGCGTCGGGCGTCGGGCGGAGGAGTGCACGTGAGTAAGATAGAAGTCGACGGCGTGATCCGCTGTAACGGTCATGTCGACGTCGCCATCAGGATCGGGACCACGACAGAAGATAGCCGCAGCCCGGGAGACGGGCGGGAGAGGCAGGATGTCCACAGCAGACGAATCCGGAGCTGGCGCGGAACACGGTCCCCACGCGGGGCTGGAACCGCTCGTGGCAGGCTCGTCGCTCGCCGACGCGGCCTTCGCCCTGATTCTCGTGCACGGGCGGGGGGGGACGGCCGAGGGGATGCTCCCCATCGCCCGCGCGGCGCGGGTCACCGACGCGGCGCTGCTGGCGCTCGTGGCCGCCGACCACAGCTGGTATCCCAATCGGTTCCTGTCCCCCCGCGCCGAGAACGAACCGTGGCTCGGCAGTGCGCTCGCGTCCGTGGGCGCCGCGGTTGATCGGGTACGCGCCGCCGGCATGCCGACGGCGCAGATCCTCCTCGTGGGTTTCTCACAGGGGGCCTGTCTGGTGCTCGAGTACGCCGCAAACGCCGCGGCGGCCCGCGTCCGGTTCGGTGGCGTGGCCGCCTTTGCCGGCGCGTTGATCGGGGCCCCGGCCGTCCCGCGACACGACGAGGGCTCGCTGGAGGGCACACCGGTCCTGCTGGCGTGCGGCGATGCCGATGTCCATATCCCCGAAGCCCTTGTCCGGTCGTCCGCGGATCGGTTCCGGGCACTCGGTGCCGTCGTCGACCTCCGGATCTATCCGGGCATCGGTCATGACATCGTGGGCGACCAGCTGCGCGCGCTGGCCGATCTGGCATCAGCGTTGCGCGGACCCCAGTAGCGGGCGCATCTTCCGCGTCGATGAGCAGCCGGCACACGCAATTGGGTTTCGATTTTTTCGACGCGGCTCCGGCCGTGTCGGAATCGCCGTGGCCGACGGCGCGAACGGCGGCTGTCAGCTCGCCTGGGGCGCTGGTCGCCCCGGTGCCGCCCGCGCCGTCGGTCGCGTCGCCCTCATTCACGCAGTCCGTGACGCAGAGCGTGACGCAGTCCGTGACGGCCGCCGTCTCGCAGCTGTTCACCCAGGTGTTTTCCCCGGTGCTCACGCCGGCGTTCGTGCCGGTGCCGCAGAAGCCGGTCGCCGACGACACGCGTCCGGCGCGCGGTCGCACCGCCGTACGCGCCCGCACCGCGGTGCTCTTCTCGCGCCTCGAAGATCTCGGACTGCGCGGCGTGGATGCGTTGGTGCTCATGCGCACGCGCACCGTGATGGTCTCCCTGATCGGGCGCACGTTACGCATTCACGAAGGGTATGCCGAGGCGCCGGAGTCGGTGTTGCGCGCCATCGTGGCGTTCGCCATTGCGCGCAACAAGACGGAACGCACCACCGCGCGCGAAGCCATTCTGGCCTTCGACGTGGAGCGCGGTCCGTCGGTGCGCCGACAGGAACCGGCGCGTCCGGGGGATGTGGCCATGATCGCGCAGCTCATGGAGGCCCATCGCGACCTCAATGCCACATGGTTCGACGGGGCGCTCTCCGCGATTCCCCTCCGATTGTCGGGGCGCATGGCCACCCGACTCGGGCACTACGATCCGGGGTCGCGCCACATGCCGCCGGAGATCGTGATGTCCCGCACGCACATCTCGCGTCATGGCTGGCGCGAAGCCATGCACACGCTCCTGCACGAGATGGTACACCAGTGGCAGCACGAAACCGGACAGCCGGTGGATCATGGATCGGCGTTCCGCCAGAAGGCGCGCGAGGTGGGCATTACCCCCGCCGCGCGTCGAGATGTCACGCCGCTCGAGAAGCGACGCAAAACCACCGGGTGAGCCGCGCGCCCTCGTGGGGCAACGGGCGACCGGTGCCAGACACGGGTCGGCCCGGAATGCCCGGTTGTATGACGTACGATCGCGGTCGCTAGATTGCGACGACTCCTCCATCGATTCTTCCGCTGAAAGGCTTTCTCAATGGCGACTGATCTCCTGTCCGCGAGCACCATCCCGGCGCTGCCCTCCGTCGAGCTCAAGGCGCACGCCGCCGATCTGTTCAACATCGACGCCGCGCTCACCGAGGAAGAGCGCTCGATCCGCGACACGATCCGCAAGTTCGTCGACGAACGCGTGCTGCCGATCATCGGCGACTGCTACGTGCAGGGGCGCTTTCCCGACGAGCTCATCACCGAGATGGCCGAGCTGGGCGTGCTCGGCGCGAACCTCCCCGAGGAGTACGGCTGCGCCGGTCTCTCGAGCGTCGCCTATGGCCTGATCATGCAGGAGCTCGAGCGCGGTGACTCCGGCATCCGGTCGTTTGCGTCGGTGCAGGGCGCCTTGGTCATGTACCCGATCTTCGCGTTCGGCTCGGAGGCGCAGAAGCGTCACTATCTGCCCAAGCTCGCGAAGGCCGAGATGATCGGCTGCTTCGGCCTTACGGAAGCCGACTATGGATCGAACCCGTCGGGGATGATCACGCGCGCCACGCAGCAAGCCGATGGCAGCTGGATCATCAACGGTGGCAAGATGTGGATCACCAATGGATCCAAGGCCCACGTGGCCATCATCTGGGCCAAGACCGGCGAAAGCACGGACGACAGCAGTATCCGTGGCTTCGTCGTCGACACGTCGCTCCCGGGCTTCCACGCCAAGGATCAGCACGGCAAGCTGTCGCTCCGCGCCAGCCACACGTCGGAGCTGGTGCTCACCGACGTGCACGTGCCGGCCGAGGCGCTGCTTCCCGAGTCGAAGGGCCTCAAGAGCCCGCTCATGTGCCTGACGCAGGCGCGCTATGGCATCTCCTGGGGCGTGCTTGGCGCCGCCATGGCCTGCTTCGAGGAAGCGGTGTCGTATGCGAAGACGCGCGTGATGTTCGACAAGCCGATCGGCGGTTTTCAGATCCAGCAGGTGCGTCTGGCCGACATGCTCACCGAACTCACAAAAGCCCAACTGGTGTCGCTGCATCTGGGGCGGCTCAAGGACGCGGGGAACTTCACGCCCACGCAGGTCTCGCTGGCCAAGCGGAACAACGTGCACATCGCCACCGACATCGCCCGCGAGGCGCGGCGGCTGCTCGGGGGCAACGGGATCCTCGCCGAGTACAGCGCGATGCGACACATGGCCAATCTCGAGAGCGTCTACACCTACGAGGGCACGCACGATGTCCACTCGCTGATTCTGGGGCAGGCGATCACCGGCCTCAACGCGTTCAAGTAGGCCCAGGCGAGGGCGACCCGGAGCGCGGGGCAGGGGGCTATTCATCCTCCTGCCCCGCGTGGCTTTCGGACCAGCCCCAAAAACATGACGCTGGCGTCGCATTGCCTGATCGGTCGCATTGCTTGGCGACGCCCCCCGGTCTAGCTTCCCCTGCGAAGTAGTTCCTACTCTCAGCCTCTTTTACGGAGCGTCCGCGGTGAAGATCGCCGTGTGCATCAAGCGCGTCCCGGTCATGGAAGTGAAGTTCGCCATTACCGCTGACGGCTCCCGCGTAGATGAAGCGGGCCTCAAGTACGACGTCAACGACTTCGATCTGTGGGCGATCGAAGCCGCGCTGCAGCTGAAGGAGAAGAACGGCAACGTGGGTGAAGTGGCCGTGATCTCTCTTGGACCTGATGCGGCCCAGGAGCAGATCCGAAAGGCGCTCGCCATGGGCGCCGATCGCGGGGTGCTGCTGAAGGCCGACAGTATCCCGGCCGACGGTCTCGCCGTGGCGCGCGCCCTGGCCGCCGAGATCAAGGAGGGCGGCTATGACCTCGTCCTCTTCGGACGCATCGCCATCGATTCGATGAATCAGATGACGGGCCCGATGGTCGCCGAGCTGCTCGACCTGCCGTGCGTGACGAACGTCTTCAAGCTCGACATCACCGGCACGACCGGTCGTGCCGAACGCGCGCTCGAAGGCGCGACGGAAGTCATGGCGTTCCCGCTGCCCGCCGTGCTCACGATCGACGACGGCCTGAACAAGGAACGCCTGCCGTCGCTCAAGGGCATCATGGCCGCCAAGAAGAAGCCGCTCGACGTGAAGCCGGCGCAACTCGGCGATGCGAAGGTGACGGTGCACAAAATGGCGCTGCCCCCCGAACGGGCTGCCGGTCGTATCCTCGGCGACAGCTCCGCCGCGGTGCCCGAGCTCGTGCGACTCCTCCAGACCGAAGCGAAGGTGCTCTGAGATGGCCAACGTTCTCGTATTCGCAGAAGTACGCGGCGGCGACCTGCGCAAGGTGGCGCTCGAGGCCGTGACGGCCGGTCGCGCGCTGGCCGAACTCTCCGGTGGTGGCAGCGTGCATGCGCTGCTGGCCGGTGACGCCGGTATCGGTGCCAAGGCCTCGTCACTCGCGCAGTACGGCGCCGATTCGGTGCTGGTACTCGAGCACGCCGGATTCGCGCAGTACAATCCCGAAGCACTGGCGGCCACGGTCGCGCAGAAGCTGGGCAGCGGCACCTACGGCTACGCGCTGTTCAGCGCGACGGCGCAGGGCCGCGATCTGTCGCCGCGTGTGGCGGCCAAGCTGGGTGTCGGGCTCGCGGCCGACCTCACGGGCTTCACGGTGGAAGGCGGAGCGGTGCTGGGTCAGCACTTCAACATGAACGGCAAGGTCATCGCCACGTTGGCGCTTGCGGGCACGCCGGCGATTCTGTCGGTGCGTCCGGCGGCGTTTCAGCCGGCCGAGTCCCCTCGCGCGCTGGCCACCGAGTCGATCACGTCCGCGGCCGACCCGTCGGCGTCGCGGGTGAAGGTCGTTGAACTGAAGCAGGGCAACACCGGGAAGCTCGACCTCAACGACGCGCCGGTCATCGTGGCCGGTGGTCGTGGCCTCAAGGCGCCTGAGAACTTCAAGCTGTGTGAAGACCTCGCCGACGCCTTCGGCAACGCGGCGGTCGGCGCAACGCGCGCGGTCACCGACGAGGGCTGGCGGCCGCACTCGGATCAGATCGGCCAGACGGGACGCAACGTGAGCCCGACCCTGTATGTCGCCGTGGGAATCTCGGGCGCCATCCAGCACCTGGCCGGCATGCGCACGTCGAAGACGATCGTCGCGATCAACAAGGACAAGGACGCCCCGATCTTCAAGATCGCGGATTACGGCATTGTCGGGGATGTGTTCGAAGTCATGCCTGCACTCACCGCCGCGGTGAAGGCCGCCAAGGCGCAGGGCTGACCGGGAACATGGGGGTCTCGAATCTCATCTTCGCGGTCATTCTCGCCGTCGCGCTCGGGTTCTTCGCCCGCAGCGCGCGGCGGCTGAACCGGTGGCTGAATATCGGCCACGATGAAGTCCGCACCGACCACCCCGATCAGCGCACCAAGAATTTCCTGCTGATCGGTCTCGGGCAGAGCAAGATCCTGCGCGATCCGGTCGGCGGCATGATGCACGCGCTCGTGTTCTGGGGCTTCTGTGTCCTCGGTCTCGGCACGCTCGAGATCATGATTCAGGGGCTCTACACGCCGTTCACGTGGGATGTGATTCTCCCGCGATTCCTGTACCTGCCGTACGTGGTGTCACAGGAAGTGTTCGCCGTCTTCGTGCTGATCCCCGTCGTGTACCTGCTGTATCGGCGCCTGGTCATCAAGCCGAAGCGCTTCGACGAGGTGAGCGGCGCCGACGCGGTGTTCATCCTGAGCATGATCGCCACGCTCATGCTCACGCTGTTGCTCCTGTTCGTGATGGAGCTGCGCACGGGCGCCTCGCCCGACGGTCGCATCATCTCCGGATTGCTGTTGCCGTTGTTCAGCGGCGTGTCGCCGGAAACCGCGCACATCGTGGCGCGGGTGTCGTGGTGGATTCACGCGGTGCTGATTCTGTACTTCCTGAACCACCTGCCGGGCTCCAAGCACCTGCACGTGCTCACGTCGCTCATCAACGTGTGGTTCTCCAACACGAGCGGCCCGGGTCGCATCGGCGCCATGCGTCCGATGGACCTCGAAGCGGAGAACGCCGAGCAGTTCGGCGCCGCTGATGTGGAGCATCTGAGCTGGAAAAATCTGCTCGACGGGTACTCGTGCACCGAGTGCGGACGGTGCACGTCCGTGTGCCCGGCCAACAGCACCGGCAAGCTGCTGTCGCCGCGCATGATCGTCGTGAAAACGCGCGCCCGCCTCACCGAGAAGGCCACGACGCTCGACGCGATCGCGGCCAGCGGCGGAACCGCCACCGAAGAGCAGACGGCAGTCCTCGCCAAGAACCTGCTCGACGACTGGATCACCGAAGAAGAACTGTGGGCGTGCACCAGCTGCCGCGCGTGCGTGCAGGAGTGCCCGGTCAGCATCGATCAGCTCGATATCATCAACGAGTTGCGCCGCGACCTGGTGCTCATGGAGTCGCGCTTCCCCGAGGAGCTGGCGCCGGCGCTCACGAGTCTCGAGCGCAACGGCAGCCCGTGGGCGTTCAGCGCGTCGGACCGCGCGCAGTGGGCCGAGGGGATGGACATCCCCACGATGGCCGAGCTGGTGGAGAAGGGCGAGAAGGCCGACATCCTGTTCTGGGTCGGCTGCATGGGCTCGTTCGACGATCGCGCCAAGAAGATCACCGTGGCGTTCGCGCGAATCCTGCAGGCGGCCAACGTGCGCTTCGCGATCCTCGGACAGGAAGAGACCTGTCATGGTGATCCGGCTCGGCGCATGGGCAACGAGTATCTGTATCAGATGCTCGCCAAGGGTGTGATCGAAACGCTCGATGGCTACAACGTGAAGACCATCGTCACGTTCTGCCCGCACTGCTTTCATCAGATGGGCAGTGAGTTCCCGGATATCGGCGGCAACTACGAAGTCATTCATCACACCGACTACATCGAGCGGTTGCTCGAGGCCGGACGCGTGCCACTCGACACCGAGCATGGCCAGCGGCTCAAGGTGGCGTATCACGACTCCTGCTATCTCGGTCGCTACAACGAGATCTACGACGCGCCGCGCAACACGCTCAAGCGGGCGCTGCCGATCATGGAGCTCGTGGAGCCGACGCGCACGAAGAGCCGAGGTATGTGCTGCGGCGCCGGTGGTGGTCGCATGTGGATGGAAGAGAACGTTGGTAAGCGCGTGAACGTGGAGCGCAGTGAAGAGCTGCTGGCCACGGGCGCCGATCAGATCGCGGTGGCCTGTCCGTTCTGCATGACGATGATCACCGACGGCGTCACCGGCGCCGGCAGCAGCGTGCCGGTACTGGACATTTCCGAAGTGGTGGCGTCGCGGTTGTTGCCCATCGTGGCCAGCACTTAGCGATTAGCGCTGGCCCTCGCTCGGCCGGTGACGCAGGCGCATGACCTGAATTTCCTGCTTCACCGGCCCCTCCTCGAACTTCGTCGTGACCGTGTCGAAGATCTCGAGGCCGACATGCACGAGATTGTCGCGGAACATGGGCAACGCGAGACGGCCGGGGTCGGCCACGATCGCCACGCCGCCAGGGGCCAGCGAACGCGCCATGCACTCGCCAACCAGAATGGCGTACTCTTTCTCATAGAGCACGTCGGCCGCCATCACCACATCGAAGACCCCCAGATCCGTGGGCCACTCGCGCCAGTTCACCATGCGCACGCTGGGCTCGCGCCTCAGGTTCCGCGCGGCATTGCCGCGGGTCACGTGCAGCGCGTCGTCGTAGTAGTCCGTCGCGGTCACGTCGAAGCCGCCCAGCATGGCGCCCACCGTCGCGAGTCCAAGGCCGCAGCCCATTTCCAGCAAGCGGCGCCCCGCGCCGGCTTCGCGTGCCATCGTGGCTGACAAGACGCGCGCGGACGGCCACAGATCGGCCCAGTACGGCAACCGCTCGTCCATCACGTAATCGGCTTCGCTGATCAGATGGTCGGCGTTCTCGGGCTTCACGAGCGTGATGGCGCGTCCTCCGACATCGACCGTTTCCGTGGCGAGCGAGAAGCAGCGTCCCAGCGCGTCGTCGAGGGCCTCGCCATGCAGGTCGGTCAGGATCGGACGGGTCATGTGGTCATCAGGGGAACGTCAGGCAACAGGATGGCGGTGAAGTGCATGCCGGCCTCGGCGCGCGACACGTCGGGGGGAATCATCAGGAGCGCGTTGGCGAGCGCCATCGTACGCAGGAGGTTCGATCCCTGCGCACCAGCCAGCCGCGCTTCCGGCATGCCATCGGGCCCCACGGATAGGATCACGCGCAGGAAGTACGTGAGCGCCGCGGGTGTCTCGGCGCTGTCGAGAAAACGCACCGGCATCCGCAGCGGTCGATGACCGGCATGTCCACCCAGCAGGCGAATCAACGGCCACGCGAACAGCGAACCCGTCACCATCGTGGACACGGGATTGCCGGGCAGGCCGAGCCAGGGCACGTCGCGTACGGTGCCGGTACCGATGGGACCGCCCGGACGGATACGTGCACGCCAAAAGGTCTGTCGACCGCCCAGTGCGGCCAGTGCGTCGCGGGTGTAGTCGTGCGCACCGACCGAGACACCACCGGTCGTGATGAGTAGATCGCAGCCGTCGTCGAGGGCGCCCGCCAGTGCCTCGGTCAGCGCACCGAGGGTGTCGGGGACCAGCGGCAGCGTGCGCACGTCGGCACCGGCCGTACGCAGCAGTGCCGGCAGCGCATAGCTCGAGGATGACACGATGCGCCGCCCAGCCTCGACCTCGTCGAACCGGTCGAGCATCACCAACTCGTCTCCGCTCGACACGATCGTCACCCGCGGCGCGCGATACACGGGCACGGCGTGCGCACCGATACTGGCCAGCACGCCCAGATGCGACGCGCCGATCGTCGTCCCGCGTGCGAAGAGTTCGCTCCCCGCCGCGACGTCCTCACCACGCGGTCGCACGTTCGCGCGACCGTTCGCATCGCGGTCGTCGTACACGGTCACCAGGTCGATCCCTTCGTCGGTGTCTTCAATGCGAATCACCGCGTCGGCGCCGGACGGCACCGGCGCACCGGTCATGATGCGCATCGCCGTCCCCGGTTGCACGGGCGGCAGGGTGGTCGCGTCCGCGCCGGCGGCACTGACGCCCCGCACCGTCAGCACCCGCGGTACGTCGCGCGTTGCCCCCATGACGTCGGCGCGCTTCACCGCGTAGCCGTCCATCCCCGCGTTGTCCCACGGCGGCAGCGCGACGCCACTGCGGACCGGCGCACTCAAGGCGCGGCCCAGTGATTGCCCGAGCGCAATGTGCTCGGTCGAGGTGGTGCGACCATCGGCCTGCAGCAGGATCGCGTCGAGCGCTTCGTCGAAGGAGAGTGGCATGGGTGGCGTGTGCGCGGTCGGTGGGATCGACGCGTCCGTCAACGCTGCGCCCGTGGTGCGATGCCGCCCAGCGGGCGACCGGCCAGCGTCGTCACCAGCAGGTCCTGAACACGTTCGACTTCACGGGAGGGGACGGTGAAGTTGTTGCTCAACATCGAAAACATCACGAGCCGTCCATCGGCGGTGGTCACGTACCCCGAGAGCGCGCGCGCCTTGTCCAGCGTGCCGGTTTTCGCCCGGGCGTTACCCGCTGCGGGCGTTCCCTTCATACGGTTCCCAATCGTCCCATCCACGCCGGCAATGGGCAGCGCATCCCGGTACGTCGCGAACCACGGCGACCGTCGCATGGCGTCGAGCACTTTCACGACCGCGCGCGGTGTCACGTAATCATGGCGCGACAGACCGCTGCCATCGCGATACGCCGCGTCGGTACCGGCAATCCCCCATCCCGCGAGTGTACGCATCCCCACGGCGCGCGCGCTGTCGGCCGACCCATCGCCACTGCCGCGAACCCCCGACGTGCGAAAGAGCAGCTCGGCGATCTGGTTCTGCGAGGGCTTCTGCATGCGGCGCAGCACATCCCGTAGCGGCGCCGATTGCAGCACGACGACCGTATCCGTCTGGCGTCCGAGGGTGTCCGCTCGCGTCACCGGTCGGCCCGCGACACGGATGCCAGCATCGGCCAGTGACTGCGTGAATGCCGCTACGTATGCATCGGTCGGATGACGATAGGACAGCGTGATCGACGCGCTGTCGCCAAGCGCCAGCGTACCCGTGACGACGACCCGGTCGCCGATGCTGTCATACGCGGCTTCAAGGCGAGGCGGACGCACGCTGCCGGATGGCGCCAGCGCGGAGTCGCGCGTGGTGGCCTGTACGAGCAGGCGGGGATACGAGCGGGTCGGAGCACTGGTCACGGCGACGGCGTGGCCGACGCGCGCAGCGGCGCGCACCGTCAGCACCAGCACGCCTTCGTTGAACATCAGTTCGTCCACGGCGGCGCTGTATGATGCATCGAAGTCGTCGTACGCCCAGCCGAAGCCGGTGGTGCTCCCGGGGAACGCGTCGCCGATGGGGCGCACGCGCCCCGTGATGCGCGTGATGCCGCGCGCCGCGAGCGCCTCTCGCACCGGCGTGAACGCCTGCATCGCGACACCGCCACTGAGCGAATCGCTCACCCCGGGATCGCCCTGCCCCGATACCAGCACGTCGCCCCGCCACGTCGTGCCGCGCTGGCGTCCATGCAACAGCACCGGTGTTTGCCACCGATAGTCAGGGCCGAGCGTCTGCAGCGCGATTGCTCCGGTCAGCAACTTCTCGTTC
>CANHNQ010000024.1 GCA_947462095.1 Gemmatimonadota bacterium
CCCTCGTCGGCCACGACCTCGTCGGCCACGACCTCCTCGGCCACGACCTCCTCGGCCACGACCTCCTCGGCCACGACCTCCTCGGCCACGACCTCCTCGGCCACCGGCGCCTCGGTCGCGGCGTCCTGGACGACGACCGGTTCCGCCGGGGCGTCGACCACGGACGCGCGCGGCTCGCTGCGGGCACTGGCCAGCAGGGTGCGAATCTCGTCGATCTCGCTGAGCAGGCCGCTCCGCTGTTCCCCGAGCGTGGCGAGCTTCCCCTCGACATCCTGCCGCACGGCGTCCCAGCGATGGTCATCATACTCGCCGACGGCGGTCCGTAGCATCGCTTCAACCCGCTCATCTTCGAGCGCGGCCAGTTCGGTCTCGAGCGCTTCGAACCGGCCGCTGAGCGCCTCGGCGTGCGCGGACAACGCGCCCACGTGGTCGCCGAGCTGTGCCATCACGGCGTCGCGACGCGCGACGTAATCACCACGCACGCGCTCGAACACGCGACCCGGCGTCTCCGCGCGGCGTGCGTCGAGCGCGGTCAACCAGTCATCATAGCGTTGCCGCTCGGCAACGAGCGACCGGACTTCGTCGATAGACACGGCGCGAGACTCCATCATGTGAGGGCGCTGAATGAACGAACACTCCGGATACGAACCAGACGAACATGGCCGAGGGGGATCACGCCCCTGTGTGACGTAGGTCGCACCCGTGTCTCAGGCGATCTGTGTACGCACAGCATCCCCATGGCGAGGATGCAGCGCCGCCAGCACGGCCGCTTCCGTGGCGGGCAGCGACTGCGCCCCCCCGAACAGGCGGGCCACGGCCAGAATCCGCGCAGACTGTTCCACGCTTTCCATGCGCAGCAGGGCATCCTCGATCGATCGACCGACCGCGGTCACCCCGTGATTGGCCAGCAGAAATACCTCGTGCGCCGCGAGAAACGGACGCATGGCGTTGGCGAGGGCCGGCGTGCCCGGACGCCCATAGGGCACGAGCGCGATCGGCCCCACGACAACGGGCAACTCCGGCAAGACATCGGCTGGGATCGGGATGCCCGCGGCGGCAAACCCGGTAGCCGCCGGGGGATGGGCATGCACGATCGCCTGCACATCGGCGCGAGCCGCATAGCAGGCGAGATGCATCCCCAATTCCGACGAGGGGCGACGCGGCGTGTCACGTACCGGCGCGTCACCCGGCGACCCATCGCTTCGGTCCTCGTGACAGAGTGTCCCGTCGGCGTGCACCCGCAGCACGTGGGTGTGGTCGATGGTGCCTTTGTCGACGCCACTGGCGGTGACCAGCAGGTCGCCCGACGGGAGCCGGCAGGAGAGGTTCCCCTCCGCCCCCGCCAGCAGACCGCGCGCATGCAGCCGCCGACAGGCGGCAGCCAGCATGACGCGCAGTCCCTGCTCGTCCGTCACCGTGACCTCAGGTGGCGCGATAGACGACGCGACCACCGACGATCGTGAGACGGGCCTGTCCGGTGAGCTGGTGGCCCCCGTACGGCGTATTCCGGCCCTTCGACTTAAACGTCTTCGGATCGACGGTCCAGGTGCGATTCGGGTCGAACACGGTCACGTCGCCGAGGCTGCCTCGCGCGAGCGTGCCGCCCGGGAGGTGGAAGACCTTGGCCGGCTTGCAGCTCATGGCATCGACCATCTGCGACATCGTCATGATGCCGCGATGCAGCAGATACGTGCAGTTGATGCCCAGCGCCGTTTCGAGCCCGACGATGCCGTTGGGGGCGTCGGCGAACTCGCGCTCCTTTTCGTCGTAGTGGTGCGGCGCGTGATCGGTGACGAGTAGATCGATCGTGCCGTCGGCGAGCCCTTGCTGCAGCGCTTCGACATCGGCCGCGGTGCGCAGCGGCGGATTCATCTTCGCGTTGGTGTTGTAGCCTTCGACCGCATCTTCGGTGAGAGAGATGTGGTGCGAGCACACTTCCGACGTGACGTTGATGCCGCGTTCCTTGCCCCAGCGCACGAGCTCGACGGAGCCCTTGGTGCTGAGATGGCACAGGTGGATGTGTCCCCCGGTGCGCTTGGCGAGGAGAATGTCGCGAATGACGTAGATCTCTTCGGCTTCGGCGGGGATGCCCTTGAGGCCGAGCTTCGCGCTCATGATCCCTTCGTTCATGCTGCCGCCGTGAGCGAGCGTCATGTCCTCGCAGTGTTCGGCGATGGGCACGTTGAACGCCCGGGCGTACTCGAGCGCGGTGCGCATGAGCTGCGCGCTCTCGACCGGCCGGCCGTCGTCGCTGAAGGCGACGGCGCCGGCGCCGACCATCTCAGCGATTTCGGCGAGCGTCTCCCCCTTCTGCCCCACCGAGATCGCGCCGTACGGATAGACGCGCGCAAAGCCGGCGGCTTCGCCCTGCCGTTTCACGAAGCCGACCACCGCTTGATTGTCGGTGACGGGCTTGGTGTTCGGCATGGCGCAGACGCCGGTGAAGCCACCGGCCGCGGCGCTGTGGGCACCGGTGGCGATGGTTTCCACATCCTCACGACCGGGTTCGCGCAGGTGGATATGCACGTCGATCATGCCGGGCGTGACCACCAAGCCACTCACGTCGATGACCTCGGCGCCATCGGGGGTCCCGATGGCCGATCCACAGGCTTCGACCCGTCCGTCGCGCAGCAGGACGTCGCCGACGGTGTCCATTCCCTGCGACGGATCGACGATGCGTCCGCCGCGCAGCAGCAGGTCCCGGCTCATGCGCCTCCCTTCTTCGCCGCTTCGGCGAGTTCCGGCTTGCCGCCGGCGAGCAGATAGAGAACGGCCATGCGGACCGCCACGCCATTGGTGACCTGATCGAGGATCACCGAGTGCGGCCCGTCGGCCACGTCACTGTCGATTTCCACGCCGCGATTCATCGGGCCAGGGTGCAGGATGAGGATGTCGCGCGGCGCCTTCTCGAGCCGCGCGCGGGTAACGCCGTACACGCGATTGTACTCGCGCAACGACGGGATGTAGCCGGCCTGCATGCGCTCGAGCTGCAATCGCAGGACGTTGAAGGCATCCGCCCACTCGACGGCCTCTTCGATGCGATCGAACACGGTCACGCCCATCTCGCCGATGGCGTTGGGGAGCAGTGAGCGCGGACCACACACGGCGACTTCAGCGCCGAGCTTGGTGAGGCCCCAGATGTTGGAGCGGGCGACGCGCGAATGGAGCACGTCGCCAACGATGCAGATGCGCCGTCCGGCGAGATCGCCGAGGTGATTGCGCAGCGTCAGGATATCGAGCAGCCCCTGCGTGGGGTGCTCGTTGGTGCCGTCGCCGGCGTTGATGACGTTGGACTCGATGCGTTCAGCAAGGAACTGCGCGGCCCCCGATGCGCCATGGCGAATGACCACCATGTCGATCTTCATCGCTTCGAGATTGCGCGCCGTGTCGACGAGCGTTTCGCCTTTGGAAACGCTCGAGCCGGCGGAGGCGACGTTCACCGTGTCCGCGCTGAGCCGCTTTTCGGCGAACTCGAACGAGATCCGCGTGCGGGTGGACGCTTCGAAGAACAGGTTGACGATCGTGGCGCCGCGCAGCGTCGGCACTTTCTTGATCGCGCGTTCGGAGATTTCGCGGAACGGGACGGCGGTGTCGAGCACGAGGCGGATCTGATCCGCCGAGAGCGGCGCCAGTCCGAGGAGGTCCTTTCCGAGTGGGCCGGGCATGCTCTCAGCCCTCGTCGACGCGAGCGGCGATCAGCACTTCGTCGCGTCCATCCAGTTCTTCGACAAACACATCGACCCGCTGTCCGGGAGTTACCTCGACCTTACGACCGATGACATCGGCGTGAATCGGCAGTTCGCGTCCGCCGCGATCGATCAGCACGGCCAGTGCGATGCGCGCCGGGCGTCCGAAATCGGCGAGTTCATCGAGCGCGGCGCGTACGGTGCGTCCGGTGTAGAGCACGTCGTCGACAATCACCACGTGCTGATCGTCGAGTGTCCACGGGAGCTGGGTGGTGCCGACGACGGGACGCGGTCCGACGGTTTGCAGGTCATCACGATACAGCGTGATGTCGAGCGCGCCGCTCACGATGTCCACGCCTTCCTGCGCCTTGATGATGCGGACGATGCGCTCGGCAAGTTGCACGCCGCGGCGCTGGATTCCAACGAGCACGAGGTTGTCGGTGCCCGCATTGAGTTCGACGATCTGGTCCGCCATGCGACGCAGGGTACGATCGAGCGCGCGGGCATCCAGCGCGATGGAAGGCTTTCGAGACATGGCCGCAATATAGCGCGGCTCGGCCTCTCAGTCGCTTACCACTCGTGATGGCTTCGGGGCGGCTCGGCGCCGGCGGACGGCCGCTGTGCCCAGAGTCCCGCGAGGGGCGACAGATGCCGGGCGGCGGTGCGTGCCGCACGCAGGCGCGACTGATCGACGGGCGGGAGGGTGGACGTCGCGGCGTACATGGCGATGTCCGCCGCCGCCGCCATGGTGGCCTGAGCGAATCCGTGCGACCAATCGGGTCCGTACGGGTGCGAATCGGCGCGTTCTTCGACGCCCGCGCCGAAGGCGACACACTTGTCCGCCGCCTCGCGGAGGGTGCGGCTGGACGCGAGATGGGCAACGACCACGTGGAACCCGTCGCGGCGCCCCATGTGGTAGGTCGCCGGCTGCAGCGCATCGCCAGGCATCGGCTGGACGAGCCCCGAGGCGATTCCCGTGAGCATCACGCAGAGCTGCGAGAAGTGGCCACGGATCGGATCAATCGCGGGCTCATCGAGAATACGGGACATGGCGCTTCCGGCTCGGGTCATGGCGAGCACCGCCGACCGGCGACCCCGCACGCCCGCTATGCCGCAAGTGACGTGCCGTACCGGTCCCTTCCCGATGTCGCGCCGAGACGCTACGGCCCCATTCTGAGGCGTGACGGATGGGGCTGCGACACGTTGCGTGGTTCCCACCATAGGTGAGGCAGGCGTGCGACAGCGGCGCGGCGACGGACCCATCGATGCAGCGGCGACCGCTCAGCCGGCGTACAGATTGAGGTCGGTGCCCACCGCATCGGCCATCGCGATCGTGGTTGCCCAGTCGGGATGCCGCAGGGATACGTAGCCGTCGGAGAGGAGGGTGCTCTTCCAATCGCGGCGCGGGGCACCGATGGGGAGGAGATCCACCACGCAGATGGCGTCCCCGAAACGCCGGCGCAGCTGCTCGAGCCCCTCGATACGCTGGATGCGCCCCTGGCCGTGCGCCCGCTTCGTAATGCACGCGGTGTTGTACTTGCGCTCGATTGCCTGTGAGAACGTGCCGTGCAGTTCGGCCTCGGCCCAGCCGTTAAAGAGATCCATGTCGCCGGCGTAGTTCATGAGGTCGACGGTACGCGCTCCGGGCGGACGCGCCGCCACTTCGCCGAACACCGCCTCGCCGTCGGCCTTGCGGTACCACTCCATGTGCGTGAAGCCGGTGTCGTAGCCAAGCACCTTCAGGACCCGCTCGCCCATGGCCCGCCCGCCCGCCAGTTTGGGGTCGTCCACGTTCCGATAGGAGAGCGTCTGCGGCGAGATCCACTCGTTGGTACGGGCGATGAGCGGCCGCGGGCGATAGAAGGCGATGTGGAAGTACTTGATCTCGCCGCCGGCGCACACGGTGTCGTAGGTGTACTCCTCGCCATCGATAAACTCCTCGACGTCGACCACGGCAATGTGCCCGAGCTGGGCAATGGCCTTGCGGACATCGCCCGCATCATCGCAGCGAAAGGTGTCCATGGAGCCGGCCCCTGCGATGGGCTTGATGATGAGCGGGTAACCCACCTGCTCGGCCGCGGCCCAGACTTCGGCCGGCGTGCTGGCGATCGCATGGTGCGGCACACGGACGCCCCCTTCGGCCAGTGCCTGCTTCATGAGGTCCTTATTGCGGAAGCGCAGCGATTGCTGATACGACTGGCCGGGGACGCCGAGCGCTTCGCGGATCTGCGCAGCGATCTCGACCCCCGGTTCCCAGAGGCAGCAGACGCGATCGATCGTCCGCGCACCGATCCATTTCCGGATCTGCGCGATCGCCTGCTCCGGATTGGTGAAGAGATCGGGGGCGTGGAGATAGTCGCTCAGATGGCGACGCGCGATCTCCGGCAGATCCTGCACCGGCGTATTGGACACGCCCAGCACGGTGGCGCCCTGCTCGGACAGACCACGCGTGAAGAGTGGCATTTCACCCGGGAACCCCGGGGTCAGCATCAGCACGGTTTTGGACACAGGGCGTTTGAGCAGATGGGGGGAGGGGCTTCAGCCCAGTCGGACGCGGACGCTCGAAACAATACAGTGCAATGCGTGCTCCACCACGGACGTTTCCGGGTGACGGACAATGATGTACCCCTCACCCTCGTAGCTTCCGGTGGGATGCTGTCCCGGGGCCGGCAGTCGGGCATCGCAGATCATGGCGCCGAACTGTTGCCGGATCGCCTCGATCCCCTCGACGCTGCGGACCTGACCGGTGCCCTGCCCTCGCAGATACGCGGTGCCGACCGCATAGCGCCGTTCGGGCGGATCGAAGGTGCCGTTGATCATGAGTCGCACCCATGCCGCGACGAAATCGATGTCGTGCGCGCGGGAGATCATGGTGGTGATATTGGCGCCGGGCGGACGCGCGGCGATCTCGCTGATGGCGAGCGTGCCATCCTCGCGACGGAACCATTCACAGTGCGACACGCCGGTCCCCATCCCCAGCGCGGTCAGGGCCTTGGCCCCGACGGCGCGAATGTCGTCGAACTCGACGGCATCAACTTCGCGCGGGAGCAGCACCGTCCACTGAATCCACGCGTTCTCCACGACGTCGAGGGGGGTGGGGCCGTATCGCGTGAGAGAGTGCCACATCGCGTGGCCATCGACCGACACCGTTTCCAGCGAGTACTCCGTGCCGCGCAGAAACTCCTCCGCGAGCATCGGCTGGGCGGCGGTCGCCGGATAGTTCACGAGCATCGCGTCGAGCGACGCGACGTCGCGAATCCGCTGCGTCGCGATGGCGCCGGCGCCGGCGGGCGGCTTGAGCACCACCGGATACCCGACGTCGGCGATGAATGCCAACGCGTCGTCGCGCGACATAATCAGCCGATGCCGCGCGACCGGCACACCGGCCGCACGCAGGGCATCCTTCATGCGCGCCTTGTCGCGGAAATTGTGCGCGGCGTCGCTGGACAGCCCAGGAATCCCGAGCCGTTCGCGCACCGTGGCGAGCGGCTGCTGCAACTGCTCGTAGGCACCGAAGCACCGCGCGATCGCGCCGTGCGCAGCACCGAGGGCACGCACCGCGTGTTCGAGCGACGTGGCGTTCGTGACATCATCGACCTGCCAGTGCGCGGCCAGCCGCGCCGCCACGTGTGGGGCGAGTGCGGCGAGCGGTTGCTGCGCAATGACACCGAGCCGCACCTGCGGCACGGTGAGCGCCGCCTCGATCATCTGCGTGGCCGCCGGCGAGAAGATGGGGCATACGAAAATCACGAACATGTCGCGGCTTTACCGGGAAGGATCGGGGGCGGATACACGATCGCGGTGTTGCCCGAAGGGCAACACCGCGACAGCGGTGTGGAGCGCGATCCGGATTACTGACAGACCCAGGCGCCACCGCGAGTCGTCGCGGTGGCCTTCACTCCGGTCGCCGAATCGGCGGCGGTGAAAGTGACGGTCTCGAGCGCGCCGTCTTCCTGGTTCGGCGTGGTGCAGATGGCCACCTTCCGCACGCTGAACGTGCCCGTGCTGTCAGCATCGATGATCCCGAAATCCTGCGGCTTGGTAGACGCAGGCGCCCGCGTGGCGGTGAGCTTGATGCGGGCGGCGGCCGGCCAGTTCTTGCCCTTGAAGGTGATCCGGGCGCCCTGCGGCGACCGCTCCGCTTCGATCGACAGCTGGGGCTTCGCCTGTCCAGTGATTGCGCTGGCCGCGGTTGCGGTCAACGCCAGCGCGGTAACTGCCAACGCCGGGCCCATCATGCGGCGCACGAATGCCTGCATCGCACATCCTCCTCAGTAGGTGACGCCCCGGACCCATGCCGAGACGTGCATGGCAAAATGGGGAGCGACGAGGGAGAACGCAAACGCGTCTCCCTGCCGTACATCCCGTCGTACATCCCGCCGGCGTCGCGTTCGTACGACGGCTCAGCGTTCCAGCTTGAAGCCGGGATCGATCGCCGGGCGCTTCGTGGTCGTGGCCACGTACCATCCGGTGAGATACATCCACTGCGTCATGCGCGTGAGCTTCGGATAGTCGATGGCCGAGGGCTTGTCACGCGGGGTGTGATAGTCGGGATGCAGGTTGGTCGAGTACATAACCGCCGGCACGTTGAGCCGCGCATACGGCACGTGATCGCTGCGGAAGTACCACCCTTCCGGGTGCGTGGGCCGGTCCCAGATGGAGTCGAGCTTGAAGGCACCGGTGAGCGTGTTGGCGCGCAGTGCCATGTCGACCAATTCCGTGGAATTGCGGTGCGGCGGCTGGATGCCGAGCAAGCTGGCCGAATCGGGGTTGTTGCGGCCGATCATGTCGCCGTTCAGCACGGCCACGATGTTGCGCAGCGGCACCACGGGATGCGCGGCATGATAGCGCGAGCCGAGCAGTCCGCGTTCCTCAGCGCCGTGGTAGACGAACAAGACCGACCGCTTGCCGGGCTGCTTCACGAACGCCCGGGCAATCGCGAGCAACGCCACGCTCACGGTGCCGTTGTCATCGGCACCGGCCCACACCGAATCGCCATCGATGACGTAGCGCACGCCGTCGTGGTCCTGGTGGGAGCTATACAACACGTACTCGTCGCGGAGTTTGGGGTCGGTGCCGCGAATGACGCCGATGATGTTGCTGGACGGCGTGGTGAAGTGCTCGACGCGCACGTGCATGTCGGCCGTGGCGCCAGCCTTGAGCGCGGCCGCCATGGCCCCACGCACGAGGAACGACGGCGTCGGTGCGGTGCGCGCCGGTTGCGGGCGGGCCGCCTGCGTGGCCTGCCCGGCAAAGCGCGGCGCGCCGCCGTCGACGTCGTACGTGCCGCGCTCGCGCAGCACACTGAGGCCGTCGAACGCGACGTCGGTGGTGGAGTCGGCCACGAGGATGATGCCGACGGCCCCACGCCGCTGCACCCGCTGCGTGGCGGCCGCGATGGCCGCATTGGCATAGCGCACTTCCACCGAGTTGGTCGTGGTGCGAATCGACGCGGCCGGCGGCGCGGTGATCTGGAGCGCGGCGATCTTGCCGCGCACGTCGATGGTGGAGTCGGCACCAGTGCCGAGCCACACGACGGGGGCGCTGACATCGGCGTTGGCGGACCCGAGCGGCACGAAGTCCTTCCACACCACGAGCGCCTTGTCGCCGACGGCACCCGTCGTGGAGACCGTGGAGACGCGCGTGCGCACCATGTTGAACCACTGGAAGTAGCTGCCATCCTCGCCCATCGGCTTCACTCCGATTTGCCGCATCTGCTCGGCGACCCAGATGGAGGCGCGCATTTCATCGGGCGTGCCCGCTTCGCGACCGCGCATGCCGTCACCGGCCATCGCGTAGAGATCCCGTTCGAGATCGGTACGCTTGATGGCAGCCATTGCCGGCGGCACGGCTGCGGTGACGGTAGTCTTACCCTTGGCGTTGGCTTGCGCGGACAGCGCGAGCCCGGGGGCGAGCGTCGCAGCGAGGGCTGCGATCCGCACGATTCGGATTGAGCACATCAGGGTTCTGGCCGGTAGGAGCGAAGAGTGTGTGCGGCGATGTCCGCATCCAGAAAATACACGGGCTTCAACTGGCCGCGCGCAAACATCGCGGCCTGATCACTGTAGTGCGGCGAGGTGGAGTCGGCGCTCTGCCCATACGCGAGCACCGAGTAGGCGCGGGGGGCGCGTGCGCCGAACTCCACGGCGAGAATCCACCCGTCACCGGAATTGGCAGTACGGGTGCCGTCGGGGAGCTGTTCGTAGGTGAGCACCCGGAAGCACCCGAGGGCCCCACTGCAGCCACCGACGGGCTCGTTCACGGCCCCACGTCGTACGCGGTGTACGTCGCCCCATGCGACGTCGACCGCGTGGTAGCGCCGCTGCATGTCGCTGACGGCCCATGTGAAGGCCTCCACGGCGCGCGCCGGCTGTCCGATGCCGCGCGGTGTGGCCGTGAGTTTTTCCCACGACCACTTCTCGGCGTACGCGGAGTCGCGCGCCTGCGACTGGTAGCGGCGCCACCAGGTCTCGAAGAGCACGCCACCGCGGCTGGTCGGCGCCACCGTGTTATCCCACTTTTCGAGCACGGCGAGCGCCTCGGCGACCGCGGAGGTCGGCGAGGACGGTTTGAGCGCGGCCAGCAGGTCGGGCTTCACGCGGTCCGCCAGCAGCATGCGCATGCTGTGCTTCCGGACGAGCACGTCTTCGAGGGACAACTTGTCCTTCCCGCCGATCAGCTGCAGCGCATGTTGGCTACGCAGCCGCAGTTCACCGCGCTCGACGTTGTCCGGATAGCGCGCGGTATCGAGCAGGGCGTTGAGATTGGCGAAGTGCGGCGCGTCGTTTTCATTGTGCACGTAGCCGCCGCGCGGATTGAGCGTCTGCGGCAACGAATCCAGCGCAATCAGCCGGCTCCACACATCGGCCGATCCGCGGGCGGGGATCGGCATGGAGTCCCCACCGGACGGGGTCGGAAGTCGCGGCACGGTGCCCATCCAGATCGTGAGGATGTTGCCGGCCCGATCGGCGTAGGTGAGGTTCGACGTGGCGCGCGCGCGAGTGGCGAGTGCGCCCTTCCACTCGGCGAGACTGCGCGCGCGCATCATGGCGAGGAACTGCGAACCGGCGCGATACTCCCCCTCGGGGCCGGCGCGCACGACGTACAACTTGGTGGCGGTGCGATGCACGACCGGGCCGAGCGGCGTGAACGCCACCCGCCGCGTTTCGCTCACGAGCGAGTCGTCGGTGCTCCCGATGCGATAGGGGAGCGTGATGGATTCGTATCGAATGGGGATGGTCGTCCCGTCGAACCGATATCGCTCGGGACTCGACGGATCGAGGTCGAGTTCGTACACCTCGTCGAGATCGGGCGCATTGTTGGTGGTGGCCCAGCCGAGGTCTTTGTTGAAGCCACCAATCACGGAGAACGCGCTGCCGATCCGGAAGTCGCCGTAAAAATCGAGCTTGCCGGGGAGCGTCACGTGGGCTTCCCAGTATCCGGCGGTCCATGCGAGGTGCGGGTTGCGCAACAGAATGGCGCGACCGGACTTGGTGCGGCTCGGCGCCAACGCCCAGGCGTTGGAGCCCACATCGGCATCCGCACCGAACAGCGGTGACGGGGCGCCATCGAGGGTGCCCGTATCGCGCGGTGCCGGGCCACCAGTGCCGCCGACCGCGCGCTGCAGCCATCGGGTGACGAGACGTTCGGCGGCGGCGGTGTTCGCGGTGCCGATATCGCCGGCGGCCACATCGTGGCCGTGGAAGACGGGCTTGGCCCACGCGGGCAGCGTTTTCGTATTCGCCCGGATGTAGCGGTTCACGCCGTCGGCGAATCCGTCGTACATGTCCCGCGTATCGGCATCGAGCAGGTGGTATGTCTCTTCGACGCGGGCATGTTCGAGGGCCGCCGAAAAGTCCGATGCCAGGCTGTCGCGACCAAACGTACGTCCCATCCATCCTTTCGAACGGATCAGACTCACGATCACGCGCACGCCATAGTCTTCGGCTTGCGCGTAGCCGAGTCCGATGCCGATGCCTTTGAAATCGCTCGCGCTGATGTGCGGGACCCCGTAGGCGGTGCGTCGGATGGTCGGTTCACTGTCCGCGGGGGCGGCATTCCGCGCGGCGCCGAGGACCGTCGCGGCGATGAGCACGGGAAGAAGAATGCGCACGCGGCGCGGCACTGTGGAGGACATGCGGCAATGGTGTCGCACGCTCCGTCTCCTCGCAACCCGCCCGACGGGTCTTCGTGGACCGATTGGGCAGCAGAACGCAGAACGCAGAACGCCCCGTGCGTCGATGCACGGGGCGTTCTCGTTACGGATGGAGTGAGATTCGAACTCACGGTACGCTTTCACGCACACACGCTTTCCAGGCGTGCGCCTTAAACCACTCGGCCATCCATCCTGGGACTGCACCTGCCACGGCTGCCTGATAGACGAACGCGCCGGCGCGGGGTTCCACGACGGCGCGTCCACTCCCAGATCCTACTCGCTGACTTGTCACACGTGCAGCACCTGCTGCAGCGGACAGGGTGAGATTCGAACTCACGATACCGTTGCCGGTACGCCGGTTTTCGAGACCGGTGCCTTCAACCACTCAGCCACCTGTCCAACGGGAAGAATCTCACAAAGCTGCTGCCAGTTCTGTGCACTCTTTCCCGGCTGGCCTGACCAGCACCATCCGGATCCCGCAGAGTCAGGATAAGTAATCGGCCAGCCGACCCGATTCAAGGGTGCAGCGCGACGTCACGACGCGGGAGACGCCTTGATCCGCGCCAGCTCCGCTTCGGCCGCCACCGTGCCAAAGGCCCCCCACTGGCCGCCCTCCACGATCCGTCGCCACAAGGCCTCGCCCTCGGCCTTCCGCCCGTTGTACCAGTGCCAGTTGGCGACGCCGTACGCCGCCGACGCGTCCTTCACCGACAGTTCGCCGCTCGGGGCGGCCGTGAGCACGGAATCGGCTGGCAGTTCCCCCTTATACAGCAGCATCAAGCGGTGATACGCCTGATTCTCAATGATCTTCATGTCTTTCGTGATGGGCACCAGCACCTGCGCGGCCTCGGCGTCCCGACCTGACCGGCGAAGCGACATGTACAGCCAATGCGCCATCGATACGCGACGATCGTCGTTGGTCGCAGAATCCACCTCGAGCTGGGCGACGCGTGCAGCGGCCGTGAAATCGCCCATGAGGTAATGCGCGAGCGCGAGGTGGTAGCCGATGTTCGAGTGCAGCGTGCCGATGGGCGAGTTCTGCGCGTTCGGCTGTCCATCGGGCTCGATTGCGTCGGGCTTCCCCTGCACGAGCGCCGTGGCGCGTTCGAGATCCGTCACGGCGGCCGCAAAGTCGCGCACCGAGATGTAGCGGTGCCCGCGGTGGCGATATAACCACGGGTTATCGGGATACAGCGCGATCCCGCGCGTGTAGATCTCGATGGATTCGCGCAGCTGGCCGAGATACCCCAGGCGACGCGCGTACCAGATGATCGAGTCAACATTGGTCGGCGTGTGCTCGTACGCACGTTGCGCGTCGCCGAGCTGGGCCGCGTACTTCTCGCGCACTTGGGCGGCGAGTGGGAGGGCGCGCAGGGTGTCGCCCAGCAGCGAGACCGTTTGAAACGCGGGCGCCACCGGCGCCGCCGAAGCCGACGGGGCGTCGGCGGGTGACGCGCACGCCAGTGCCGCAGCACCGGCAGCGGCCACGACCAGCGTGATCGTATACGGTGTGCGCCGAGTCGCGATTCGAAGCGTTGCCATGAGGGAGGGAGCGAGGAGAGCGCGGAAACTACCCGCGTCGAGCGGCGAAGAATGCTTTCAATATCGCGCCCGACTCCGCCTCCTGCACGCCGCCGCGTACCTGCGGTCGATGGTTGAGCCTGGGATGCCGCACCACGTCCCCCACCGAACCACACATACCCGCCTTGTCATCCCAGGCACCGAACACCAGCGTGCCGACGCGCGACAGGACGATCGCCCCTGCGCACATGGCGCAGGGTTCGAGCGTGACCACGAGCGTACACTCCTGAAGCCGTGCGTCACCGAGAAAGCGCGCGGCCTCCCGCAGGGCGAGGAGTTCGGCGTGCGAGGTGGCATCGCCATCACGCACCATGCGATTCTGGCTTCGGGCCACGACCTCGTTGCCGCACAATACGACGGCGCCGACCGGAACTTCACCGGCCAGCGCAGCGGCGCGCGCTTCAGCCAGCGCGAGATCCATCGCGAGCTCCACCCCGGGCGTCAACGGGGCCCCCGGGATGGATTGAGGCGCCGGACTCAACTCCGCGTGCCGGCCAACGGCGTGCTAAACGCCGCCTGCGCCGCCGCGTCGGTGGCATCACCGTGACGGAACGTGAGGGCGTCGGTGCCCTCATGCACGTCCGCCACGATGACATCGCCGTCTTTGAACGTGCCGTCGAGCACCGCGAGCGCCAACGGATTCTGCAGCATCCGCTGGACGGCGCGCTTGAGGGGCCGGGCGCCGAACACCGGATCGTATCCCTCGTCAGCGAGCAACGTGCGCGCCGCGTCGGTAAGACGAATGGTCAGTTTCCGATCGGCGAGCAGCTTGCGCAGGTGCGCCAACTGCAGGTCGACAATGTGATCGATCTCGCCGCGCCCCAGCGGATGGAACACCACGATGTCGTCGATGCGGTTGAGGAACTCCGGCTTGAACACACCACGGAGTGCCACGAGCACGTCCTGCTCCACCGAGCCCCACGCCGTATCGCCCGCGTGCCCGCGCTCGAGAATCATCTGACTCCCCACGTTCGACGTCATGATCACGACGGCATTACGGAAGTCGACCGTGCGTCCCTGCGAATCGGTGAGCCGGCCGTCGTCGAGCAGCTGCAGCAGGATGTTGAACACATCCGGGTGCGCCTTCTCGATTTCGTCGAACAGGATCACGGAATACGGCCGGCGACGCACCGCCTCGGTGAGCTGCCCGCCCTCTTCGTAGCCGACGTAGCCCGGAGGCGCCCCGATGAGGCGCGCGACGGCATGCTTCTCCATGTACTCGGACATGTCGATGCGCACCATCGCGTGTTCGTCGTCGAACAGGAACTCGGCGAGCGCCTTGGCGGTCTCCGTCTTTCCCACACCCGTGGGGCCGAGGAAGATGAACGAGCCGATGGGGCGATTGGGATCCTGCAGTCCGGCCCGCGAGCGGCGCACGGCGTTCGACACGGCCTTCACCGCTTCACGCTGTCCGATCACGCGGGTGGCCAACACGTCTTCGAGCTTCGTGAGCCGCTCGCGTTCGCTCTCGAGCATCCGCGTGACCGGAATCCCGGTCCACCGCGCCACGACCTCGGCCACGTCGTCGGCCCCGACTTCCTCCTTGAGGAACTGCGCACGCCCGTCCTGGCTGCCGAGTTTTCCTTCGGCGACCTTCATGTCGCGTTCGAGCTGCGGAATCTTGCCGTACGTGATCTCGGCGGCCTTGTTGAGGTCACCGACGCGGGTGGCCTGCTCCGCTTCGAACTTCGCCGTTTCGATTTCCTGCTTGATACGACCGACAGCGCCGAGCGTTTCCTTTTCCTGCTGCCACTGGGCGCGCATGCCGGTGGTTTTTTCCTTGAGATCCGCCAGCTCGCCTTCCAGGTTGCCGCGCCGCTCGACTGAGGCCGGATCCGTTTCTTTGCGCAACGCCTGTCGCTCGATTTCGAGCTGCACGATGCGCCGGTCCACTTCATCGATCTCCTGCGGCACGGAGTCGATTTCGATTCGCAGCCGTGAGGCCGCTTCGTCGATCAGGTCGATCGCCTTGTCGGGGAGGAACCGATCGCCGATGTAGCGATTCGAGAGCGTGGCGGCGGCGACCACGGCACCGTCGGTGATCCGCACGCCGTGGTGCGCCTCGTAGCGCTCCTTGAGGCCTCGGAGAATCGCGATGGTGCTCTCGACGCTGGGCTCCCCAACGAACACCGGCTGGAAGCGACGCTCGAGGGCGGCGTCCTTCTCGACGTGCAGGCGGTACTCGTCGAGCGTGGTCGCGCCGACCACGCGCAGTTCCCCGCGCGCCAGCATGGGCTTGAGCATGTTGCCCGCATCCATGCTGCCTTCGGCCTTCCCGGCCCCCACGAGGGTGTGGAGTTCGTCGATGAACACGACATACAGCCCCTCGGCGCTGGTGATCTCCTTCATCACCGCCTTGAGCCGTTCTTCGAATTCGCCGCGGAACTTGGCGCCGGCGATGAGGGCGCCGAGATCGAGGGATACCAGTTTTTTGTTACGCAGCCCCTCGGGCACGTCGCCGCTGATGATGCGCTGGGCGAGTCCTTCGGCAATGGCGGTTTTGCCAACGCCGGGCTCGCCGATGAGCACCGGATTGTTCTTCGTGCGCCGCGAGAGCACCTGAATGACGCGACGGATTTCTTCGTCGCGGCCGATCACGGGATCGAGCTTGCCTTTGCGCGCGGCCTCGGTGAGATCGCGCGTGAACTTCTCGATGGCCTGGTACTGCCCTTCGGGCGACTGGTCGGTGACCTTATGCGCGCCACGCACGAGCTTGAGGGCATCGAGGAGGGCCTTACGGTGCGCGCCGACGGTGGTGAGCACCCGCGTGCTGTCGGTCCCCTTGGCGTCGGAGAGGGCGAGCAACAGGTGCTCGGTGGAGACGTATTCGTCGCCGAGCGCCTTGGCTTCTTTTTCCGCCGCATCGACGACTTGCGTGAGCTCGCGGCTGAAGGTGGGCTGGGCGTCGCTCTGCTTGGCGTACCGGGCGGCCTCTTGGTCGGCGGCGGCGCGGACGCTCGCCACATTGGCTCCGACGCGCTGCAGCACCGGGACCACGATGCCTTCATCCTGGGCCAGTAGCGCCAGCAGGAGGTGCAGATCGTAGACGAGCGGATTGCCGGCCTTGCGCGCGAGCGCAACGGCTTCGTTGAGCGCCTCGGCGCTCTTCACAGTCAGACGGTCAGGATTGATCATGGCGTTTCGTAGAGGCAATCACGGTGCCGTGCTTCTGCTGCCAATACTGCAGACGACGGCGTCGGGTTTCGAGAGGGAAGCCCCTACAGCGGCCAGCCGAGCAGATCGTGGATACAAAATGGCGCGCCGGGTCCGTCCACCCGCCGCGCCATCGTGAGTTTTCTTTGGGTCTCGTGGTGCTCGTGTACTCCCAGCTTACTTCACCACGATCATCTTTTTCACCAGCGGCACGCCATCCACTTCGAGGCGGTACAGATACACCCCCGAAGCGGCCTCCCGCCCGGTTGCTTGGACCTTGCCGTCCCAGTAGGCGACGTAGTCGCCGCACTGAACGGACACTTTTTCTAGCGGTTGACCTCCGGCCACCCCTCCGGCTCCGCCCTGCAACACCGGCGTCGCTACAACCTGCATGATCATGTTGTAGACTTTCAGACTGACGCGGTACTGCCGACCAGGCTCGGTACAGTTGGGTGCATCACCCACACTGAACGGGATGCGAGTCTCAGGATTGAACGGATTCGGGAAGTTCTGTCCGAGCGTCGCTCCATTGCGGCGTTGCTTACTGTCCTGCGCGGCCGCGACCCGTGGCATGATTACGCTGAGAGCGAGCACCAGACCCAGTGCTCCCCACACACGTTTCATGTTGCTTCTCCGACTGACGAATCAGGTTTGTGAGTCGAAGTCTCCAAGTGAAAGGTGGAAGTCGGGCCTGCCTGTCAGGCCTTTCTGGAAGGTAGGACGCGTAGCTGGGGCCGTCAAGCAACATTCCGGCGCCGCCCCCCGCATTTCCCCCGCCGTTCCCCGGCACGGCGTCACCACCGCCCCTGCTCCCATACCCCGAACGCGCGCAGTTCACGGCTGTCGGGGAGGTGCTGGGTGACGAACTCCCGCAACAGGCGCTGGTGGGCGCGGCAGTCGGCGGGCTCGACCTCGGGGTGATCGCCCCGCAGCCACCCGGAAATCACCTCGCGGGCGGCGGCCGGCAGCCGGCGCCCCGTGGGCGCCATTTTGGCGCAGAGGGGACAGAGAACCCCACCGGCCGCATGACTGAAGCGGGCATCCGTCTCCGGGGGAATCTCGGCGTGGCACTCGGTGCATCGGTCGAGACTCGGCATGAACCCGACCTCGCTGACCAGACGCCAAAAGATCCCTAAGGTGAGAGCCACGGTCTCGGCCTCGGCCGACTCGGCGATGGCGTCCAGTCCCGCGGCGACCCCCACGTAGACCCGCGGGGCGGCCTCGTCGTGGACCACCCGCATCACGCACTCCACGAGCGCGCTCGCGGCGGTGAACCGGCCCAGATCGGCGGCCAGCCCGGCCCGCGATCGGGTGACGTCGAACGCGTTCAGGGCGTGCAGGTCGCGGCCGGGCTTGACCTGAATCTGGGCCTGCCCTTCCGCGAACAGGTCCACCCCACTGCCGAAGCGCTTCTTCGACGAGCGAGCCCCGCGGGCGACCACCGAGAGCACGCCGGCCTCACGCGTCGCCAAGCGCAGGATGCGCGACGACTCGAGATACGGCACGGCGTGCAGCACGATCGCGTCGGTGGTGATTAGGGACATGGGTGGAGATTAGCGACTGCCCCGCCGGGGTGCGTGGCTGCGGAGGCCCGCCCGGCCCTTACGGACGGATCGCGAGATCGACGCCACCCTGATTGGCCGCGACGCGACGCACCTCGGTACCGGCCGGGCTGAACACGAGCAGCGTCGTGACCGAGCCGGTGCCGTTCTGGAGGCAGTGCAGCCGGCCAAGGGCGTCGGCCTGTCCGCTGCTGCAGGTGACGGCGGTGCCGGTGGCGCCCGCGAGTACCAACCAGTCGGCCGACGCCGAGGACACGAAGCTCAGGTCGGCGGGGCGTACCTTGATGATGCGGTCGGTGAACGACGCGAGATCTTGATACAGCGAGACGTACAGAAAGCCGTCGAGTCCGAGCTTCAGCCCGGCTCCGTAGCTGTTGGCCGGCATCCGCTTACTGAGGAGCACGCGCTTGGCGCGGAGATCGACCTTGGTGATCCCCCCCGTCGCGATCAGGGTGTACGGGAACGACGCGAAGCTGGCATCGCCACCAGCGCTGATGTAGGCCACGTCGCCGTCGACCACCGCCGACGCGCCAGAACCGCGCAGCCCCGGGAGCAGGATCGTATCGCGCACGGTTCCGGTGTTCGGCACACGGATGAGTCGCACATCGCCCTGCACCGCGTAGTTCACCTTGCAGTTGGCGTTGGCGTCGACGATCCACGTGGCGTTGTCGAACTGAAAGAGATCGGTGGGACACGTGCCAACGTTCGCGATCCGTGTGCTGGTCACCGTGCCCGCGCCGGCGAACGACACCAACGCGACGCTCGACGAGTCGCGCAGCGCCGCCCCGATGAGCGTCTGCCCGCCCGTACCGGTGAGCAGTCGGGCACGCGAGGGATTGCTTCGCGACGGCAACTGAATGCGACGCGTGGTCGAGGTGCGTACGTCGGTGACGAACAGCAGATCGCCGGCGTCGCGGCTCGACACGGCGAGCACCGTGTCGCGCAGGAGCGTGAACCCATCGGCGTCGAACTGGGAGGTCGGTGCCAGCGTGAGCTTCGTGCTCGCACTGCCCGTGTCGCCGAGGAACGTGAGGCCCGGCTGGATGTAGCCGTCGAGCACGATGATGCCGCGCGGCGGCTGGGGCGCACTGTTGTTGATGCCATCATCCCCGCACGCCGCGAGCGACGTGAGCAGCGCGGCAGCGGTCAAGGCAAGCGCGTGGCGGCGTGCGGTGGAGCGACAGCAGACCTGCGGAATCATCGTGGGGAGTGTTGCAGGGTGAACGACATCGCCCAGGCGCGCCCGGGCGACGGGAATCCGCGGACCGACTGCCACGGCACATCGGTGGCGTTCTCGAGCGAGAACGCCACCACGGCGTCGAGGTGGGGCCACGGCCAATAGGGCAGCGCACGCATTTGCTGGGCGACGGTGATGTCGACCAGCGAGAGTGCGGCCAATTCGAAATCGGGGTTGCGCGGACCGGCGGTGTATGGCCGGGCGCCCATGCCACGCCACACGACGGTGGCCTGCCGGTCGCGCGCGGTCAGTTGCAGCTGTGCACCACCAGCCACGCGGGGAACGTACGGCGTGGGAATGCGGAGGCCGCCGGTGAGCAGCGCGGCGTCGTACGAGGTCACCCACGCGGAAACCGACGAACGCCCCAGCACGAGCTCGGCCCGCGACTCAACGCCGCGCAGCCGTTCCTCGCCCACATTGGCGGGACTCCAGCCGAAGTTGCCGGGGAACCACACGATCGCGTCACGCGTGTTGCGCGCGACCACGGCTCCTTCGATGCTGACGCGCGCGCGCGAGGCGTCCGCAACGATGCGCACGCCGCTGCTCACGTCGAGATCGACCCGCTCTGGTGACAGCGCCCGTACGAACAGGCGCTGCGGCGAGGAAAAATACAAATCGTAGAGCGTGGGAACGCGCACGGCCTGCGCCGCGCGACCGAACCCGACCACCTCGCCGTGCGGTCCAACGCGGGCGATGCGGCGCTCGGCACCGACGGACGCCGTTGGCAACAGGCCGCTGCCTTCGATGAGATCCGCGCGCGCGCCAAGGTCCACACGCCAGCGCGCATCGGCCGTGTCGCTCCACGCGCGCTGTGCGGCGGCAAAGCCACGACGGCGCTGCTGGGCGATGCCCCCGGTGGCCGTCAGCCGATCGGCACCGGCGCCGATGCGCCAGGCCACGTCGTGCACGGCACCGCGCCATTCGCCATCGGATGCCCACGCCACCGCGCGTGAGTCGAGCGCCGGGCGCGCGGGATCGACATAGCGCAGCTGCATGCGCCGCGCACCGGCCACCAGCGTGGTGCCGCGCGCACCGGTCTGCGCGCGCACCAGCCACCGGCCGGTGTGCGCGCGATCGGCATCGTAGCTGCGCACGTTGGCAGGGCCCACCATGCCACGCTCGCTGCTGGAGCCCAGCACGGAGAGCTGCGCACGGCTGGCGATCACGCCGAGCGACACCGTGGCGCGCTGTTCATCGTTGTTCACGCGCGTCTCACGCTGCGGCGTGACGCCGGCATCGTTCACAAAGGCAAAGTCGTTGGACGCGTTGCGCCATGCGGCACTCGCGTGCCACACCGCTCCGGCCGCTGCGGTGTGCCACGCGCCTTCCACGCTGCGCTGCCCGAACGCCCCCGTGCGCACCGACGCCACACGCTGCGCGGCGGTGGTCAGGGCGAGGACCCCACCGGTGGCACCGGCCCCGCTGCCCACGGGATCGGCTCCGAGCGCGACGGTGGCCGACTGCAGTCCCGCCAACGGAATGTCGGAGACATCGGCGATACCGGTGGCAGGATCGTTGAGTGGCATCCCGTCGAGCGTGATCGCGACCTGCTCACGACGGGCACCGCGCAGCGACAGCCCGGTCTCTCCGCGCGCCGAGCGCAGATTGGTGTAGGGCATGAGCGCCAGCACCGCATTGACCGTGGATGCACCTGCGGCTCTCGCATCGGCCGCCGACAGCGTGGCCGTTGTGCGCCCCGCGGTGCGCACGTCTCCGGCGATATCGGGTGAGCGGGCCGCGCTGACGCGCACCACCTCGAGCCGCTCCGCGCGCGTGGCATCGAGTGCCGGTAGCAACACCCTGAGTGTATCGCGCCCGGACCCGACGCCGTGGGCCGCAGGCGATACGGCGATCCACCGGGATACGTACCCCGCACGGGAGACGCGTAGGCTGTCCGCGTGTTCCGTGCCGATGGCAACGCACGCGCCGGTCAGCCGACGTGAGTGCCCCGGCGACGACGCGGTGGCCGGCATCGTCAACTCGGCGCCGGCCAACGGCGCGCGCGTGCGCGCATCGGCGACGCATAGGGTGGCCGAGTCGGTGGCCGGACGTCGCGCCTGCGCGACCACGCTGGCCAACAGCAGTGCGAGAAGGGTCACGACGACGGACGCTCTCGCGGACGGCCGCTCCCACGGAGCGGCAGCAGCGCGGGGGCACCGACGGCGGGATCGCGCGTGACGACGAGTGGCCATTCGTACACGCGCTCGAGAATCTCACCGCGCATCACGGTGTCCGCAGTGCCCGACGCCGCGACGGTTCCGCGATGCAGCAGCACGATATGCGCGGCGAACCGGGCCACGAGATTGAGCTGATGGCTGACGAGCAACACCGTCTGTCCCTGCTGCGCGAGCCCGTCGAGCAGCTCGAACACGGCCATCTCATGCGCGATGTCGAGAAACGTGGTCGGCTCGTCGAGCACGAGCACGGGGGCCGCCTGCGCGAGGGCGCGCGCGATGCGCACCCGTTGCCACTCACCGCCGGAGAGCGTGTCCGTGCGACGGCCCATGGCCTCGACAATGCCCGCGCGCTCGACTGCGCTGGCGACCGCCGCATGATCCTCGGCGCTCATACCACCGAATGCACTGCGCCGCGCGTGCCGACCGAGGGCGACGAATTCCTCTACGCGCAGCGGCAGGATGGGCTCCTCGCGCTGCGGGACGATGGCCACGCGGCGGGCGAGATCGCGCGCGTGCCGTGCGGCCACATCCACTCCGCCCACCGTGACGCGGCCGGACGTCATGGGCACGCGGCGCAAGAGCGTGCGCACCAGCGTGCTCTTGCCGCTGCCGTTTGGCCCGACCACGGCGGTCATTCGACCAGGTTCTGCCACCACCGACACATGGTCGAGCGCCTGCGTTGTGCGGCCGGCGTAGCGAACACTGACGTTGTCAAACGCGAGCGTCGTCCCCTGCTTGAGGCCGTGCGGTGCGCCGTTCATGCGGCCAACCGGCGCAGGCGCAGCAGAAAGAACGGGACGCCGACGAGCGCGGTCACGGCACCGAGCGGCAGGTCGGCAGGGGCACGCAGCGTGCGCGCCAGCAGGTCGGCGGCCACCATCAACACAGCACCGTAGAGTGCGGACAGGAGCAACATCGGCCGATGCTGACGCGCGCCGAGCGCGCGCGCGATGTTTGGCACCACCAATCCCACGAACCCGATCAATCCGGCGGCGGCAACCGTCGCCGCGGCCAGCCAGGACGCCACGAGAAACAGCTGACGTGACGCCCGATCGACGTCGACGCCGAGCGCCGCCGCGGGTTCATCGCCGAGCGAGAGCACGTCGAGATCGCGCGCACGCCACACCAGGATCCCGCCGAGGAGCAGCACCGCACCGGCGCACCGCGCCACGGCTGGCCACGTGGCGTCGGCGGCGGATCCCATCATCCAGAAGAGCGCACCGCGCAGGCGTTCCGGGGGCGCGTCCGCGAGCGCCACGAGAATGGCCGCGTTGGCGAAGGCGCCGACGACGACGCCGGCCATGAGCAGCAGTTTCGTGTCGGCACTGCCACCGACGATGCGCGCGACGGCCGTGACAACCACCGTGGCGATGGCGGCTCCGGCGAATGCGCAGAGCGTGACGAGCACCGGCTGCACCACACCGACGGCCATCGCGGTCACGGCGCCGACAGCCGCACCGCCCGAGACACCGAGCAGATACGGCTCGGCCAGCGGATTGCGCAGCGTGCCCTGCAAGGCGCCGCCACTACTGGCGAGGCCAGCGCCGACCAGCGCCGCGAGCAGTACGCGCGGCGCCCGCAGGTCGCGCACGATGGCGACGGAGGACGGATCCCCGACACCACGGAGCGCATCGATGACGTCGCCGGTCGCGATCGGCACGGCACCGATGGACAGTCCCAGCACGACCACGAGGGCCAGCAGCAGTGCGCCGATGCCCCACGCGACCCACGGGGACGTCTCGGCGTGTGGTGCGCCGTCACGTGACAGAGGTGTCACGGCAGCGAGTCGCGCAGTTCGGGATGCAGCGCGCGGGCGAGATGCGCGGCGGCCATGCCAAGCACCACGGAGGGTCGCCCCGTGAGGGCGGGATCCTGCACGAGGAATCGTTGCTCCCGCACCGCACGGACGGCCTGCCACGCCGGCGCCGCGGACAGTGCCGCCCCACGCGACGCCCCGGTGACCACGACATCCGGATCCCGCTTCGCAATTTCTTCGATGGAGACCGGCGGCGACGGTGCCTCGAGGTCGTGAAACACGTTGTCGGCGCCGGCAATCGTGAGCAGCTCATCGAGGTAGCTGCCGCCGCCGATCACGAGCAGCGGAGATTCCCAGGCCGGCCACACCACGCGCGGTCTCGGACGTGATGCCGTGAGCGCGCGAACGCGATCGAGTGTGGACTGCACGGAATCGCTGACGAGACGGGCCCGGGGCGCGGCACCGAGCGCGCGCCCCAGCACGGTGAGCATCCGGTGGAACTGTGCGATGTGGTCGACGCGCAGCGCGATCGTGCGGATACCGACACGGTGCAGGGCATCCGCCGCCGCGCGATTTTCGGCGGTGGCGTACAGCACGACCAAGGTGGGACGGGCCGCCAACACGGCTTCGATGTTCGGGCGGATGCCATCGCCGAGGGACGGCACGCGGCGCACCGCGGCGGGGAATTCATCCCAGCGGGAGCGCCCTACGAGCAGCGAATCGGCACCGATCGTGAAGATCGCTTCGGTGGCGGCGGGATTGAGCGACACCACGCGCATGGCAAAGCGCGCATCAGTGGGGAGCGGCGCACCGAAATCGTCACTGTCGGCCGCGGCAGCGACAGCGACGGCGTTGCGTGTGCCGTCCGCGCCGGTATCCGCACGCGAGCAGGCCGCAGCGCCGATGAACGGCACGAGGGCAACCAGCGCACGGCGCACCAATCGTGGGTGAGGAGACAACACAGGCGTCCTCTCTCACAAGGAGACGCCCGAGCACGCGTGCACGTCGAATGGCCAGCAACGACGACACGTGGCGCGAGCCCCCCCTCGAGGGTCTTCGTCCGAGAATGAGCGCGGGTCGTCTCCTGGCTTCGGGTTGCGACACTCGCCTTCCCGACCCGAAGGTCAGTGGCATCGTGAGTGTCGCTGCTGCATTGCGCGTGCGTACGCGCGTTGCAGATCCCGTTACAGTGGCGGGGCCGCACCGGCATTGAACCGGTTTCCGTGTCCTGCGCTCTGAAATCAGTTGTCCGCCGCGCCGAATGCGCGACACGTGCAAGCTACGTTCGCGCTCCGAGGTCGGCAAGCGCGGCGCCGAGAGCGCCCTTCAGTTCGCTGCGGCGCGCGTCGTACGCCTTTTGCACCGCGTCCGACGGCTCGGCGATGCGGGCGTAGGTTTCATCGAGCGCGGCAATTTCCTGCGCCAAACGTTCGTGCATCGGGGCATCCGATTCCCGCGGGCGCATCGTGGGCTCGACGGCCACCCGGTTGGCGGCACGGCGCTGCATCGAGCGCATGAGCACGACCATCATGAGCATGCCGATCGCCACGAGCAGGCCGGCGATGTACAGATTGCGACCGGGCGTGCTGGACGACGGCAGTTCGATGATGATCTCGGCGTTCGGCGCGACGTCCTGCGACAGGAAGCGTCGGAAGTTGCGCCCCTCGAGGGTGACGGGATCGACGTTGGCGAATCCTTTCCCCGTCACGAATCCCTGCGGCTCTTCCAGCAACACCTCAAAGACCACGGCACCGCCTTCGGCCCGCATGGCCAGCGGGAAGCTGCTGTTCGGCACCTTGTAGGAGAACGCCACCTGCTTGATGCCGGGCGCAATCGGCGCATACACCGACACGCGACCGGGGCCCGCGACACACGCATCGGGCGAGATCTCGCCTTCGTTGGCGCGCACTTCGAGCGCCGACGCGGGCACGGCGATGCTCCACGTGGGCATCGGCTTGGTGGTGTCCGTGGCGACGAGCGTGCGCAAGCTGTCGTTCGACAGTTCGAAGACTTCGATGACCGTGCGGAACTGCGTGGTATCGGCCTTGCCGACGATCAGATGCCGACCCTTCACGGTGAGCTGAAAGCGCACGGAGGTGGTGTCGAACACCGTGATCTCGGCCTCGTCGCCACGCGACGCCACGTTCTTGAGCGGCGGGGTGAAATAGGCGATGCCGTCCCAGGTGGTCGAGGCGAAGTAGACGCCGTCCGCGGCGCCGAAGGGCGTCCACCGGAAGCGATAGTGCCCCTGCGCGTCGGTGCGTATAGAGTCGATCGGGCCGGCGGTGTCCTTACCGACGCGATGCAACGTGACCCACGTTCCAACGGCGGGCCCCATGCCGGTCGAATCCGCCTGGACGCTGACGGGGCGCCGTACGCGCCCGTCGACGGAGCGCGATTGCGCGTGGGCGGCGGACGCGGCGGAGGAGGCGACAACGAGCGTCAGCGCGACAAATCGGAGGAACGACGGGATTCGGGACACGCGAAGGACAATCGGGGTGAGGAACGGAAGCGTCACGGAGAGAACTTGCCGAAATCTTCCGGCCGCAAATTCTCGAGGTATGCCTTGAGTTGTTCGGCCGTCAGTTCGTTGTCGGAGGGCTCGACGGAGAAATCCCCCTCGTCGTCCTCATCGTCGTCGAGCGCGGTGAGCAGCGCAGACGGCGCGAAGATCGGCGCGTCGAGGCGCAGCGCGATGGCGATACTGTCGGACGGACGGGCGTCGACTTCGACCACGCCCTTGGGTCCTTCAATCTGCATTTCCGCGTAATAGGTGCTCTTCTGCACGCGGGTGATGGAGACGCGGCGCAACGTCCCGCCGAGTCCGATGATGAGGGACTTGCAGAGATCGTGGGTGAGCGGACGTTCGCGCTTGACCTGATTCATCTGCATCACGATGGACTCCGCTTCCGGCTGACCGATCCAAATGGGCAGCACGCGTCGCCCGTCGCGTTCGCGGAGTACGACGACATAGGAATTGGTCGCGCTATCGAGCCCGAGCCGGGCCACCGTGACTTCGACCATCATCGTTGCTCCTGGTGCGGGCGAGCGCAAGGCCCGGATGCCGCCCGCGTGACGCACCGCCCCGCACGTCCCGTGCGTCGCGGTGCGCCGTGCCGGCTCACCGAATCGCGCGTTTGAGCGCCGCGACGCGGTCGGTCCGTTCCCACGTGAACGTGGTCCGGGCGGAACGGCCTCGGCCCACGGTCTCAGGACGGCGACCGAAGTGCCCGTAGGCCGCCGTCGCCTGATAGATCGGCTTGCGCAGATCGAGATCGCGCGTGATGCCGCGCGGCGTGAGGTCGAACACCTCATTCACCGCGGCCTCGATCGCCCGATCGGACACCACGCCGGTTCCGAATGTCTGTACGTACACCGAAACCGGCTGAACGACACCAATGGCATAGGCCACCTGCACTTCGCACCGCGTGGCGAGCTTGGCGGCCACGATGTTCTTGGCGACCCAGCGGGCGGCGTAGCACGCCGAGCGATCGACCTTGGACGGGTCCTTGCCGCTGAAGGCGCCGCCGCCGTGACGGCCCATGCCGCCGTAGGTGTCGACAATGATCTTGCGGCCGGTGAGTCCCGCATCGCCCTGCGGGCCGCCGATAACGAAGCGCCCCGTGGGATTGATGTGCGTCTTGAGCCGCTTGGGCAGGTACTCCTCGGGGATCGTCGCCATGATGACTTCGTCGAGAATGGCGCGGCGCAGCTTGGTGTTCGAGACCCGTTCGTCGTGCTGCGTGGAGATCACGACGGTATCGACCGCGATCGGGCGATCACCTTCGTAGATCACCGACACCTGCGCCTTGCCATCGGGACGGAGCCACGGGAGCGATCCGTCCTTTCGCAGCGCCGAGAGGCGGTGCGTGAGGGCGTGGGCGAGCTGAATCGGCAACGGCATGAGTTCCGCCGTTTCGTTGGTCGCGTAGCCGAACATCATGCCTTGGTCACCGGCACCACCGGTGTCGACGCCCTGCGAAATGTCGGGGGACTGCGCGTCGATGGTGCTCATGACGGCGCACGTCTTGTTGTCGAAGCCGAAGGTGGCGTCGGTGTAGCCGATCCCTTCGATCGTCTTGCGGACGATATCGGGGAGCGGCACGTAGGCCGTCGTGGTGATCTCGCCGGCGATCACCACCAGCCCGGTCGTGACCAGCGTCTCGCAGGCGACGCGCGCCGCGGGATCCTTCGCCAGAATGGCGTCGAGCACGGCATCCGAAATCTGATCCGCGATCTTGTCCGGATGTCCTTCGGTCACGGACTCCGACGTAAACAGGTGACGATCGGCCACGCAGCACTCTGGGAAGAAGGTTCGAGCGAGAGGATCTCGCGTAGACTAGTCCGCTACGAAAGTGCAGGCAACCCGCCCGCCTGGGCGACCAGATCGAGTTCGGTGCGCAAGCGCCGTCGCAGCAGGGTTTCCGCTTCGCGTGCGGTCCCGGCGGCGAGTGCGGCCTGCGCCGCATCCTGCGCGGCGGCCATACGCACACTGCGAATGATGCGTTTCACTTCACCGACGGCCCGCGGGGCCACGCTCAACTGCCGGACGCCGAGCCCCATGAGGGCGAAGACGGCCAGCGGCTGGGAGCCCATTTCGCCGCAGACGCAGACGTCGATGCCGTGGGCGGCACCGGTGGCCTGGACCTGCGCGATGAGTCGCAGCACGGCTGGATGGAACGGCGTGAAGCGAGGGGCCAGATTGGCGTTGCCACGATCGACGGCCAGGGTGTACTGCACGAGGTCATTCGATCCGATGCTGAAGAAGTCGACGTCACGCACGAGGGTGTCGCACGCGATGGCCGCCGCCGGCGTTTCCACCATCACCCCCAGCGGCACGTCCGCGCGGAACGGCACGCGGCGCTCGGCCAGCTCCGCGACGGCTTCGTCGATCAGCTGCCGCGTCTCGCGCACTTCGTCGACCGTGACGACGAGTGGCAGCATGATACGCAGGTCACCGTGCACACCGGCGCGCAGCAGCGCGCGGAGCTGCACCTTGAACAGCTCACTCTCGTCGAGGCACATGCGGATGGCGCGCCAGCCGAGGAACGGATTAGCCTCGGTGGGGAATCCACCCACCGGCAGCTTGTCGCCACCCACGTCGAAGGTGCGGATGATCACGGGGCGCGTGCCGAACGCCTGGATCACTTTTTTGTACGCCTTGTACTGCTCTTCCTCGTCGGGCATCGTGGCGCGCCCGACGACGAGGAACTCCGTGCGCATCAGGCCCACGCCATCGGCGCCGCTGGTGGCGCCCATGTCCGCTTCTTCGGGGATGTCGACGTTGGCGCGAATCGTCATGCGCACCCCGTCCGGGGTGATCGCCTCGCTGTGCGCGATCTCGCGCATTTCGCCGACCCGACCGGCCTCCTGCTCCACGCGGAGTCGAGCGTCCTCGAGCTCGTGTTCGGACGGCGCGATGAGCAGCGTGCCTTCGGCGCCATCGAGGATGGCAGTCTGCCCCGGCACGAGGAACGACAGCGCGTTCCGCAGGCCGACCACCGCCGGCAGCCCCAGCGAGCGCGCGAGGATGGCGACGTGCGCGGTGGCGGTGCCGGCCTCGGTGGCGATGGCCGCGATGCAGGAGCGATCGAGCTGCAGCGTGAGCGACGGCGTGAGGTCGTGCGTGACGAGGATCGCGTGGGCGCCGGGCGGCACGTCGACGGGATCGTGATCGGGGAGGTCCAGCAGCATGGAGAGCACGCGAATGTGCACGTCCATGAGATCGCCGACCTTTTCGCGCAGCATGGGCGCGGCGTGCCGCGCAAAGTGCCGACGCCATTCGAGCAGAATGATGTCGAAGGCTTTTTCCGCGCCGAGGTTCTGGCGGATCAGGGCTTCGGTGCTGCGCGTGAGCGCGCTATCGTCGAGAATCGAGATCTGCACATCGAAGATCGCCGCTTCCTCGGGGCCCACCTGCACTTCCGCTCTTGCGCGCAGATGGCGCAGGCGCTCACGGGCGCGCTCGAAGGCGTCGTGCAGGCGTACGATTTCCGCATCGATGGCCCCGTCATCGATGAGGCGATGCTTCACTTCGGGCACCTCCCAGCGGAGGAGGTGCACCGGTCCGACGACGATTCCCGGCGACGCGGGAATGCCGCGGAGCACGGACGGCATCAGCTCTCCCCGAACCGCGACGCGACGAGCGCGGAGAGGGAGTCCAGCGCATCGTCGGCATCCGGGCCGGAGGCGCGCAGTGTGATCGTGGCCCCGTGCTCAGCCGCGAGCATCATGACGCCCATGATGCTCTTGCCGTTTACTTCGAGGTCATCGCGCGAGATCGTGATGTCGCTCTTGAAGCGTGAAGCCGCCTTGACCATTTCCGCGGCCGGCCGGGCATGGAGTCCATGCTTATTCACGATTTGCACCGATCGTTCAGCCATTAACGGACCACCGAGTAGAGGACGAAGGCCACGAGCAGGAACAGGACGACACGCCAGCCCTCGGCGCGCCCCTGTAGTCGCACCAGGAGCACGGCGAGGAGCGGCGTCACGACAGCGACGCCCACCGGAATGGCGGTCAGCGGCGCCGGTTCGCCGATCGCCCGATGCACTGCCAGGGGTAACGCCAATCCGCCCAACACGGCCGATACCCTTCCAATGTAGCGCGGACCATGCTGGAGCACCGGATGCCCAAGGGCGGTCGCCACGCGGAGCCCGTGCCTCCAGCCGGCGCGGAGGCCCCAGTCGCGCAGCCCCAGATGACCGACGTTGTAGAGCACAAGGAACCCGAGAACGACTGCCAGCGCGGACGCACCGACGCCGAAGAGCAACAGCGCCACGAGCGAGCAGGCGGGCAGCCACGCGGCCCATACCAGTCGATCGCCGACGCTGCCGAGCGGTCCACAGAGCGCGGTACGGAAGCGCTCGATGCGCTGGGGCGCGACCTGCTCGACCTCGGCCCGGGCAAGCGCGCCGATGGCGAGCGCCGCCAGATACGGGTGGGCGTTGAAGTAGACCGACTGACGGGCCAGCGCTTCGCGATATGGCTTCCCGTCGATGCCGCCGGGGAGCTGCCGCAGCGCGGGCTCGACGCAGAAGCCGACGCCGTTGCCGACGAGGATCTCGTAGTTCCACGACCCTTGGATCGCGAGGCAGCGCAGGAACATCGACAGCCGGAGGGCCGTGCCCAGCCGGGGCGCGGACGCGACGTCCGCCACCGGCATACTGACGGTATCGGTGCGAAGGGCGTTCGAATTCATGACGTCCTCAGGCACCGAACACCGCCAGCAGGGTGCCCACGGTCAGCGAAATCAGGAACAGTTGTCGGGTGCCGCTGATGGCGTGAAAGTCCTTCCAAACCGACGAGGCGGCGACCGCGGCGACACAGGTCACGACGATGGCGCGCGAGAGGTCCTCCGGCACCGTCCAGCGTCCGTTCACGCGTTCCGCCAGGAGATGGCCGGGGATGAAGCACACCGCGCCCAGCACGGCGGCCCGGACGAGATCGAGCGTCATCCCGAAGACCTGTAGTCCGACCACGGTGTTCCGATTCCCGGCGGCCAGCTGCCCGAGGCGGGGACGGGCGAAGCCGGCGATGATCTGCCGTTGCTTGATCATGGTGAGACCGCCGATCCACGCGGTCGCAATGCCGAGCGCGACCGCGACCGCGAAGGCGCCGACCATCGGGATGGCCCCGGCGGGCGCACCGGTGGCGGCGACCGCGCCGGCGACCACGGAGGCGCTTCCCCACTCCGGGTAGCGCGAGGCACCCACCGGCAACGCTTCGAGGGCGAGGCATTCGAGGGCGGCACCACAGACGAGGCCGGCAGCGGGGGCGCCGACAAACGCACCGCCGAGCGTCGCCGCCACGATCGGCCGCGAGATCATGGCCTGCGGAAAGCTGACGACGTCAAGGCCGATCACGCCGGCGAGCAGCGAAATCGGCAGAATGTCGAGCCACCACGTGGTCGCCGCCATCAGGCGCCCGTGGTGGACGCCAGCAGTTCACCGAGCGGCACCGGGCGCGCACTGGGCACGTCCTGCGCCGACACATCAACGCCGTACGCCGCGATCTCCCGCAGTCCCTGCTCTTCGGCGGGGGTCAGGAAGACGAATCGGAGACGCTGCACGCGACCGGGGGAGTGATGGACGCCGCCGACATTGACCGCGCGAATGCGTCCGTCGGCCCGGGCGACGAGCCGCCCCATCGTGCCGATATCGCCGACGAGCACGATGCCCGGATCGGGGCGCTTCTGGAGCTCCGCGAGCCGCTCCGCGGCGTCGTCGACCGTGTAGAAGTGGACCGTCATCTCCGGGGGCACGCCCATGCGATAGAGCTCCTGCTCCCACTCGCTGGAGGCGACTTCGTCGTCGACGAGCACGATGAACCGGAGTTCGAGCGGTTGCCCCCATCCGACCACGACCTGGCCATGAATGAGTCGATCATCGATGCGGTAGAGCGCGATGGGCATGTGATCAGCCGCCGTATACGGCCATCGACGCGCGCCCCTTCTCGAGGGCCGCCTGCACGGCGGCGACCGGATCAGCCGAGTCCTGCATGGCGAAGTCGAGCAACGTGGACAGGTTGATGCCGGTGACCAGCAGCACACCGGGGCGCTCCCGGATCATGCGGCGCACGGCCATCGTGCAACTGCCGGCGGGGAGGTCGGTGAAGATCACGCGCGCCCCCGAGTCATCGAGGGCCCGTGCGATGGTGTCCTGAATGTCGTCGAGGCAGAGTCCGGTGTTGGACATGCCCAGAAAGCACGCGCCGCGGCCGGTGATCTGTTCCACGGCGGAGATGATGCCGTTGGCAAACGCGCCATGACCGGCAACGATCGCACGGACGGTCGCAGGTGCGACGTCGGTGTCGGGCACGGTGTTCACGCGCGGCTCCCCATCACTCATCATCCTCCTGCAGGTATCGCTGGACATCGGACGTCCGGCGCATCTGGCCAATCAACCGTTCGTTGAACGCCGTTGCCGAATCATACCCGCGATAATATCGCAAGAGATGGTTCATCGCGATGACTTCCGCGATGACCGTGATGTTCTTTCCGGGATTCAGGTGCACGGTGATCTTGGGCACTTGCACGCCGAGGATGTCCTGCGTCTGCACATCGAGCCCGGTCCGGTCGACCGTGGCCTCGGCGTCCCATTCCTCGAGCACGACGACGACTTCGAGACGTTTCTGCTGGCGGACCGCGTGAATCCCGAAAATGGCCGGAACATCGAGCAGGCCGACGCCGCGGATTTCCATGAAATGCCGCTGCAGTTCATGCCCTTTCCCAATGAGCACGTCGTTGCCGCGTCGCGACACGAACACGAGGTCGTCGGCCACGAGCCGATGGCCGCGTTCCACGAGATCGAGCACGCATTCCGACTTGCCGATCCCGCTCTTGCCGGTGAAGAAGAGCCCGACGCCGTACACGTCGGCGAGCGAGCCGTGCAGGGTGGTGGTGGGGGCGAACTGATCGGCGAGGTACGGCTTGATGAGGCGATAGAACTCAGCCGTTTTCAGGCGCGAGCGAATGATCGCGACGCCCGCCTCCTCGGCCAACCGCAGCAGGGGCTCCGGCGGCTCGAGCTGCTTCGTGATGAACGCACAGGGAAGCGGGAACCCGAAGAACTGTCCGAGATTGTCCGCGCGCTGCGCGTCGCTGAGGGACTGTAGATACGTGATCTCGGTTTCGCCCAGCACCTGAATGCGCTGATACGGAAAGCGATTGATGTAGCCGGCAAGGACGAGCCCCGGGCTTGACGCCTCGGGGCTCGTGATCTCACGATCGAGACCGGTTGCCGCGCCGAGCAGCTCGAGTTCGAGCGGATCCTTCATCCGCTCGAAGAGCGTCCCCACGGTCAGGCGTCGACTCACTCGATGCGATCTCCGTCGGTCGGCACGCGCCGCGAGCGACGGACCCGCGACACCTGACGTTCGAGGCGGTGCACGGCGGCACTGAGCGCCGGCGCGAACGCGCGTGCATCGGCATGGACGAACAATTCGCGGTGTCGGGCCCGGTGCAGCACGATCTCAACGCGGCGTGTCTCGCCGTCTCCGACGAAGCGAACGATCGCGTCCGCTACGCGGGTCACACGCCGCGCAATGCGCGTGATCGCGGCTTCGGCCTGTGCGCGGAGCGATTCCGACACTTCGGCATGGTGCGCGTGCAGGATGATCTCCATCAGCGACCCTCCTCCTTTCCCACCACCTCGCGGAGGTGAGCTTCAGTCTCTGTGGCGGCGTTTTCCCAGGTGAATGCCTCGGCGAAACGCCGCGCGGCGATCCCCAGGCGTTCGACGAGCGCTCGCTCGCCGCTGAGGTACCGCATCGACTCGGCCATCG
>CANHNQ010000025.1 GCA_947462095.1 Gemmatimonadota bacterium
CGCATCCTCCCGGTGCTCGCCGCGATGCGCGTGCAAACGTCCACGCCGCGACGCGAGCAACAGGTCCCAGTCGCTACGTCGCGCATGCGTGCCCATGGCTTCTTCGTGCTGTGGCGCTCCATGCCCGACGACGATGCCGGGGGCGATCGCCTCGAGATGCTCACGCCACTCGTCAGGGCACCACGGGACGGACGGCGTGACGACGGTCCACACGGGCCGCGGAGGAAGGGCTGGCGCGGTGACGCTCTCGGGTGAGGCGACGGGCTCGTCGCTCACGGAACGATCGTGATACCGGGCGGCGGCGGCGGCAGAGTAATGCCGCCTCCGTCTGCCACGGCGCCGACTTTTGCGCTGGTTTGCTTGATCGACGCCGACACGAACCGGAAGAACGCCTTGAACGCATCCGGTGACATGTCCTGCATCTTGATCACGATTTCCGTGACCTGCTTGAGCGCGTCGACATCGGCTTGATCGCCGCAGGCGACCGCGATGATGTTGGCCGGCCGGCGTTCCCGAAGCTGTTGCGCGTACATCGGCCACTCGGCGTCCGTGGGCGCTCCGTCGGAGAGAATAAACACGAGGGGTCTCCAGTCGCCCTTCTGCTCGGCCGTGGTGCGAACCAACTCTCGCTCGAATGAATCCAGCAGGAGGCGCAACCCGGCGCCGAAGTTGGTGGTGCCGCTCGCCGAGAGTTCAGGGGGATTGAACATCGCGACTTCGGTGAGCGGGACGAGTTGCTGTGCGTCGTTGCCGAACGTGAGCACGGACAGATAGGCACTCTCGATAGACTGCGGATCGCCCAACAAGTCGCGATGTAACTGTCGAATGCCGGACTTCACCGACTCGATGGGAGTCCCCTGCATTGATCCTGAGACGTCGGCGAGGATGTAAACGGGAAGGCGACGTGTAGACATGGGTGTCGTGTTGGGAAAGCGAGAGGCGGGAAGTCCGGTACTCAGGCGGTCGCACCATCAACGCGATACCACGCGCTTCGGTTTCGCGCGCGTGGCCAGCCGAACGGTCCGGGGGGAACGCGAAACCCCGCAATGCCGACGCGGCATTACGGGGCGGGTTGCGCGGTGGGCAAGAGCCCGATGCGCAGTTCCAGTGCCGCGACGCTACGGCCGGTTCATGTTGCCACCACCCACCAGTGCGGCTCCGGTTGCCGGGGCCGCACTGCTGCTGGCCTTCACCGGCGGTTGCACCGGCGTCGCGGTCTTCGCCGTGCTGTCCGTCGCCGTCGTGGTGTCGGCTGGTGTTCCCAACCCTTGGAAGGGCACGCCGTTCCATTCGGCCCGACCCCACAGGGCAGGGTAATGCTTGACCATCTGCGCGCCGTACAACGGCTTGTACGCGCCGTTGTGACACGTCACACACTGGGCCTTCGGCGCATCGCCCTGGGCGCCCAAACGCACCGCCGGGTAGACCGGCTGCAGCGGCGACAGGTAGTTCTGATTGACGTCGCGAAGCATCAGGATGCCGTGATACGCGGTGACACGCGCGGGCGGCGCTTCCTTCCAGCTGGCGAACTGACGGCTGTTGTGGCAGTAGGTGCAGTTGACGCCCAACGAACGGGACTGGGACATCATCAGCGCGTACGTCCACTCCGTCTGCTTCACCGAGCTTCGGTTCATGTTCGTCGGCGTCAACTGCTGCGTGACGACACGAGCACCGTCGCGATCGAGATAGTGCCGGAGGTAGTCGGTCTGGCTCGAGTAGAACCAGAGGCCGTTGGGCAGCGGCTTGCCCATGTGACACGTGTAGCAGGTGACGCCGGTGTTCTTCACGTGCTGCGAGTACTGACCGTTGATCTGGCGGGTCATCTGCAGCATGCGACGGGCCACGAGCTTCGTGTACAGCGGCTTGCCGTTCGGCAGCGTGTCGGACGCGAGATTGGCGATGTTGTGGCAGTAGGCGCAGTTGCCGGTGCCGGCCACCCAGGTGCTCATCGCCACCATGGTGCGGTTGAATTCACCCACCGAGATGTCGTTCAGCACCTGCACGTTCTGCCACGGCAGCGGACCCGGCGGCGACGCGCCCGCAGGGGGGAGCGGCGTGGGGATCTTCACCTGCGCGAACTTCGCCTTCAGGTCGCCATGGTCGTAATTCTGCTCCATGGCCGTTCCGCGGTACCCGACCTGAACGGAGTCCGTTCGGGCATCGCCGCACGCCCCCAACGACAGCATCGACAGGGGGATGGCCGCCGCGACGAGGCGGCGGCGCGTGGGTGTCAGGAAACTCACGGTGACTTTCCTCCAGCAGGAGCGGCGGGCGGCTTCGCGGCAGCGGGACCGGCTGCTGCCGGCGTCGCGAGGGAGTCAACTCGGGTCGAGTCTGCCGGCAGGGAATCCGCAGGCGTCATCAGGGCCGTCGAGTCGAGCATCATCGCGGGTTGCGGCGCCACGTATGTGGGGAAGGAGTCCGGTGCGGTCCCCTGATACCGGCCACGCAGCAGTTCCTGCTGTTCGGTCGTGAGGACGTTCTGCGCCGGATAGGGCGAGACCAAGCCGTGCTTGACACCCCAGAGATACCAGTTGTCCACCACGGTGCCCGTCAGCAGGATACCGATACCGCCGGTAAACGTGGTGAGCACGGCGAACCACCAGGACCACCGATGGATCGACTCCATCGTCGCGTTGAAACCCATCGTCCAGCGCCAGAACAGCATGGAGCGTTCCGCGGCCGTCCCACGATCGGTGATCTGCTCGATCTCGCGTTCGCCGCCGAGACGGGCCACCGCCAGAATCGTCGCGCCGTGCATGGCGAAGAGCACCGCGCTGCCGTACAAGAAGACGATCGAGAGCGCGTGGAACGGATTGTAGTACAGGTTTCCGTAGCGAATCGAAAAGGCCGACGTCCAGTCGAGGTGCGGGAAGAGGCCGAAGGGCACCATCTCACTCCAGCTGCCCACCAGCAGCGGCTGGAAGAAGAACGTGGAGTACAGGAAGATCGCCGAGCCGAACGCCCAGGGCAGATGCGTGCCCATGTTCAACGCGGTGGCACGACGATACACGCGCAGCCACCAGAGCAGAATGCTGACCGTCAAGAAGAAACCGGCCATCAGATACCAGCCGCCTTGCTGTAGTGGCGGAAGATGCAGTCCGTACTGTGGTGGTGGCGGCTCGAGCGCCAGCCACGGCAGCTGTCGAATGAATTCGACCGGATCCCAGCCCACCGACGCCCACATGTTCAGGCCGATGATCTCGAAGGCGAGGAATCCGAAGAGCAGGGAGAACGTGCCAGCGGTTCCAAGATAGATCGGGCCGATCTGCGCGTCGCCGAGCTTGCCGGCGAGATACGAGAAGGTCCCCGTGCCCAAGCGTCCGCCCGGCGAATCCTCGATCGGGAGGCCCGCCTCGGGGACTGTACGGACTTGGACGCGCGTGAAGAGATTCTGGTACTCAAGCATCAGGTCGATTCTCCTCAGCGCCAAATCGGAAGATTAAGCCACCAGCCCCACCACTCCGGCCACCCAGACGACCAGAAGGGGCCTGAGATCACGATACAGATCGCGCTCCAAATCGCCGCGCCCATGGCCAAAAACAGACCGAGCCGATGAATGCCAATCGCGCCGATCGAGTAACCCAGGAGATCACGGAAGAACACGTTCTCCGTTTCGCTCGTGCCCACCGGCGTTCCCTTCTTCGGATTCGTCACCGACAGAATCAGTGACCCGTGCATCGCTAGGGCGAGGCAGTTCGTGAAGAAGAACGTCACGGCGATCATGTGCGCCGGATTGTAGTGGAAGTGCAGGTACTGATACCCGACGTTCGACACCCAATCGAGATGGGAGAAGATGCCGTACGGGAAACCGTGTCCCCAGGCGCCGAGCAACACCGGCCGAATCACCACCAGGGTCACGTACGCGAGCACGGCAGCGCCGTAGGCAAATGGGATGTGCATGCCCATGCCAAGCTTCCGGCTGATCTCGGCTTGGCGGAGTGCCCAGCTGCCAAACGCACCGATCGCACACAGCGTAATGATCTGCCAGAGTCCGCCTTCGCGGAGCGGAGCGAAGCCCAGACCATACTTCAGGTCAGGCGGCGCAATAGAGATCTGCCAAAGGTTCCAAGTCGGACCCATGGCTGCGCCCCAGACACAAAGCACCGTGCCAAGGACGATAAAGAAGATGGCCGAGACGCCGAAAAACCCTACGTAAAACGGACCGAACCAGAAATCGAAGAGATCTCCGCCGATCAGCGTTCCACCGCGTACACGGTACTTCTTCTCAAAACTGAGCATCGCCATGGGCGATTTCTCCAAGCGAGCGTCGAGGGCTAAGGCTGGCGTCGGCCGGAGATGGCTTCGCACCGACACGTGCGAATCGCCACTCCGGCGTGGACGCGCGAAGAGTTACCGGCCGGGCGGGAGCGGCGACATGTCTGCCGCCATCGCCGGAGCCGACGCTCCAACGGGTGCCTGCACGGCGGACAGCGTCCCGTTCTCAATCCACGAGTAACGCTGCGAACTGAGCAGGATGAAATGAATGACAAACGCGAGTGCGCCTACAAAGCCGGCGACGGCAACCATCACTCGACGCGGGTCATACATCAGCCAAATACGATGCATGACAGCTCCTTAACGGGTGGCGGCAGGTGCAGCCGTATTCGCGTATGTAGCCTTGAGCGAAGCCGGCCAATTGAACTGGCTGTACGCCCACAGGTGCATGAACAGCACGGCGCCTGCGATGAACGAGCCGATGCCGCCCATAATCAGGTGTGGATCCAGCCCGATCCAAATGCGATACATATTGCTCTCCTAAAACGCTGTTGAAAGGGAAGGTCCGGCGAAGCCTAGAACCAGGGACGCCACGACCACGCCAACAGGTGCGCCATGACGGCGCCCATCACCCACACGCCCGTGCCCGCGATCCAGTACTTGTTGAAGCGGATTGCCTCTTCCTCCGTCATTCCGCCGCTCTTCTCGTACATCGACATCGAAACCTCCGAGTGTTTTCGAGCTGCCGCGCTCGTCCCGCGCGGCTGGGGAGTCGTCCCCCAGTCGGGAGACGGCAGGAACCTTTTGAAGACGGGTGTAAACTGTGCCTTACAGGAAGCAGCGTCAAGGAAAACTTACACTAATCCGTGATTTTTTCCGGCTGGCCGCCCTCATCGCGCTCCCATGACATCAAATTCGTCCCCCTCTCCCCTCGATCAGCTGCCGCCAGAGTGGCCCGATCGGGGCTGCTCCTCGTTCCACACGGTTGGTCCCGTACGCTGGCACGTGCAACAGCAAGGGGACGGGCCAACGGTCCTCCTGCTGCACGGCACCGGCGGATCCACACACTCCTGGGCGTCCTGTACCGCGCCGTTGGCACGCCGGTACCGTGTGGTTGCCATCGATCTGCCCGGACACGGATTTACCCAGCCCGCTGACCGCGATGCCCGAACGCGGCAGCCCTTTGCCCTCACAGACATGGCCTCGGCCGTGGCCGCGCTCCTGCGGCAGTTGGACGTGCGCCCCCGTTTTGCCGTGGGGCATTCGGCCGGCATGCCCGTCCTGATGCAACTCGCCCTGCAGGGGGACATCGCGCCGCAGCATCTCCTCGGCGTCTGTCCGGCGCTGGTGCCCCCGCCGGCCTGGTATGTGCAACTCGTCGCGCCGGTGCTCGCGGCGGTCGTGGAGTCGGACGCCGTGGCGGCCGGTGGTGCCTGGGTCGCGCAGCGCACGCCGCTCGTCCGCCTGATGCTCGAGAGCGCAGGATCCGCCCTCACGGCGCCCCAACTCGCGCGCTACGAGTGGCTCTGTCGGCAGCCCGACCATGTCCATGCCGCGCTGTCCATGATGTCCCGCTGGGATCTGCCCGCATTGCTGCGGGAGGCGGCCACGCTACACACGCCGATCACACTGCTCGCGGGGCGTGCCGATCGGTGGGTGCCGTTGGCCGCGCTGCGGCGCGCCGCCGCCCGGCTGCCGGCGGCGACCTTGGTCGACGTTCCGGGGGGGCATCTCCTCCCCGAGGAGCATCCTGCCGAGGTGCTCTCCCGGATCGAGGGGCCGTAACGAACAACGCCACCGGAGACGTGCTGCGGTGGCGTTGTTCGTTGTGCGGCAGGTCGTGCGGCCGGACGTGCGTTACGCCGTTGCGCCGGCAAGTCCACGGCGCGAGGCGAGCACGTGGTCGCGAGTGACCGTGCCGTCGCCAAGCTCGCGGGCGTCCTTCTCCGACTGATCGCGCAGGCGCTTGGCCGCGCTGATGCGGATCAGAATCGGGTACGTCTCCACGATTTCATCGAACGTGCTCTTGGCCTCGTCGTCCCACGGCAACTCCTTGTGTACACGCGCCGGGGTGGCGTCGATCTTGTCCATGTCCGTGCCCAACGGCAGGATGTGAAACAGCGCATCGAACAGCTGGTTGCACACTTCCTGGATCAGGTATGTCGCGCCGGAGTACCCCATGAACGGCGTCCCGAGATGGCGACGGATGATCGCACCGGGAAACGACGCCGGGATATACATCGATCGGGCACCGGTTTCCGCCAGATACATGCGCTCGTTATAGCTGCCGAACATCATCAGCGGCGGCGTGGTGCGGATCGCTTCGCGTACGGCCTGATTGTCGGGCTTCACCCCCGGACGACGGGAGAATGCGAACGTACACGGCAGCCCCATCTCCGTCTCCAGGAAATGGCGCACACCGCGGGCATACGTTTCATTGGCCACGATCGCGAAGCTGGCAGTGCCGAAAAAGTCCTGTGTCACGCTGCGCCAGAGATCCCACAACGGTTTGATCGTCGTGTGCTTCTCCTTCTCGATGAACGGCTCGGGATCGAGCCCCAGCATCTCGCCCAAGGTCCGCAAGAACTTCGTCGTGCTGTGCAGTCCGATCGGCGCCTGTAAATACGGACGGTCGAGCGCTTCGCAGAGCATGCGGCCGAACTCGCGATACATGCAGACGTTGACATCGGCATCGACCAGGCGGGGCACTTCTTCCAAGTGGCTGCCCATCGGGAACACCATGTTCACTTCAGCGCCGATGCCTTCCACCAGCCGACGGATCTCCGCGAGATCGCTGGCCGAGTTGAAGTAGCCATAAATCGTGCCCACGATGTTCACGCGCGGCTTGTCGCCTTCCTTCTTCTCGCGACGCTTCGGGGCGATGCCTTTCTTCAGGCCGTACTCGGTCCAGAGCCAGTACAGTGCCCGTTCGGCCGATTGCCACTGATCTTCATCAATGGTGCGCGGCAGGAAACGCTGGATATTCGTGCCTTCCGGCGTCACGCCACCGCCGATCATCTCAGCGATCGATCCCGTCACGACCACGGCGGGGAGTTCGGGGTCGAGCGTCTTGTGCGCACGGCGCATGGCGCCTTCGGTGCCATTCCGTCCGAGTTCGTCTTCGCCGAGTCCGGTAACCACAATGGGCAACTCGTGCGGGGGCAGCGCGTCGGTGTAGTGCAGTACCGACGTGACCGGGAGATTCTCGCAGCCGACCGGCCCGTCGATCACGACCTGCAATCCCTTGATCGCCGTGAACACGTACACCGCGCCCCAGTACCCACCCGCGCGATCATGATCGAGCACCAGCATCAGACCATCTCCTGCGCCTTGCGCGCCTTGGCCAGCTTGGCGAGATGGCGCTTGTAGTGGTCACGGAACTCGGGATGATCCTGCGGCACGTCTTCCCACACGCCGCTCGCGAACCCGGTGCCCACGCCCTCGAAGAACGCTGTCATGGTATCGAAGCGTGCCTTGTTGCCGAGCGCCGCGTTCACGACGGTGGCGAGCGAACCGGCACCGGCCGGGCCCATCAACGGGCGCGCGGAGATCAGATTCGTGAAGTACAGGGACGGGATCGACAGCTCCTTCGCCTTCTGCACGACCGGCGTGGTGCCGATGGCGAGATCGGGCTTGAACTCGTGCAGCGCCGCCAGGTCCTGCTCGAGCGACGCGCGATACTGCACGTGAATGCCACGCGCCGCGAGCCATTCGCGATCGAGTTCGCTGTACGGCGTGCGAGGGCACGCGGTGCCCACATAGCGCACGTCGGCGCCGCTTTCCACCAGCAGTCGGGCGACGAGCAGCTCGGAGCCTTCGTACCCCGACATCGTGATGCGACCCGTGATCGGCATCTTGGCCAGCGCGCCCTTGATCATCGGCAAGAACTTGTTCTTGGCGGCATCAATGTGATCGCGCGAGACGCCCGCCATTTGCCCGATGGATTCGAGCCAGCTCTCGGTGCCGTCGTAGCCGACGGGCGCAGAACCCACGATGGGGCGGCCGGCCGCCGTGAATTCGCGGTACGACGCCGTGTAGAACGGATGAATCGCGGCCACGCCAACGCAGTCGAGTGCCGCGTACAGCTCGCGCCACTCACGCGTGGGCACCACGGGGCCCGCCGCGAGTCCCATCGGCTCAAGCATCATGGCGATGCCGATGGGATCGACCGGAAACATTTCGCCGACCAACGTGACGGTGGGCTTCTCGCTGACGCCACCGCGCGGCGCCGCCACGGGCCCGAGCTCGGCCTCGGTGCGCGCATAGCGCAGCATCGCACCGGCCAGCACGTCTTTCGCTTCGGCATGCGTGGGCACGCCGAAGCCCGGCACGTCGATGCCGATGATGCGTACCCCGTTGATCTCCTTCGGCAGCAACTGCAGTGGCACGCCCGACGCCGTCGGAACGCACAGGTTGGTGATCACGATGGCATCGTACAGCGCGGGATCGGCCATCTTGTACACCGCATCGCGGATGTCTTCGAACAGCTGTCCCGTGACGAGGCTCTCGGAGTTGAACGGCACGTAGCCCACGGTGCGTCGCGCACCGTAGAAATGCGACGTGAACGTGAGGCCATACACGCAGCAGGCCGAGCCCGAGAGAATGGTGGCCGTGCGGCGCATACGCAGACCGACACGCAACGACCCGAACGCCGGGCACATGCTCTGCGGCTGATCGTGCGGGCCCTTCGGATAGTCGGCGGCGTAGCGATCCAGGGTCTCGCTCTTGCCGGCCGCTTTCGCTGCGGCAAGCATTTCGTCGGCGCCGGCGTGACAGCCAAGTCCGTCGGCGGCCGTGGCGGCGGTGTTGATCGCACCGCCGTCGATCACCGGCAGGGCACGGGACGTGGGCTGATCGGCATCGTTCGCCGTGGGCGTGCGGCCCGCGTCATCGTAGACGACTTCGCGAAGCCCGTCGCCGCTGGAGTGGTTGCTCATCGCGGTCTCGTGATCAAACAGTGTCGTACACGACTTCGAGCGACGGCTTGGTCACGTCTTCGCGGCCGACGAGATCGAACATCGTGGCGGGTTCGAGCACCACGTTGCCGCCCACCTGACTGGCCGCGAACAACCCGAGGAGTTCGTCCTGCGTGAGCGGCTTCGGTCGCACCGGCGGCGCGTCGGCCACGGCCTGCGCGAGTTCGCCGAACAACGGGCCCCACTCACCACCGGGGAAGCCGATGATTTCGTAGTTCGCGCTCTTCTTCCGGATGTCGTCGTTGGCTGGCACCTTCGCCAAGATCGGGATGCCCGCCTTCTCTGCGAAGGCTTCGGCTTCGCCGGTGCCGTCGTCCTTGTTGATCAGGATGCCGGCCACGCCCACGTTGCCGCCGAGCTTGCGGAAGTACTCCACCGCCGAGCAGACGTTGTTGGCCACGTACAGCGACTGCAGATCGTTCGAGCCGACGACGATCACCTTCTGGCACATGTCGCGCGCGATCGGCAGTCCGAAGCCGCCGCACACGACGTCGCCGAGGAAGTCGAGCAGGACGAAGTCGAAGCCCCATTCGTGGAAGCCCAGCTTCTCGAGGATTTCGAAGCCGTGAATGATGCCGCGTCCGCCGCAGCCGCGGCCGACTTCCGGACCGCCGAGCTCCATGGCGAACACGCCGTCGCGTTTGAAGCAGACGTCGCTGATGGAGACCTGCTGGCCGGCGAGTTTGAGCCGCGACGACACTTCGATGATCGTGGGGCAGGCGCGTCCACCGAAGAGCAGCGACGTGGTGTCGCTCTTGGGGTCGCAGCCGATGAGCAGCACCTTCTTGCCCTGCTGCGCCATCATATAGGAGAGATTGGCGAGCGAGAAGCTCTTGCCGATGCCGCCCTTGCCGTAGATCGCGATGATCTGCGTTTCTTTGGTCACGGGTCCGGTGTGCACCGCATCGGGCGCGGCGGCGGCTTCGCTGCGTACGCTGGAGTGCAGCTGATGCAGGGCGCCGTTGGCGGAGCTGGTACCGTCTTCACTCATGCAACCGTTCTCCAGTCGAGGATCATCTTGACACAGTGAGGATCGCCGAACGCGGTGGTGTAGGCGTCGGCCGCACGGGATACTGCTTCGCGGTGCGTGATCAACCCGTCGAGCGCGAGCGCTCCCGAGTTGGCCAGGGCCGCGATTGCTTGCAGGTCGGACTCTTTCCATTGCGCGGCAATGCGAAAACGTGCCTGTCGCATGAACGCGGGCGGAAAGGTGAAGCTGACCGGTTCGCTATAGAAACCGGCGAGACAGATCTCTCCGCCCGGGGCCATGCGGCCCACCAGCGAGTCGATCAGGCCATTGGCCCCGCTGACTTCGCAGATCGTGCGATAGTCGCGGCGGGTGTCGGTGTCCGGATGGATGACGTCGTAGTCACGCGCGCCATCCATGCGCACCGGGTTGATCTCCCACACGGTCGGCCGTTTGCCACCGTACAGCACCACCAAGCGCGCGATGAGCCGACCCAGCGCCCCGTGGCCGACGATCAGTTCGGGCAAGAGCTCCGGCACGTCGCGTGGGGACACGCCGGGGGCCACCGCACAGAGCGCGTTGTGCGCCGTCGCGGCCAGGGCGAACAGCGCACCGTTCTCTCCGAGCGATGGGTGGAGCACCACGGTCTTCGTGCCCGGAACCACCACCAGCGAGGCTTGCCCGCCAAAGAGGCCGCGGGCGTCGGTGAATCCGCGAGAGCCGGCGATGTACACCAGGTCGCCGACAGTGCGACCGGACTCGGGACCCGCGTCGATGATCTCGCCTACGCCCTCGTACCCCGGCACCAGAGGATAGCCGAGCCCCGGGAACGGAGGCATCGTGCCGCTCCAGAGCATACGCTCGGTGCCCGTGCTGATGCCAGACCAGCGCATCGCCACCAGCACATCGGCGTCGGTGGCGGGGACGAGCGTCAACTCGCGAACGGAGAGCTGCTGGGGGTGTTCGAAAACGACGGCAGTGGTCTTCACATGTGTAACGTGTTGTTGACACCAGAGGCTGTCAACATTGGATGAGTCGATTTGTCGGGATTCACGTCCGAGGGCGCCAGCGCCCACGGACGTGCGTGTCCGTCAGGCTTCCGCGACGATCAGTCCAGTCTGGATCGGAAAGCGCGTCGAGACCTCGCGGCTGCGCTTGAATCCGGCCGCCTGCAGCATCTCGTGCAGTTCGGACGCACGCCGAGCACGGCCTTTCCCCATCGCCATGAGATAGAACGAGAAGTAGGCGTCGCCCACCGTCTCCGCGCCGCGGACGCCGGCCATCGCTTCCGCGATCAACAGCACACCGCCGCTCGGGAGCGCCGCCCGGACTCGCTTGAGCAGGCGCATCACCGACTCGTCGTCGTGGTCGAGCAGCACGCGCACCAGCGACACCACGTCGGCACCCGTGGGCAGCGGATCCGCGTGAAAGTTGCCGCCATGGCAGTCGACGCGATCGGCAAAGCCCGCGTGACTGAGACGCGCTTTCGCCCGCGCGGCGACGGCCGGCAGGTCGAACAGGCGCAGCTGCAGTTTCGGATGCCGCTGCCCGACCAGCGACAAGAAGACACCCTCGCCACCGCCCACGTCCAGCAGGCACCGGTGCTTCGACAGATCGTAGACGTCGAGGACGTCGTTCGCGACTGGCGGGAGCGTATCGGCCATGATCTCCGAGTACGCCGCCACGCGGGCGTCGTCGATTTGCTGTGGGCGCGGGGCGTCGGCGTACGACCAGTATCGCGAGAGTTCGGTGCGGAAGTCGGCGCCTTGGCGTAGCAGGGCGACGGGGTTGCTGAGGTCCTGATACGCCATCCGGTGATGACGGATGAGCGCGAGGACGCCGGTGTTGTCAACGAGCGGCGCGCCCAGCGCGCCCAGCGCGTAGCGCCCGTGCCGGCGCTTCATGAGCAGGCGGAGCGAGACCGCCGCATTCAGCAATCGCTCCGTACTGGCCCGCGAGAGCTGCGTCTGCTCGGCGATCTCATCGACCGTGCGCGCCCCCGCGGCGAGATACGCGAACAGGTCGAGTTCGACGCACGCCAGCAGGGTCTGCGTGTACACGAAGCCGGACACGATATCGAACAGCGCGCGGGAGCGCCGCATGGTGACCGGGCGCGTGAGCGGGAATCGGGCGCTCCAGCGCTGGAACTTGTCGGTCGCGACGAGGGCATTCCACCAATCGCGGATACGCTCATGCCACGCGGGGGGCGGAGTGAGGGCCACGGGGCTCACTCCCGTCACGGGGTGCGCGGTGATTGGCGTCTTGGCGCGCTCTGTCGCCAGAGCCGATGCGGTCGGGGCCGTCAGGGCCTGCTCAGGAGGGTTCACGGGCCGACGATAAGCAGCGGAAACAAGAGTGTCAAGAAAAGTATACACATCCGGTGTAAGGCTCTTGCGACGCCGAGTTCCCGATCCTATCGTCGAGGACGGTGGAGTGGCCCGGACGTGGCCGTCCTATTGAACCTTTTTCAGTCCAGATGCGACCGGTCTTTCCGTTCAGCGCGATCGTTGGCCAGGACGAGATGAAGCTGGCGTTGCTGCTGGTGGCCGTGGACCCCGCAATCGGTGGGGTCATGGTCTTCGGCGATCGGGGGACCGGCAAGTCGACGGCCGTGCGGGCCCTCGCCGGGCTGCTGCCCCCCATGAAGGTGGTGGCGGGGTGCCGCTACGGCTGTGATCCTCAGGCCAGCAGGTCCCGATGCGACGAGTGTCAGGCCCGGGCGGCCGCCGGCGTGCATGCCAAGTCGGCGTTGGCCCCCGTGCCGGTGGTCGATCTCCCGCTCGGGGCCACGGAAGACCGGGTGGTCGGTGCGCTCGACCTCGAGAAGGCGCTGACCACGGGCGAAAAAGCATTCGAGCCCGGTCTGCTGGCGCGAGCCCATCGCGGCTTCCTGTATGTGGATGAAGTGAACCTCCTCGAGGATCACCTCGTCGACCTGTTGCTCGATGCCGCTGCCACGGGCGAGAACGTGGTGGAGCGCGAAGGGGTGAGTATTCGCCACCCATCGCGCTTCGTGCTGGTCGGCAGCGGCAATCCGGAAGAAGGGGAGCTACGTCCTCAACTGCTCGACCGTTTCGGTCTCGCGGTCGATGTGCGCACGCCCACGGTCATCGCGACGCGCATCGACGTGATCAAGCGCCGGGATGCGTTCGATCGTGATCCGGTGGCCTTCCTGGCGCATTGGCACAAGGCCGATACGAAGGTGCGCCGCCATTTGGAGAAGGCGCGGACGCGACTCGATGCGCTCGTGGTCTCCGATGCGGTGCTCGAACGGGCGGCAACGCTCTGTTCGCAGCTCGGGACCGATGGATTGCGGGGGGAACTCACACTGCTGCGAACGTCGCGCGCGATGGCCGCGTACGATGGCGACGAGGAAGTGACGCTCGCGCACCTTCGCCGGATCGCGCCGATGGCGCTCCGTCATCGCCTGCGCCGGAATGTGCTCGACGACGCCGGGTCGACGACCCGCGTGGAGCGTGCCATCGCGGAGCTGTGGGGCGATGGCGTCAACGCCCGCTGATCTGCCGCGGGGCGGTCCCGCGCTGACCGCGTTATTGCTGGCGGTCGATGCGCGGGGACTGGGTGGCGCGATCCTCGACCATCCGTTGCACGAGCAGGCGCGGGCCTTCTCGACGCTCGTGCAGCGTGCGCTCCCCGACGGCGCGCCCCTGCGGCGCGTGCCGTCCAGCGTGACCCCCGACCGGCTCTACGGTGGCGTCGATCTCGCGGCCACGCTCTCCACCGGACGACTGGTGTCGGAACGCGGCGTGCTGGCGGCGGCCGATGGCGGTGTCATCGTGGTACCGATGGCGGAACGACTGTCCATCGCGGCGCGCACCGCGTTGTGCGAGGTGCTCGATCATGCCGAAGTGCAGGTGGCGCGCGACGGCATTGGTGAGCAGCACGCCGCGCGCATCTGTGCCATCGTTATGGATGAGTCGATCCAAGACGAGTCGGTACATGACGCCGTGCGTGACCGACTGGCGTTTGTCGTGCGCATGCGCGGATCGGCGGCCGACGCGCTGTTCGACGACCTCAATGCCCTCGACGAACGCGCGGTCGCATCGTGGGAGCGTCTGGCGCGGGACGCACGCCATCGGCTCATGTCGGTGAGTGTGGACGAATCCTGGATCTCGGCGCTCTGTGAAACGGCCGACGCATTCGGTATCGACTCGGTGCGCGCCCCGCTGATGGCGCTGCGCTGCGCGCGGGCGCACGCCGCGTTGCACGGACGGCTGATCCTGGTCGAGGCCGACGCCGAGGTGGCGGCGGCTCTGGTGCTCGCACCGCGGGCGACGCGACTGCCGCCGCCCCCCGAAGAGCCGGCCAACGAGAACGACCAACCGGGGGAACCCCCGCCATCGCCGCCGGAGCACACGCCGCCGCCCCCGGCGCCGCCGCCGGAGCCCCCCGATGCGGACTCGGATGACGACGCCCCGACGCCGCCGTCGAGTAGCACCGACGTGTTGCGCGAGGCCGTCACGTCGGCTCTGCCACCGGGCATGCTCGCGCAGCTGCTGGAGAAAGTGAACGGCGGCACGATGCAGGGACGCGTGGGCGCCGAGAAGCAGAACATGGTGCGTGGCAGGCCGCGCGGTGCGCGCAGTGGCCTCCCACGCGGCGGCTCGCGATTGCACTTACTGGAGACGTTACGCGCGGCCGCGCCGTGGCAGCGGGTACGCCTCACACACCCTGCGCCGGCTGCGGCGCTATCCGCCCCGTCCGCCATGCCGTCGGTGAAGGGACGTCCGCGCGTCAACATCCGCCGCGAAGACTTCCGGATTCGGCGCTTCATCGAAAAGACCGGCACCACGGTGCTCTTCGTCGTGGACGCCTCGGGGTCCTCGGCCCTCCATCGACTGTCGGAGGCAAAAGGCGCGGTCGAGATGCTTTTGGCGGAGAGCTATGCGCGGCGTGATCGCGTGAGTCTGATCGCGTTCAGAGGGCAGGGAACCGAATTGCTCTTGCCGCCGACGCGTGCGCTGGCGCGCGCGAAGAAGGTGTTGGCCGCGCTCCCCGGCGGCGGCGGTACGCCGCTGGCGCACGCCATCGACGCGGCGCTCGAGCAGGCGCTGGCTGCCAAGCGCGCAGGGAGTGCGCCGTTGGTGGTCCTGCTCACGGATGGTCGCGCCAACATTGCGCGTGACGGGGCGCCGGGGCGTCCGGGTGCCGAGCGTGATGCGCTCATGGCCAGCGCCCGCTTTGCGCAGCAGGGTATTCCCGCGATGTTCGTGGATACCTCCGCGCGCGGTGAGCCGGTGGCGCGTCGCGTGGCCGAGGCGATGCGGGCGCGCTACGTGTTGCTGCCGGCCGCGAATGCGAAGGCGCTCGGTGGGCTGGTGCGCACCGCGATGCACATGGCAGACGGAGCCGATCGTGCATGACACCCCCGTAGGACACCGCACCGCGTGGCCGTGGCAGTCGTTAGTACGGGTGCGACATCCGTCCATGCTGTACGACACGGATATCGCGACGCGCGAAACCTCGCTGCGGGTTGCCCTGCGCTCGCTCGTGGTCGTCGTGTTCTTCTGGTGGAGCGCCACGGGCATCATCTTCGCCCTCGAGCGCACCGAGGCGACGCGGGCGTTAGGGCTGCTACTGGCCAGCGCGCTCGCCCTCTGGGGGGCCGGGCTCCTCTATCTCGAGCGCGACCGCGGGACGGCGTCGGGTGCACGACGCAGCTTCCTGGGCTCGGCGTTTCTGTGGACGTGGGTGCAAGTGGCCTTCTACGGCGGATGGCTCGTCGGCCCGCGATCGCTCATGGTGCCGGTGCCGGCGCAGTCGCCGAGTTGGGCGTTCGCGGTGCAGTCGGTGCTGTCGATGCTGTGGTATCAACTCGCCATGGTCGCGGTACTGATCATTACCGGTGTCCTCACGGCCCGTCGGGCCAACCGAGCCGGGTGGTGGTCACTCGTGCTCTTCTGGGTGACCCATCAGGCGGCCAGCATCAACATCTTCCTTGGCGTCGAAAATCCGGGTCGGGGATTCTTCCCCGAGTCGCTCACCTATCTCGAGTCGTACTTTGGTCCGCAGCGAAACAGTTGGTTGCTGCCGATCAGCGTCGCGCTGCTGATCGTCTTCACCCTGCGCACGATTCTGCACGGCCTTCGCGATGCCTCGCCCGTGCGTCGGCAGGGGATGATGCTGCTGTCGGTGCTCGGTGTGCTCGGCGTCCTTGAACTCTCGGTGCTCGGGATGCCCGTCACGCTTCCGTTCTGGCAGGCATTTCTCGACGTCCGCGGTTACTGATCGCCGACCTTACTCGTAGCGTAGCGCTTCGATCGGGTCGAGCCTGGCCGCTCGGCGGGCGGGCACCATCCCGAACACGATACCGATGCCGACCGAGACCACCACGGCGATGGCGGTCAGCTGCACGGGCACCGGTGCCGAGATGTCGAGCGCGAACGAGGCGACCCTGCCCAAGGCGAGGCCCACGACGATGCCGATCGCCCCGCCGATACCGGTGAGTGTGCACGCCTCGACCAGGAACTGCAGGAGGATGTCGCCGCGCGTCGCCCCCATGGCCTTACGCACGCCGATTTCCCGGGTGCGGCTGGTCACCGACACCGTCATGACCGCCATGACGCCGATACCGCCCACGAGCAGCGCGATGCTGGAGAGTACGACCATGACGAGAAAGAAGATGCTCGTCATGCCGTTGAAGGTCTCGAGAATCTGGTCCTGCGTGATCAGATCGAAGCTGTTGGGCGTACCCGGACGCAAGCCACGCAGCTCCCGGAGTGCCATGACGGCGGCCCCTTGGGCGTCGGATACCGTCACACCGGGCCGCGGTTTCACGGGAATCCACATGGCGTTCGTGCGGTCGATGGCGTAGCTGCGCTCCATGAAGTGAAAGGGCATGATCGCCCCCACCTTCTGACCGGGTGGCGCGAAGATATTACCGGGCTCCAGCCACAGTCCAATGACCTCGAGGGGGCGACCACCGATGCGCACCAGACGGCCGATCATGCGCTCGCGACCGAAGAGCGTGCGCGCGGTCTCCTCCTGCAGCACGACGACCGGTGCGCCCGACGTGACTTCTTTGCGCGTAAACCAGCGGCCCTCCACGAGCTCGCCGCCCTGGATCTGCATGAACCCATCGTCGGCGCCGAAGATGGCCATCGATTGTGATCGTGTGCCTTCGGACTCAATGCGCGCGAGCATCTGCGCCCAGAGCGCGGCGTAGGCGACCTCGGGAAGACGGCGAAGACGTTCGGCTTCCCGCTCGTTCATATCGGGGCGGATACGAACGTCTTTGGGAAGATTGTCCGGATTGAGCGGCGTTTTGGAGAACTTCTTCAGCGCGTAGAACGTGGTGGGTCCGGCGATTTCGATCTGGGTGATGATCTGCGTGCGGATCCCATCCACGATCGCGGCCATCGCCATGACGGTCGCGACCCCGATCACCACGCCAAGAATCGTGAGCGCCGAGCGCAACTTGCTTACACGCAGGGCGTCGAAGGCAATGCGGACGTTCTCGGTTACCGCACCGACACGGAGTGCCATGCTCAGGTCTCCGCGCGCATAGCCGTGATCGGATCAAGCTTGGCGGCGCGGGACGCGGGATAGACGCCGAACGCCACGCCGATGGTGGCGCCGAGCGAGAGTGCCAAGGCCACACTCCACGGCGACACGACGGCCGGCAGCGGAGAGAATGTGGTGATCAACGCGGACAGCCCCCATCCGGCGATCACACCGAGCACACCACCGCTGAAGGCGAGTGCGATGGCCTCCGCCAGAAACTGGCGGCGCACATCGGTTGACGTGGCACCCACCGCCTTTCGCAGGCCAATCTCGTGTGTACGCTCGGTGACCGCCATCAGCATGATGTTCATGATCACGATGCCACCCACCAGAATGCCGATAGCCACGACTGCCGGTACAACGGCAAACAGCACTTTGGTCAACTGCGTCCAGAACTCGACGAATGCTTCGCCGGTTCCGATGTCGAAGTTGTCCCGTTCCGAGGGGCGCAGTCGGCGCGCCAGTCGCATCGCCTCCTGCGCGCGCCCCATCGCGGGAGCGACCTCGCCCGCTTCACGCATTTTCACCGAGATCGTGCTGTTCTGCCGGAGGCCGTAGATGGACTCGAACGAGGAAATCGGCATGAGCACGAAGCCGTCGAACGACTGTCCGAGCACTCGACCTTTCGGAGCCACCACGCCGATGATGGTGAACCGTTGGCCCATGATGCGGACGTCCTGATTGATCGGCGACGCACCTTGGAAGAGGTTGAGCGCCACGTCACTGCCGATGACAATCACTGGACGCCGCTCCCGGACGTCGAGCTCGTTGAGCGGACGTCCATCAGTGAATCGATAGTCTTGGACGGTCTGATAGCCTTCGGTCACGCCGAAGACCAGCACGCTGCCCAGCGAACGATCACGCCAGACGACATCGGCCTGCGGCGTCGGCCACCCGGACTGCAAGGCAATGGCCTGCGCGTCCGGCAGCGCCTTCGCCACGGCGTCCGCGTCACGTTCATCCACACGCGGCCGTCGTCGTAACAGGCTGAATTCGTCGTCGGTGAAGAGTCCGAGACTGATCGGCAGGCGTCGCACTTGAAAGGTGTTCATGCCGATCATGGCATCGGCGATGTTCTCCTTGACGTACGCGTTCATTCCCTGAATGATCGCCACGACCGCCACAAGGAAACCGACCGAAACGACGATGCCCAGCAGCGTGGCGGCGGTGCGCAGCGGATTGACGCGAAGCTGCAAGACCGACAATCGAATGATGTCGGAGAAGCGCATGCGGGAGGCCGCTTCCCGATTACTCATGCCGGAGCGCTTCGACCGGGTCAAGTCGCGACGCACGCATGGCGGGGAGCATGCCGAACGCCACGCCGGTGACCGCGCTCGCGATCAGTGCGGTTGCCACGATACTGCCGGGGAGCGTGGCAGGGATCGACGTGTTCGTGCGTATCACCCACGCCAGCAGCGCACCGAGTGCGAGTCCGACGAAGGCGCCGATGCTGGTCATGGTCGATGCTTCCACCAGAAACTGCCAGCGAATCGTGCCCGACGTGGCACCGAGCGCCTTTCGTACGCCGATTTCGCGCGTGCGCTCCGTGACCGAAATCATCATGATGGCGACGACACCCACTCCGCCGACCAGCAGGGCGACGGCCGACAGCGCCAGACCGACGGCGAAGATGGCGCCGAACAGTTGGTTGAAGGTGTCCATCAAGCGATCCTGCTCCACGAGATAGAACGTGGCACGGTCGCCGGGGCGCAGTCCGCGGCGGGCGCGCATGGACGCCAGCACCTCGTCCATGACCTCCCCTTGCGATACCGTCCGCAGCGGGCGAACCAAAAGACTGAGACTGTTACGCGACACATCAAGACTGCGCACCGCCGCTTGGATGGGAATGATCGCGCGCGGGGTGTCCGGCCCCTTGCCCTCGAGCGACTTCAGAAAGCCGGCCTTGGGCGCGTAGATCCCGATGACGGTGAACTGTCGACCGCTGATCATGATCTGTTTGCCGATCGCATCCGACTCGCCGAACAGTTGCACTTTCAACGTATCGTTCACGAGGACCACTGGCTGTCCGGCGTCGTACTCGGTACGCGTAAAGTTGCGCCCCGGGAAGATGTCGGAGGCATCGACCGACGGCCATTCCACGCTGTAGGCGTCGTAGCCGACGTTGTCCACGCGACTGTTGCGATACGCGAAGTTCCCCTGGCCGCCGAGCACGCCGATGACGTTCTCCACGCCCGGGATGCGCTTGATCATCTCCCACTCGGCGAACGAGATCGCCGGGTTGCTGCGATCCGGGCACTTCTCGTCGGTACCATCGCAGCCGCTGATGCCAGAGCTGCGGCGCTGCACGATGAAGGTGGTCGCGCCGATCTGCTCGAGGTCCTGCTGGAACGAGGCGCGGATCCCATTCACGACCGCGCCCATGGCGACGACCACGAATACCCCGATAGCCACACCGGCGATGGTCAGGGCGGCGCGTACCTTGTTCGAGCGGATCGATTCCAGTGCCATTCCGACACCTTCAAAGACCAGTAAGAATCGATTCATGCGATTAATCCTGGCGCAGTGCGGTAATGGGGTCCAGTCGCGACGCGCGACTGGCAGGATACAGGCCGGCGGCTATCCCGACGCCCGCTCCGGTGACGAGCGCCGCGACGATGGACCACGGTGCCACGGCAGCGGGAAGCGGCGTGAACGCGGCGATGAGTTCGGCGAGTCCGATCCCCAAGCCAATGCCGATCGCGGCACCGAGTGTGCTGAGGGTGGCCGCCTCGACCAAGAACTGCGACAGGATGTCGGCGCGCTTGGCGCCGAGCGCCTTGCGCACACCGATTTCGCGCGTGCGTTCGGCGACGGCGACCAGCATGATGTTCATGATGACCATCGCACCGACCACGAGACTGATGGCGGGAAGCGCGGTGCCGAACAGCACGAGACGACCTTTGAGTTGCTTGATGAAGCCGAACGCGGCGTCCTGGGTGATGAGGCCGAAATCGTCGGGCTCTCCCGCACGAAGGCCGCGAAGCGAACGGAGGGCGCCGCGGGCGGCTTCCATACCGTCCGGCAGATCCGCTTGCGTGGGGGCCTGCACGATCAGCGACGAGATGTCACGCAGCGGGCGAATGATGCGCCCCATCGGTGACGTGTACGGCGCGATGGCATTGCGGTCGAGTGAGAACCCGAACACCGATCCCTGCTTCTCGATGACACCGATCACCGTGAACGGCACGCCCGCGACACGGAGCTGCCGTCCTTCGGGGTTGAGCCCCGGGAAAAAATGCTCGGCGACCTCCGTGCCGATCACGATCACCCGCGCGCCGGAACGCACTTCCTGATCTGTGAAGGCCCGGCCAACCGTTACCGGAAAATTCTTGATATCGAAGTAGTTCGCATCGGTCGCGACGGCCTGGACTTGCCGCGGGCGGGCGCCCGGCGCCGACGCGTACTTGAACGTCTCGCTTGAGATACTGGACTTCATCGTGGCGGGGATCGCCGCGCGAACGGCCTCGATGTCGGGCATTCTGATCAGCGGCCGCCGCTGGGCGGACCGTGCGTCGAAGCCGCGATTCCCCCCGGGGCCGACATTGCTGAATCGCCGCAGCGTGAACGTGTTACTGCCGATCAGTCGGGCGGCAAAATCTTCTTCGACGTAGCGCCCCATCCCTTCAACGATGGAGACCACGGCGATAAGGAACATCACGCCAATGGTCACCCCCAGGAGGGTGAAGGCGCTCTTGAGTTTCTGAACTCGAATCTGGGTCAGCGCCAGACCGATCGCGTCTCGTGTTTTCACGTTGGATTGAATGACAGCCACTGCAGGTCCGGCCGGTGGATACCGACCGGGTCGTACCGCACCACTCAGTGCACGCGCTCGCCGGACAGCTTGACGGCGTATTGAGCGCGTGTTTCGTCGCTTGAGATGACGCCGTCGCGCAGCACGATGATGCGCTGGGCGTGCACGGCGATGTCCGGTTCGTGTGTGACCATGACCACGGTCTGCCCCTGTGCGGCGAGCTCTTCGAACACGCGCATGATCTCTTCCGAGGTCTGCGAGTCGAGGTTGCCCGTGGGTTCATCCGCCAGCAGAATGGACGGACGATTCACGAGGGCGCGCGCGATGGCAACACGCTGGCGCTGACCACCGGAGAGTTCGTTCGGCCGGTGATGCATGCGCTGGCCGAGTTGCACGCGTTCCAACGCTTCCGTGGCGCGCTTCTTCCGTTCATCGGCCGAGATGCCGGCGTACACGAGCGGGAGTTCGACGTTCTGCAGCGCCGATGCGCGGGGCAGGAGGTTGAACGTCTGAAACACGAATCCGATTTCCTTGTTGCGCACGCGGGCGAGCGCATCGTCGGACATCGTGCTGACCAGCATGCCGTTCAGCCAGTACTCGCCTTCGTTCGGCGTGTCGAGGCAGCCGATGAGATTCATGAGCGTCGACTTGCCGGATCCCGACGGCCCCATGATCGCGACATACTCGTTGCGCCGGATGGCGAGATCGACGCCGCGGAGGGCGCGGACGATTTCACCACCCATGTCGTACTGGCGCTTCAGCTGTCGCGTCACGATGACCCAGTCCTTGCCCGGGGCGACGCCGGCGGCGGTGGTGACCGCCTGGCGCTCTCCGGTGGTGCTGAGTCCGATGTCGTCGAGTGCCTTGCTCACGGCGTTTTTCCGGCGGCCGGTGCCTTCTTGTCCTCGACCTTCGCCGTCTTGATCATGGCGCCGTCCTTGAGTTCGCGGATCGCCTGATACGTGCCGGCCACGATGGTCTCGCCGCTCTTCAGACCGTCGAGCACTTCGAAATGACGCTCGCCGGCGATCCCGACCTTCACGGGGCGGAAGCTGACTTTGTTGTCGGTCCCCACGACGAAGACGCCTTCCACGTCGCGCTTGCCCACTTCCTTCGTCGGCTGGCGGCCCACCGTCACGGCCGAGTCGCCGTTCGGGAGGTCTTCATTTTCGCGAACCGTGAGGGCGATGATCGGAATGCTGAGCACCTTGGTCCGCGACGCCGTCACGATCTTGGCCGTGGCCGAAAAGTCGGGGCGGGTGTCCTGCGGCGGGTTCACGAGCTCGACGCGTACTTCGTAGTCGATGGCCTGGTCGCCGGTGGTCGCGGCGGCCGACTTCGTGACCGAGCTGTTCGAGATTTCAACGACGCGGCCGACAAACGTGGTGTCGGGGAAGGCGTCGATCTGGATGAGCGCCGAGTCGCCCACGCTGATACGCGCGACGTCGGTTTCGTCGACCTTCACCTTCGTTTCGAGCACACTCATGTCGCTGATCGTCATGAGTGTCGCCGCATCCTTGTTCAGCGTACCCATGATGGCCGTTTCGCCTTCTTCCACATTGAGGCGGGTAATCTTGCCGCTCATGGGGGCGATGATCGTCGTCCGGTTGAGCGCCTGACGCGCGTCACGTACCGAGGCCACGGCCTGATCCACGCTGAAGCTGGCGGCCGCCGCCAATTCCTTGTTCACGTCGGCCTGCGTCTTGAGCTGTTCGAGCTGCTCGTCGCTAACGAGTTCCGGCGACTGCTGCTTGATCTTGAGTGAGCGCTCGTAGTTGCGCTGGGCCTGCAGCAGGCTGGCGCGCGACTGCGCGGCCTGCGCGCGGGAGGACGCCAGAAACGCCTCGGAACGCTGGAGGGCGGCCGTGACCTGCTCCGGGTCGATCTGCAGCAGGAACTGCCCCTTCTTCACGACGTCGCCTTCCTTCACGGAGAGGCGCACGATCTTGCCGGTCACGTCGGCCGAGACATCGACTTTGGTGCGCGGCTGAATCTGTCCGCTGGCGGTGACCGACGCGACGAGGTCACGCGTCTCGACCGCTTCGGTGCGCACTTCGACCGGCTTCGTGCTGTTCTTCTTCGCGCTGATTACGGCAAGGGCGGCAACGGCGATGACTACGACGCCGCCAATCCCGATTTTTACACCTTTCGTCATGACTGGTCTCTGTTAGCGGATGGGACGGCCGACGGCATTTTCCAGCGCCGCGAATGCCCGTTGTACATCGAAGACGGCCGTGATTCGGTCGGTCTCGGCGCGCTCGTAGTCGCCGCGGGCCTGTACGAGATCGACGATGCTGATAGCCCCGACGCGGTAGCGCTCTTGCGCCAGCGAGAGGGCCGTGCGGGCGGTACGCACGTTCTGTTCCTGCAGGACCACCGTTTGCTGCGCCGTGCTGAGCGAGAGGTACGCCGCTGTCACGTCAGCCGTGACGCGCAGTTCCTGCGCGCGCACATCATTCTGGGCGTTGCGGCGCTGCACGCTGGCCTGCTCTACTTGCTGCTCGCGACGCCACCCGTTGAAGACCGGCACGGAGAAGGATGCCGACAGCGAGTACGGGTTGCGTGTGAAGTCGAACGGATACTTGCTCTGCGCCGCACGGATGGCGGCTTCCTGCGCCGTCGTGAAGGTAACCGCGTTGCACTGGGACAGATTGTTCGGCAGGCCGAGGCGGTCGCGCACCTCTTCACTGCGGATGCACGAGGCCTTGCCGGCGAGGGTGCTCGTCTGGCTCTGGCTGATGAGCAATCCGGTGTTGGTGAAGCGGTTCGTGAACGCCGAGACGTTGGCCGACAGCGAGAGCGACGGGAAGTACGCGCTGCGGGCCGAGGCCTGCGTGCGTCGGGCCGATTCTTCGCGGGCGCGGAAGGCGCCGAGCGCCGGGTTGCTGCGGCGGGCCATCTCAAGAATGGCCGGAAGATCGATGGCTGGCGGAGCGGCAAGGTTGGCGTCCAGTTTTGCCTCAGCGGGCGCATCGATACCGATGGCCTGGAAGAGGCGGACGATTTCGATGGCGGCCTGATTCCGCGTGTTCAACGAGGCGACGCGCTGCTGTCCGTCGGCCACTTCGGCGCGCTGTACGTCGAGCTGCGTGCCGGAGCCGACCTGAAGCCGCGCGCGGGCCAACTGCAGCTGCGTCTGCGTGGTCGCCTGCAGGGTGTCCTGCAGCGCTGCCCGCGCCTGTGCCTGCAGTGCCGTGAGGTACTGATTGGTGACCTCGTTCCGCACACGCTGCTCGGCCGTGGCGATGTCGGCTTCGGTTGCATTCTGGTTCGCCTGCGCCGCACGCTTGTCGTTCAGGGTCGCGAGCGAGAGCTGCAGGTTGGCATTGACCGAGGCGTCCGTCGAGAGCTGGTCGTTGGTGGACCCGAAGGCCTGGCCCTGGAGAAAGGTCTGGCGTCCTTCACGATAGCCGCCACCCATGCTCGTGTTGACGCTCGGGAGGAACGCGCCCTTCGCGGAGCGAACCGCGGCGGCGGCTGTCCGCCGGGCGTTGATTGATGTCTGCAGCGCGGGATTGTTCCGGCGTGCGAGCGCCAAGGCGTCCGTGAGCGTGATGACAGCCCCCGGAGCAGGGGCGGTCTGCGCTGTGGCGAGTGTCGGGCCGATCCCGACGACTGCCAGGCTGACCGCGAACGCGTAGGCGAATGCGTATGCGTGAATTCTCATGGGGACGAAGCAGGTGGAGGACATAGTCAAGGGGCGTACGCATCCCGAGCTGTGATGGTTTCATTCGACACGCGCACGGAGGGTGGATCTCTCCGCAGGCGTCGGCGGCGACGTGTCAGCGCGGCACGTCGTCTCGCAGGGCCTCAAGATTCCGTGCGGGAATCGTGAGCCGGAGCAGGCGCCCGTCGGCGTCCGCCCAGAGGAGCCGCAGGTCGCCACTGCTGGTCGTGACCCGCCAGCGGCGTGCCTCGCGGCGGACACCAGCCACGACGATGGTGTCGGAGTGCGTTTCGAGCACGAGACGGACGGCCCCTTGGCTGTTGGCGATGGGGGTGAGGCTGGGGAGCGTCACGCCGGCGCCGTCGGCGAGCCGGCGGTCGCGGACCAGCAGGGCATACTGGACGATCCCATCGTCCTCGACGACCACCGCGCCGGGACGCAGCAGATATTCGCGCGCCGCTTCGCCCGTGGAACTGCGGGCCAGCGTCGCGAAGCGGCCGCGGACGCGCTGCCCGCCGAGGCGGAGCGTGACATCGGCTCCCCGTCGTTCCTCGACCGAGTAGCGCACCGGGGTACCGGCCGAGTCGGCCTCGAGGCGCATGGCGACCCGTCGATCGCCGAGCGCCGATTCCGAGCGGACTTCCAGTGTCCCGCCGTCCTGTGAGGTGACCCGTTGCACGGAAAACTGCTCGCGCCCCGCCCGCTGCCCATTCACCACGAGCGTGAAGCTCCCCACGTCGAGACGCAGTTGTGTCGGCGTCTGCGCCTGCACCGGCGGCTGCGTGTGCGACGGCGATGGCGATGGCGCCGACGACGGGCGCCGCGCGGCCAGCAATGGCGCGACGAGGATCGTCGCGACGAGTGGCAGCGCCGCGGCAGGCCGTCGGCGGGAGCGGTGGAAACGGGGCATCACCGAAAGATAACCGCAAACGGCGCGCCCCTTCGCCATGGCGGGGTCAGCGGGGTATTGTGGGGCCATGTCCTCCACACCCCGGGCCGCGCCCGCCGATTCGTGGCCATTGGGCTGGGTCGCCGCGACCTGTACCGCCATCGTCGCCTGCGCGCTCTGGCAGCAGGCGCCGGGGTGGCCGTCGCTGGCCGTCGCACTGATCGCGAGTGTCGGCGCCGCGTGGCGGCTCCCCACACTGCGGCGCCCGCGCGGGATTGCGGTGGTGACCGTCGTGCTGCTCGCCGTCACGGTGACGGTGGCGCTGGGCGAGACGGCCACCCTGTTCTCGGTGCGCCGTGACTGGGCCGCGTGGTCGGCGGGCGAACGGGAAGATCGTGCGCAGCGCGTGGCAGCGAGTCTGACCGACGTCGCCTCGACCCTGCGACGGGTGGTCGAGGAGCGGGTGCTGGATTCGGCGGGCGTCGTGACGGCGCCGCTGCCGGATGCGGTGGAATCGGCGCTGCTGGTGTTCCGGAATGGCACCTTGGTGGCGCTTGCGGGGCAGACCCGCACGCCGGTGACCGCCGGAGCGCCGGTTGGCGTCCGTCTGGTGGACGGCGCGTTTCACACGTCGTTGGTGGCGCGCGCGCGCTCGGGCGACGGGCGGGTCGAGGCGGTGGCCGTCGTGCTGCTCGCCTCGGCGCCGCCGGCGGATCGCTTTGCGAAGCCGCTGTTGCGGACGCTGTGGGGCCGCGTCGATGTGGCGCACACGATCATCGAGTCTCCTGATTCGACCAGCGTGGCGCCCGGCGCGACGGTGGTGGTGGTTCCCGATGGCCCGAATCGGCTGGCGCGCGTGCGGACGCTGGATTTTTCAGAAGGCGAGACCCAGCTCGCGTTGCTCCAACGTGCGCGCGCGCGCACGAATCTCTCACTCGGCCTCGCGCTGCTCGGGATGCTGATCTGCGCGTGGCGCCGACCGGCGCGCACCGGACAGCGGGTGGCGGCCGCGGCGGCGGCGCTCCTGGCGATCGCCGTGGCGCCGCTGACCGCGCTGTCGAATGTGTCCGCGCTGTTCGATCCGGCGAGCTACTTCGCCGCGATGGGGGGGCCGCTCACGTCGAACGTGGCGGCACTGCTCATCACGACCGCGCTCGCCCTCGCCGTGCTGCTCCTGGTGTTGCGCACGCGGCTCACGACGCGGTCGCGGTGGTTCGCGGTGGCGGTCGTGATGCTCGTGGCGTCGGGCGGTCCGTTTCTGTTGCGCGACCTGGCCCGCGGGATCGCGTTGCCGGCGGCCGGCGCGGGGTTCGGGTTGTGGATCGCGTGGCAGCTCGCGCTCGCCCTTGCGGGCGTGTCCATCCTGCTGGCTGGTGCCGCCGCGGGGCAGGCGGCACTCGGGTCGCGTCGCGGCGTGCCCGCGTCCGTCGCCCCGTTGCTCGCGCTCCTGACCGGCGTATTTGCGCCGGTGCTGTGGGACGCACCCGGCGGATGGCCGGCGTGGTATCCGGCGCTGTGGATTGCCGCGATCGGCTCGCTGGCGCTCACGCGTCGCGGCCTGGCGCAGGTCGCCGCGGCGGCCGTTGTGGCGGGGGCCGGGGCGGCCACGCTCACCTGGGGCGCCACGGTGCGCGCCCGGATGGCACTGGCGCAGCACGACCTCGAACGGATCGAAGCGGTCGACGAGAATGCGTACCGTCTGCTCGAACGGTTCGCGAGCTCGATGCGCGAAGAAACGCGGCCGGTGCGCAGCGCCGACGCGCTGTTGCGGCGTTATGCCGCGAGTGAGCTCGCCCTTGCCGGTTATCCGGCGCGGCTGGCGCGCTGGGTGCCGGGCAACACCTCGGCGCCGGTGTCTGATTTGGCGTTGGCCCCGGTGAACGACACGATCGGTGCGCAGGCGGTGATCGCCATGATGGCGCGCGAAAGTGGTCTGGTGGAAATCCGCGCCGTTGGTGACGGACCGACCACACTGCTGGTGGCAGCGGTGCCGGCCCCGGACAGTGTCGTGACGACCATCGCCGTGCCGCCGCGTACGCGCTTGCTGCCGCTCGATCCATTCGCCGCCTTCACCGGCGTCACGGGCGCCCGGGGCACGGAGGCGCCGTACAAGCTCGCGCTGGCCACGCCCTCGGCCGGTGACACGATTGCACAGGCGCTGGAGTGGCGCCGCCGTGGCGACGCCATGCACGGGGATGGTGTGGCCGGCACCGGGATCGACGTGCGTCGTGTGCATGTCGAAGTGGATCTCCGCTCCCTCGACGTGCTCCTCCCGCGCGGGGCACTGCTGGTGTTCCTCGACGTCATCGCCGTCATGCTCCTCTGGTCGGCCACCGCCCTCGCCGATGGGGCGCTTGGCCGACTGCTGCGACTGCGGCGCGCGCGATGGTCGCGCTCCTATCGCGTGCGCCTGAGCGGCGCGTTACTCACGTTCTTCATCGTGCCCGCCACGATCTTCGCGGCGTGGGCATGGTATCGCCTGCAGGACGACGACCGCGCGGCGCGCGAACTGCTGGTTCGCGAAACGTTGCGGGTGGCGGCGGCCGAACAGGAACGGCGCTCCATCGGCACCGCGCCCTCGAGCACCGGCGCGCCGCTCTTTCTCTATCGCAACGGCCAGCTCGTCACGGCCAGCGACTCACTGCTCGACGCGCTCGCGCCGCTCGGCCGATTGCTGCCGTTCTCGCTCGGCACCAGTGGCGTCAGGACGGATGACTTCGGCACCGACGACGTGTTCACGACCCGGCGAATCGCGGTAGGCGATGCCCGCACGCTGGTGGGCTTCCGGCATCTGTCGCCGGCGAGTCCCTCGGTGTTGGCCACCCAGGCGCGCGGCGACGAGTTTGCGCTGGATGCCCGCCGCGAGGACCTCGGTGTGTTGCTCGTGTTCGCGACCATGCTCGGTGCGCTCGCCGCCCTCTGGTCGAGTGGCGTGGCGGCTCGGTCGCTGGCACGGCCCGTGGGGGCGCTGCGCGAGGCCGCGTTGGCCATCGCCGCGGGTGGCCGTGCACCGGTGCTGGGCGTCGCGCCGGCCACGGAATTCGCGCCGGTCTATCGTGCCTTCGGACGGATGGCGGATGATCTCGCCGTCAGCCGTGCCGCGCTCGAGGCCGCGCAGCAGCGTACGGAGGCGGTCCTCCAGCACGTCGCCAGCGGCGTGCTCGCCCTTCGAGCCGCCGAGAACGGGGGGACACCCGGTGGTGATATCCTGATCGCCAATCCGCGCGCGGAAGCGATGCTCGGCGTGTCGCTGCGCACGGCGGGCATGTCGTTGCGCGCGTTGCCGGCCACGCTCGCCCCCCTCGTGGAACGCTCCACCGCATTTCTTTCGGCCACGACTGACGAGGACGCGTTCGAGCTCATGGTCCTTGGGCGACAGATGCGCGCGCGACTGACGCGACTGCCGAGCGGCGCCGTGCTGACGCTCGATGACGTCACCGAGCTGGCGTCGGCGCAACGCGTGTTGGCGTGGGGCGAGATGGCGCGGCAAGTCGCGCATGAAATCAAGAATCCGCTCACGCCGATTCGCCTTGGCGTACAGCATCTGCTGCGCGCGTATCGCGATCAGCGTGGCGACTTTGGCACCATTCTGGACACCAACGTGTCGCGGGTGCTGGCGGAGATCGATCATCTCGACGAGATCGCCCGGGCATTCAGTCGGTACGGGACCGTGCCCGAGGATCGCGAGCCGCCCGTGCCGGTGGACGTCGCGGCGGTCGTGCAGGACGTCGTGGCGCTCGAGCGACTCGGGGAGGACGGCGAGCGCGAAGCCGGCATTCGCTGGGACATCGATGCGCCAGAACCCGGACGGGAGCAGGTCGTCGCGATGGCCCAACGGGACGAGTTGAAGGAAGTGCTGCTCAACGTGCTCGAGAACGCGCGGCTCGCGGAGGCGGGGACGGTGTCGGTGCGGGTGGAGGGGACGGCGACGCACGTGGTCGTTGACGTGACGGACGATGGGTCGGGTATTGCGGCCGATGTCCTGCCGCAGGTCTTCGAGCCGCACTTCTCGACCCGCACGAGTGGCAGTGGTTTAGGCTTGGCGATCAGCCGCCGGTTGATCGAAGGCTGGGGGGGGACGATCGGACTGACGAGCACTCCGGGCGCCGGGACCACGGTTCGTCTCACACTTCGTCGTGCGGGTCGCACATGACGTTGCTTGGGGCGTTAAACTGTCTGTCATGAGTCCGTCCGCGCCTCCTCCCGACCATCGGCAAACCACGTCGCCGGCTCCGCATCTTGAGGCGTGGACGTTGCCCCCCGGCTGGTCGTGGGGGCACGAAGCAATTCAGCGCGAGCATCGGCACTATCAGGAAGTCGTGGACGCCCTGGGGCGATCCCTCTCGCTGGTGAGCGCACCCGATGCGGCTCATCAGGACTGGCTGAAGCACGAGGCGCGCGCGTTGGCGCATCGCAATCACCCCTCGATTCCGACGACGTACCACTACTGGGCGTCGTATCAGGAGAGCCGACGTGGCCCCGGCTATCTCCGACGCTGGATCGGTGGGGAAACGGTGTATTCGCGCCTCACCCGCCTGGGGCCGGAGGCCATTCCGTTCGCGCTGCAGGTGCTGCGCGAAGCCGGCAGTACGCTGGCCTATCTGCACGACACGGGTGCCTCGCACGGCGCGATTTCGGCGAGCACGATCTGGCTGACGCCCGGTGGGCGATTGTGGGTGCTCGGGTGGGAATGGGTGCTGCCGCGCGAACAGCGGCCGGTCGGGCTGCAGCCCGATTCGGCGTACACGCCGTGGCCACCGGAGTGGTCGGCCGCCGAGTGGCGTCCCACGCCGGCCTCGGATCAGTGGCAGTTGGCGGCGATGCTGTTCACCATGCTCACGGGTGAGACGCCGCCGGAAGCGGATGTGCCGCCCATCTCGCTGCTGCGCCCGGACTGTCCACAGGCGCTGGCGGCGGTGATGGAGCGCGCCCTCGCCCCCAAGCCCGAGGACCGGTTCCCGAGCGTCGCCGCGATGCTGCGCGACATGGACCGGCACGTGTCGGTGCGGCAGGTGATGATCGCGCCCGAGGGGGACGAGTTGCCCACCGCGCTCGATTCGTCGGAGGCGCGTTTGCGGTGGGCCACGTCCGACGACTACGAGATTCTGTCGCCGCTCGGCCGCGGCATGTTCGGCAGCGTGTGGCGGGCCCGTGATCTGTCGCTGTCGCGCGAAGTCGCCATCAAGGTGCTGCATCCGCACATTGCCAAGGACGACACGGCCGTGGCGCGATTCCGCCGCGAAGCACGACTGGCCGCGCAACTCGCGCATGCGGCGATCGTGCCCATCTACGACACCGATAGCCGTGGCGACATCGTGTGGTACACGATGGAGCTGGCGGAAGGCGGATCGGTGGCCAGTCTCGTGTCGCGCAGCGGACCGCGTCAGTTTGAAGAGATCGCGCCGCAGGTGGATGAAGTCCTCGAAGCGCTGCATGCGGCGCACACGAGCGGCATCATCCACCGCGATCTGAAGCCCGAGAACATCCTCATCGATCGGTATCGCCGGTGGCGGATCGGTGACTTCGGCATCGCGTACGCGCTCGGGGAAGAGGGCGCCGGCACGTCGGGAACGCCGTCATTCGCGGCACCGGAGCAACTGCTGGGCGAGGCGCAGGGACCGGCGACCGACTGCTACGCGTTGGCGAGCATCGTGTACTTCGTCACGACGGGACGCGCACCGTTCGGCGACGGCCCGGCGGAGTCGATCCTCGCGCAGCAGCTCTCCGACACCCTTCCGGCGCGCCTTGCGGAAGATGGATGCCCCGAGGCACTCGGTGGCTGGCTACTGCGTGGTCTCGCGGCGCGGGTGGAAGATCGGTTCGAAGATGCGCTGGAAATGCGCATCGCGTGGCGACAGGTGGTGCGCGCGATGCGCCGGGCGGAAGACCAGCGTCCGTGGTGGCGTCGGCTTATCGAGGGGCTGCAGGAAGACGACCCCGACGAACCGCCTTCGGGTTGGTGAACTCGCGGAATCCGAGTGCGCCGAGTTCGCGGCCCATGCCGGATTGCTTTACGCCGCCGAACGGATAGCGCGGGTCGGAGACCACCATCTCGTTCACGAACACCATCCCGGCATCGAGGGCGTCGATGCACTGCGTGGCGAGCGCGGGGTCGCGGGTCCACACACTGGCGCCCAATCCGAACGGGGTGTCGTTGGCCTTCGCGATCGCCGCCTCGACGTCGGACACGCGGAACACGGACGCCACCGGACCGAATAACTCTTCGCGTGCCGCAGGCGCGTGGTCCGGAATGTTCACCAGCACCGTCGGCGGATAGAAGAAACCGACGAGGCCGTCGGTGGGGCCACCCACGAGCGCGACCGCCCCCGCCGCGATCGAGTCGGCCACCTGCTTCGCGAGGGTATCTCGGACACTCTCGGTGGCGATCGGTCCGATCTGTGTCGCGTCATCGCGCGGATCGCCGACGCGCAGGGCGCGCATCCCGTCCACGAAACGCACGAGAAACTCGTCGTACACCGCGTCGCACACGATGAACCGTTTGGCCGCGATGCACGACTGCCCGGAGTTCACGGTACGCGCGGCCACGGCCTGTGCGGCGGCCACGGCGACATCGGCATCGGGGAGCACGATGAACGGATCACTGCCGCCTAACTCCAGCACAACTTTCTTCAGGTACCGCCCCGCCACCGATGCCACGTGTCGGCCGGCACGATCACTGCCGGTCAATGTCACGCCCGCGATCCGGTCGTCGGCGATGACCCCATCGAGCGCCTCGATCTCGATGAACGCCACATGGCAGGGCGCGTCCGGTATCGACGCCTCAACGGCGCGGACCGCCGCCCGCGCTTCGGCGAAACAGGTGTCGAGTACGCGGGCACCGGCCGGCACGGAACCCGCCGGCTTGATCAGCACGCCGTTACCTGCGAGCAGCGTGGGGACGGCAAACCGGAGCGCCTGCCAGTAGGGGAAATTCCACGGCATAATGGCCAGCAGCGTGCCCAGCGGCGCGTACTGAACGCGGACGTCGGTCGTCTCGTCGTGCACAATGACGTCGTCCGCGAGTGCGGCCTGCGCCAGGGCCGGTGCCTGGTCGCAAAGGGACACGCACTTGTCGACTTCCGCGCGGGCGGCCACGATCGGCTTTCCCATCTCTATCGACAGCCACTCCGCGAGCGCTTCGCGATGTGCCCGCAGGGCCACCCCCAGCGCGTGCACGAAATGCCCCCGCTGCGCCGGCGTGGTGTGACGCCACTGCTGCTGCTCGCGATGCACGCGGCTGATGAGCGCCTCGCGTTCGGCGGGCGCGAGCGGCGGGAACTCGTGTAAGGCGACGCCGGTCGCCGGATTCACTGCGCGGAATGTCATGCAAAG